>NZ_JBEZXU010000003.1:0-331544 GCF_040638175.1 Actinoplanes sp. NPDC026670
ACGTGTTGAGTTGACCGGTACTAATAGGCCGAGGGCTTAACCACTTTAAATTTATGCTACGCGTCCACTGTGTGATTCACAGCAAACGAACAACCACCTTGAGGGTTGCTCGGCCGAGGTTTGGCCGGCGCTTGAGAGTTGCTGGTTCTTCGCTGTTGCTGAAAGGTGTTTCGGTGGTCATAGCGGAGGGGAAACGCCCGGTTACATTCCGAACCCGGTAGCTAAGCCCTCCAGCGCCGATGGTACTGCACTCGGGAGGGTGTGGGAGAGTAGGACGCCGCCGGACTCAACGTATGGAAAGGCCCACCCGGATAACGGGTGGGCCTTTTCGTGTTTCCGGGGCACGATGCCGACTGCGGTCGCGGCGCAGCCGGGGGCTGGGTCGGCTGCGGTTGTCGGAGTCGTGGCCCGTATCAAATCTGGGTTTGAAAAGGCCGGGCCATCTCCGTATGGAGAAAGCCCGGCCTGGTTTTTTGGTTCAGGACGGCAGGCCCAGGGAACGCCAGTCGACGTATTTGAAGTTGGTGCTGGTGCGGTCGTCGTTCGGGGTGTTCTCGCCGTCGTGGAGGACCAGGAGGCCCTTCGGGTAGCCGGGAAGGGCGACCGCGGTGACGGCGGCGCCGTCGGAGTGCTGGACGCCGTCGGCGTTGTGACCGTCGGTGACCGAGAACATGGTCAGCGGCTTGTTGGTGCGGCGGTCGTAGACGAAGAAGCGGCTGTCGCCCTGACTGGAAACGATCAGGTAGCCGCTGCGCTTTCCGGTCGGGTAGATCGTGGCGCCCTCGACGTCGGCGGTGATGCGGCCGCCGTAGCCGTTGACGTATTCGACGGTGCACTCCTCCGTCTCCGGGTCGTAGGTGGCGGGCTGGCCGAACTCACGAACCCGCTCGACGACCCGCGGGATGCTGCTGAACGTGCCGCCGGCCAGGTTGATGCGCCAGAGGGCGACGTCCTCCTGGGCGGCGTAGAGCACGCCCGCCTCGGCGTCCACGACCATGCCCTCGACCTGCGGGTCCTCACCCGGTTCGAGGCACGGGGTCCAGCTCCCGCCGTTCGGCAGGCGGAACTCGCGGGGCAGGTCGAGGGTGTCGGTGGTGCGGTAGGTGACCTTTCCGTTCTTCTCTTCGAGTCGGAAAATGCCCAGCCGCGTGCTGTGCCGGCGGCTCACCACCGCGTAACGGTCGTAGACGGCGATGCCGTAGCCGGTCGCCTGCTCCTCGACCTCGGCCTCGTCCTTCGAGAAGAGCAGCGGGACGTCAGCCGAGGTGATGTCGGTGAGACCGTTCGCCTCGATTTTGTATATGCGCAGTTTGTCGAGGCCGCGGTCGGTGACCACGGCGATGTCGATCTTCTTCTTACCGAGCTTGAACCCGGTTAGGACGTCGACATTGTTGAAACGGCCGCCGTCGGGCGTCGCGATCGACTGGATCTCACGGCCCTTGAGGTCGTAGACGCGCAAGCCGCCGTTCTTGGCGGTGCCGATGACCAGGCTGCGGCCCCGATCGGCCGGGTTGATCCAGATCGCGGGGTCGTCAGCGTCCGCGTCACCGCCGGCCTCGTCGTCGAAAAGGCTCGGAGTTTCGATGGTGGCGGTGATCTGTCGAGGCGGACGCTCGGCCGCAAACGCCGGGAAACCGGCGGCGAGAGTGGTCAGGGCGACGAGCGCGGCAATGCCGGTGGTTCGTTGCATGACCGGTGACGATTCCCGATCCACCTGACCAGGGGGTGGCTGATTGTTGAACACCGAATCCCCCGTTACCTATCCGTGACCATCATTCTCGAACAGGGTCGTTGCTCTGCGCATCGCACCTGATGACGGATTGAACAGTAGCCGACAGGCGGTAACAAGGGATGCGTCGCATGAGCCTCCCGATCGTGATCGTTTTGGGTTCTGCCCTGCTCGCGCCACGGAACTCGGCGTCGACGTGCGCCGCGGCCATCCCGGGAAGCTGATCGGCGCTCACCTATGCATGATCACTCTTCGGAATCGAGATGTGGCTTTCCGTCGTCCTGGTTTTGTATGCTCGCCAGACCGAGCCCCCGGCGGCGGAAGGGGCGACATGTCGCGCCGTTCAAGCCTCAGCTACCGAGAAGCTCTGCGTCGACTGGCCCCGGGCAACTCCCGGATCAATCAGATCGACAAGTACCTTTCGGCTGCGCTGATCGGCGGTGGCGCCATCACCGCCGGCGCCACCGCTACTCTGCTCGGGCCGAAGAGCGCCCTCCTGCAGGTCGTCCGTGACTTCACCGGCAATCCGAACGGCCGGATCCGGACATCCGGCGGGAAGTCGTACTACGAACTGCTCGAGGCCAGCCACACCGTGCTGGCCCTGTCGTCGTTCTTCGACGCATTCCGGACCGAGGTCGGGCCCGACTTCGACCGGCTGGAATTGACCGACGAGGAGAAGGCGGCCACTGCGGTGGCCAATCGCCGTGGCCGGTCGCTTCCCGATGAGATCGACAGCGGGCACTTTCCGCTGCCCTCCTCGGTTCGCGGTCTGGGTGAGGCGCGGACCGACGTCGAGAACGCGTATGTCGCTCTCTACGACGCCACCATCGTCTTCTGCGAAGGGCTGGCGGCCTGGCCGGAGGTCCGGCGCGGGCTGGACCTCAAACTGCTCCGGACCCGTGTGGTCGAGCGCAGCATGCGGAACTACGACGATCGGTTCGACCGGCTCGCCACCGACCTGCCGGAGTTCGGTTTCCGTACTCTGCGGCAGGCTCTCGAACACGGCGAGAGCACCAACCGTGAGATGTCCGAGCACGTGGTGAACCGGCTCGACGCGCTGGAGACACTTTTCCAGAATCTGTCCGGTCTCCCCAGCGTCGTCCCGGTCCTCGCCGCCGATCCGCTTCGTGAATCGTTGGACCGCCTGGCCGAATACATGACGTCGGTGTTCAAACAGCCGCTTCTGCGGATCAAGGGCGTCGACTTCCATCTGGCCATCCCGGCCGTGGAGAACGGCTTCATCAGCCCCGATTTCCGCATCGCGGAGTACGACCGGAAATACTCCAAGCCGGAGATGGAGACCTGGTGGAAGGACCAGCCGTGGAGCGCCGACCTGGTCGGTTTCCTCAGTGACTATCTGACCGATCCGAACAGCCCGCATCGTCCGCTGCTCGTTCTCGGTCAGCCGGGCGCCGGCAAGACGCTTCTGACGAGGGTCATCGCGGCGCGTCTGCCCTCCAGCCGGTTCACGTCCATTGTGGTGCCGCTGAAGCTGATGATGGGCGACATGACTCCCACCGAGCAGATCGAGTGGGCGTTCGAGCAGCTGACCGACGATCGGGTTCGCTGGAAGGACCTCCGGGAGGCGACCAAGGCGACGACCGTGGTGGTCGTCTTCGACGGCTTCGACGAGCTCGTCCAGGTCACCGGCACGGCACATTCGCAGTACATCGAGCGGGTGGCGGAGTTCCAGGAGCGTCAGTGGGAGCTCGGCTTCTCGATCATCCCGATCATCACGTCCCGCATTCTGGTGATGGACCGGGCCAGCCTGCCGCACGGCACCGTGATGGTCCGGCTGGAGGATCTCGCCGACCAGCAGGTCGTGGACTGGGTGCACGCGGTCAATCGGGAGAACGAGCATCAGCGCAACTTCCGGAGGTTCTCCGCCCACGAGCTGCTTGCGCACGGAGAGGGGCTGGTCCGGCAGCCGTTGCTGCTCACGCTGCTGGCGATCTATTACAACGAGCGCATCGTCGACCAGCGGCCGGACTACACCATCTCGCAGTCGGATCTCTTCACCGGGCTGCTCACCGCGTTCATCCGGCGGCAGGTGGCGGAGAAGTCACCGAAGACGCTGTCGACCGATGAGCTGGCCGCGCGGGAGCAGCGGTTGCGTGACGAGCTGGCGATCACCGCGTTCGCGATGTTCAACCGCAGTCGTGAGGTGGTGAACCGGGCGCACCTGCGTGCCGATCTGGCCTGCCTCGGCACGGCGATGGACGACGTCTCCCCGCCAGGCGATCAGCTCGGCCCGGAGCAGCTCGTCACCACGGCGTTCTTCGTCGTCTACGGCCCCGACGACCTCCAGGGCGAGGACACCCGGCGGACGTACGAGTTCCTGCACGCGACCTTCGGTGACTTCCTCATCGCGGAGCACGTCATCCAGTCCCTCGGTGAGCTGGCTGACGTGCGTGGTCATCTTCGTGCCGGTTCGAGTGCCCAGTTGAGCACCGGGCGGATCCGCGCGCTGCTCTCGCACCAGCCCCTGGTGAAGCGGGACGGTGTCATGGCGTTCGCCAAGGAGCTCAGCGCCAAACTGAAAGCGGAGCGGCGTGCCGCCATCGGGAAGACCATCGTGGCGCTGCTCGCCCAGGCCCGGCAGCGGGCGGACATCGCGGGCATCGACCGC
The DNA here is from genome assembly GCF_040638175.1 of Actinoplanes sp. NPDC026670. Classification (NCBI taxonomy): domain Bacteria; kingdom Bacillati; phylum Actinomycetota; class Actinomycetes; order Micromonosporales; family Micromonosporaceae; genus Actinoplanes; species Actinoplanes sp. NPDC026670. The sequence continues at coordinate 4,359 of NZ_JBEZXU010000003.1, forward strand.
TACGAACCGATCCGGTACGACCCGGTCCGGCTGCTCGCCGCGTACACCGCGAACCTCGTCATCCTCGCCGCGGTCGTCGCCGGTGACGGCGGAGTGGCGCACACCGACCTGATGGACGAGGAGACCTGGGCCTCGACCGTCCGGCTGTGGCGGGCCGGCCTCGACGAGAAGGGCCAGCTCGCGATGATCGGCTGGCTCAGCCGCGATGCCGCGGGCCGGATCACCGTGGTACGCCGCGAGCATCTCGAGGCCGGTCTCAACGTGGCGGCGGAGGAGGCCAGGCTGGTCGGCGATGTCACCGTCTACGGCCAGTTGCGGGCCGGTGAGCGCACGTGGCGGAGCCAGCACCCGGACAGCTTCGAGAGCGGCCGGCTGCACGCCGACATGGTGGGCCTCTCCACCCGGCGCTGGCCGGTGCCTTCTCTGGACGCGCTGACGCTGTACGACGAGCGCAAATACCGGGGGCTGCTGGAACGTGCGTCCCGGCACCCGGAGGCGATGTCCAGCACCACGGCGACGCTGTTGCTCGAATGCCTGGCCGAGGACGGTGGTCAGCTGCCCCGCGACCTGGTCTGCGCGTTGACCGGCCTGGCACTGAGCCGGCTGCCCACGTCGGTTACCGCGCCACCCGAGCTGATCATCTCCTGCCCGTACCTGATCGATGAGTTTCCCGCCATGCTCGAATCGGTGGGCACGCCGGAGGGCCATGCCGTCCTGCACGCGCTGATTCTCGGCCGTGGGCTGAAACGGCTCCCGGCCCGCTATGTCGACCGGGTGCGGAACGTGGTCGACGGACTGACCGCGCGCCTGGACGAGCTGCCGGTGGAGGAGGCGGTGGTCTCGGCCGAGATGGTCGAGCAGTTCGCCGACGCCGAGGTCGGCAACCGTACCGCCCTGTGGCTGCTCATCGCCGTGAGCGGGTTCTCCGACTTCGCCTGGCGGAAGATCCCGCCGGCGGCGATGTCGCGTCTGCTCGGGCATCGGCGCGCGGACGAATTCCTGGACGAGGCCCGTCTCTGCCGCATTCTCTGCGAATACCTGCGGGAGTACGGCCGGACGCCGGGCGGCGACACGCTGGCTGACGCTCTGGCGGAGCTGGGAAGTTTGGCGACGGCCCACGATGCCGTCTGAGTGCCGGAGTCGCGGCGAGACCCGACTGCGAGCCGGCTATCTATCCTTGTTCGGAGGCAGGACTTGTCGCACCCGCAGACGGGCCATGAGCACATCGTCCACACGGGAGGCCGTGTACTGACCGTCAACTCGGCCGGAGCTGAACGCGGGCAGCCGGTGTTCCTGCTGCACGGCACCCCGGGCAGCCGAAGCGGCCCACGGCCACGGCCGAGCGTGCTCTATCGGCTCGGGGTGCGCCTGATCTCGTACGACAGGCCGGGGTATGGGGGATCCAGCCGGTCGCCGGGCCGGATCGTTGCCGACGCCGCGACGGACGTTGCCGCCATCGCCGCTCACCTGGGCATTCAGGAGTTCTCCGTGGTGGGCCGATCGGGTGGCGGCCCGCACGCGCTGGCCTGTGCCGCGCTTCTCCCGGAGCGGGTCCGGCGGGCCGCCGTCCTGGTCGGCCTGGCGCCGTCCGACGCCGCGGGGCTCGACTGGTTCGGTGGGATGACCGACGCGAACGTCCGTGACTTCGGCAGTGTGGGCAACGACGATGTGCTGCTCGTTCAGGAGCTGCGGCAACGGGCTGCCCGGGCGGTCGACGACCCGGCGTCGTTGCTCGAGTTCCTCATCGCGCAGATGACGGAGCCGGACCGCAAGGCCGTGGCCGACGTGCCGATCCGCCGGCAGCTCATCGACGCCTATGCCGAGGCGCTGCGTGAGGGACCCGACGGCTGGATCGACGACGTGCTCGCCCTGCGGTCGGAGTGGGGATTCACCCTGACCGAGATCAAGATGCCGATCCGGCTGTGGCACGGCGCCGACGACAACTTCACCCCGGCCAGTCACACCCGTTGGCTGGCCAGCCAGATACAGACCTCCGAGCTACAGGTCCAGCGGCGTACCGCCCACTTCGGAGCGGTAGCCGTACTGCCGGAGATGCTCGCCTGGCTGATCCGGCCGTCGGACGAGCCGCCGATCAGATCGGATGCGGGTCGATGATCCGGCGCTGGAATTTCTTGGACCGGATGGCCACCACCGCGAGGTGATTCTCGCCCAGACGTCGGGAGAGCGCGCGGGCGGTGGCGTCGATCTGGTCGGTCCACTGGTCCGGTTCGATGCGCTCCCGGAGCAGGAGGAGGTTCGCCCGGCTCCGTAGTGTGTTCGGGTGTTCCTCGCCCAGGACGTTCTTCAGGCCGTCGTAGGCGCGTTGCAGGAGGACGAGCGCGTGCTGGTCGGCCGCCTCCCGGCCTTCGGGCGGATCCTCCTGCTCGGCGATGCAGATGGCCTGGTTCATCCAGCCGGAGAGCGTGTACGGATGGTCGCGGCCCAGTGATTCGGCCAGCAGGTCCGCTGCCTCGCCGGCCAGTTCCCGCGCTCCCGCGAAGTCTCTGGCGTACCGCGCCACCATGGCCAGGTTGAGCTGGCAGACCAGGGTGAGCGGGTGCCGGGGGCCCCGATCGCGGCTGTAGACCTCCTGGACCGCCGTGATCTCCTTCCGCGCCGGTTCGAAGTCGTCCACCTGGAGGAGGTTGATGGCGAGGCTCAGCCGGCAGGTGAGGGTCTCCGGGTTGTCGTCGCCGAACCGTCTGACCAGCAGCTTCAGTGCGGCCTTGAGAAGCTCGCCGGCCTCGCCGACCTGACCGGCCGCACGCAGTGAGACCGCGAGATTGATCTGCGTACGCAAGGTCATCAGGTCTTCCGCGCCGCGAGACGCCAGCAGATCGCGATAGACGGTACGGAGCCGGACGATCGACTGTTCGTAGTCGCCGGCGTCCCGCATGTCGATCCCGACATACGCCGAGGAGATGAGCGTGTCCGGGTGGCCGGCCGTGAGACTGGCACGCCGCCCGGCCAGCACCATCTCGTCGTTCTTCCGGGCCTCCTTGAAGTCGCCCATCAGCCGCTGGGTGACGGCCAGATTGTTGAGCGCCTTGAGTGAGTGCGGATGCCCCTCGCCGAGGTTCAGCTTCCACGCATCGAACGTCCGGGCGTCGAGTTCGAGCGCCTCCTTGTACTGGCCCAGCCCTCGCAGGTCGCGGGCGAGGCCACCGGCGGTCATCAGGGTGTTCGGGTGATCATCGCCGAGGAGCCGCCGCTGGGCCTCCAGCACGCCCTGGTCCAGCGCGTGGGAGTCCTTCAGCAGACCCATGAAACTGAGGATGTTGCCCAGGTTGAACTTCAGGTGCAGAAGCTGCCGCTGAAGGTCCACGGCCGCCCGCGGGTCGGTCTCGTTGTCCAGCATCTCCTGCCAGAGCGCAACGATCTGTTCGCCGAGCCGCCGGCCGGAGTCGAGCTCGCCACGCAGCTGGAGGTACCGAACCCGGTCGATCATCAGGTCCCGGACCTTCGGCACCCGGCTCAACGGCACTTCCGACACTTCGAGGTGTGGCCAGATGGCGCGGAACCCCGGTGCGTTCTTCGGGTCGTCGACCTCGCCACGGGGCCGGGCCGCGGCCAGGACGCCGTGCACCTGACGGCGTGCCTCCGCCAGGTCCTCGGGGTTCATGCGGGCACGTACGGCGTGTTGGAGCAGCCGGTGCATGACGACGAAACCGCCGCCGCCGGTCTCACCGCTCGCTGAGCTGTCCGCGCGCAGGTCGACCCGGACCAGCGCGAGCCGGTGCGCCTGTTGCACCAGCCGCTGGCGGATCAGGCGGTCCTCGGCCTGTGGGTGGAACAGGGTCAGCGCCTCGGCGAACGCGTCGCTGTAGACCAGGTCGGCGGAGATGTCCGCGTCGAAGATCGAACAGAGTTGCAGCACCCGGTACGCGGCCGGGTAGGCGTCCCTGAGGTGGTTGAGCGACAGCTCCCAGGTGGCCGCCACCGAGGCGTTGGTCTCCGGGTCCCGGACCACCTGCGGGCCGGCCTGGGCGATGTCCGCCAGGTACTGGTCGACCGACGATCCGGTGTCGGCGAGCCAGGCCGCGGCCGCCGCGATCGCGATCGGCAGGTCGCCCAGGGACGCCGCGATCCGGTCGGCCTGCTCCTCCTCCATGCTCGGCACCCGCTGGACGAGGTGCTGTTTGCTCTCCTGCCGCTTGAAGACGTCGACCTGCATCGCGGCGGCCTGCTCGGCCCACTGCACGTTGCGCGAGGTGATCAGCACGTGGCCTTTGCCCTCGGGGACGAACGGGAGGACCCCCTCGACGACCTCCGCGTTGTCGAGGATGATCAGCCAGCGCATCTCGGTGCGTTGCAATCGATCGAGTACGGCCCGCGAGTTCTCCCGGTTCGACTCGGTCGGGGCGATGCCGAGGGAGGACGCGAGCTCACCGATCGCGGACTCGACCAGGCTGGCCTGTGCCGCGTCGATCCACCAGACGGCGTCATAGGCGGCGCGGTAGCGGTGGGCGTACTCCAGAGCCAATTGGGTTTTGCCGATGCCGCCCATCCCCTGAAGCGCGACCGGCCGCGGGCTTGCCAGCACGACCTTCGGGCTGCTGCGTAGCAGCATGCGGAGCTTGCGTAGATCTTCTTCGCGGCCGGTGAACCGGGTGTTGCGGCCGCGGACCTCGAAGACGGTGTTGTCGGTGCCCGGGAAACGAGGACTGGTCGGCAGGTCCAGGTCGGCCGGAAGGCCCTCGCGGCCGATCAGCCGCAGCACCCGGGCGGCCGCCGCCTCGGGCTCCAGACCGGCGATCGACACGCTCTGCGCGGCCGGGATGTTCGGCAGACGCAGGACGTCGGCCACGTAGACCACCAGCGGCACCTGATCGGGCGAGCGGTTGGTGGAGGCGGGGATCGCATCCTCCAGAGCGTTCGACTCGGAGACGATCAGCAACTCGCGGACGCCGGCCCCGGCGTCACCGGAATCGGCGAACCACGGGTCGATCACCTTGACGTCGGCCGACACGAGCAGGTGACCGATCCATTCGGCCCACACCCGGTCATAGGACGAGTGCCTCAGCACGATCTCGCTCTCCACCGAAGCAGGCGTACGCGCGAACCGGGCGTTGATCCGTTCACGCAGCGCCGTGCGCATCGGCGGGAGTGACTGCACCTCACCGTCGGTGATCTCGTAGGCGAGCGCCTCATAGGCGGAGAGCAGCGTGCCACTGGCGCCGGGCTGGTCGGCGAAGGTCGCGAGCAACTCCTCGTACGCGTAGAAGGCCTGGTAGGGAACCTGCATCCGGGCCCAGTAACGGTCGCGTTCCGCCTCGGTGATGCCGCTCGGCAGAGCGGTGAAGCGTTGCCGGGCCACCGCCCGCCCGGTGTCCGCCTTGACCTTCTCGGCCGGGTCGATGCGCATCTGGACCGGCAGCACGCGGATCCGCCGGTTGTCGTACCGGTGCTCCACCAGTTGCGCGACCTTCGCCGCTCCGATGATGCCCTGCTCGTTGAGGGTGAAGCAGGTGACGAGCGTGTCCGGCAGCTGGACCGTGCAGATGTCCGCCACGTCCGAGAAGCCGGTCCGGCTGTCGATCAGGACGTAGTCGTAGTGCCGCTTCATGTCGGCACGTAGTGCGTCGAAGAAGTGCCCGCCGCCCTGCCGCTCGTAGAACTCGTCCCAGTTCATCCCGGCGAGATTGCCGGCGTAGTCGTTGTTCTGCTGGCCCGCGGAGAGGAAGTCGAGGGTGCCGCCGGTCGGGAAGTGCGACCAGTTCAGCGAGAAGGAGTACTTGTGCACGCGGGCGTACTGCTCGTGCCAGCGTTCACCGTCCTTGTCCTCCTCGGTGGCGGTGGCCCACTCGTACTCCCTGATCAGATCGATGACGCCGAGCGCGCTGTCGAGGGCGTCGCGGTCGATGAAGGGGGCGAAGTACCGGGCGAGGCCCGGTGACTCCAGGTCCCAGTCGACGGCGAGGACACGCTTGCCGTTGGCGGCCAGGATCCAGGCGACGTTGGCCAGGGCCATCGTCCGGCCGGTGCCGCCCTTGTAGGAGTAGAAGGTGACGACCTTTCCGTCTCGCTGCGCCATGTCGTTCACTCCGTGGGTCCGGAAGGATGATCGTCATTGCCCTCACGCGTCGGTGAACCGCTGTCCCACAGCCGGGGGCGCCGGATCGGTCGGCCGGGTGGTGGGTAGGCCGGGTGCTCGTCGAGGTAGCGGCGCCGCATCCGGTAGATCAGGCCCGGAATGCCGGAGCGCCACTCGTCGTAGTTGGTCACCTGCACCAGCCCCGCGGCCGGGGGGAAGAGGCCGGCGGTCCGATCCAGCAGGCCGGCGCCGTGGGTCCGATGATCAGGCGCCGAGCCGTCCGCGATCAGCACCACGCCCACCCAGTTGCGTAAGCAGCTGACGGCCTCGGCGATCACATCGAGTCCGGCCGCGTCGATCACCCGTGTGTCGATCATGATGATGCCCGGGCAGCGTTCGAACAGGTTTCCATCCGGCACGAAGTCGTGGATCCGGGCCGGCATCCGTAACCGCTCCACGGCGACGATGATGTCGTCGACGATCGGCGGCTGACCGGTGAACGGCCGCCAGCTCCGGCCGGGCGAGCCGTAGCCGTTCATGGACGGTGCATCGGCCGGCGGCGCCCAGTCCGCGGTGATGAGCACCGTCCGGAACGGGATGTCGGCCGGCGGCTGCGGCAACGACGTGGCCGGTGGCAGCGTCTCCGACATGGCCTGGAGCGGCAGGTTGCCGGCGGTCTCGGTGATGAGCCGGGCCATCCGGTGCAGGACGTTCTGGTAGTCGGTCTCGTAGATCTTGAGACGGCACAGCGCGCTCATGCCGCTCTCGGCATAGGCCTCGACGTCGGGGGCGATGACCAGGGCGCGATCCTGGTCGAGCCGGTGCGCGATCCGCGGTGACGGCGTCCAGAGCACCGGAAGTATGTTCGCGCCGTCGGCGGGCCGGCCGGCCCGCACCATGCGCTTGCGGAACCACTCGCGTTCCCGGCGTGATTCCGGGCGGTCGAGGTATTCGCGGGAGTAGAGCGGGACGAAGACATCCGCCTCGTCGAGCGCATGATCGCATTGTGTCTGCCGATTCTCCGTCGAGGTGACGGTGAAGTCAGCGAAACCCGGGCGCCGGTTCAGCCGGCCGGGCTGGCGATTGATCGCCTCATTGAGATCGTCGAAGAATCTGCGGACCCAATGATCACCCTGAAATCGATCATCAGGGGAGGGGGTCGGTGCATAGCTGAGGTAGAAATATCGGGCATCGGCCTGGGGCCCTCTGCCGAGCGTCATTCGAGGTCGATCCGGTCAGCAGTAAGATCACGGCGGACCAACAAGCAGAAATCGATCACAAGCTGCTCCCTAGCCGTCGCTCTAAGCTACTTATGCATAGACCAGACTAGAGACCTGACCGAGATGTGACCAGGCTAACGAAGTAGATTCCGGTCCATCCACTGGACGGCGTACCGGACCGCTGCCCGGATCGGCAGGAGACGTGCAGGTGCCCGCCCGACAATGCCTCTGCGGGTGAAGGTTTCGCGGTCGAGGCCGATCCCGATCCGGGCGAACGGGGCCGCATCGAGGTGCGGCGCGCGGAAATCAACGCGGACCCGCCGACCCTGGCGCATCTCGTAACACCGGTAGTCCCGGACGGCCGCCGGCCGGCGCAGGCGGTACTCGGCCAGGTGCAGAGCGGTGCACGACTCGTACCCGACGCCGAGCAGCAACGTGGTGGCGTCGGCCCGTTCCAGAGCGGCCAGTGGCGAGCGCTCGCCGAGGTGGCTGTCCAGTTCGTGCACCCGCATCAGATCCGGCGCTTTCGGGCCCCATGCGCAGAACGAGGTCTGCGGATGTCCACTACGGACGGCGTCGGGGAGCCCGCGGATGTGCTCCGCGAAGGCGCCGACTCCGAACGAGGGCGTCGTCCGGGCGTCGAAACCGGGCATCTGCTCCTCGTACGCCGCACGTTCGGTGTCGGTCATCCCCGCGGTCGCCGCCCGGAAGGCGTCACTGCTCACCGAGTTGCCCGGAGTCTGCGTGGTCACGACCAACGTGCCGGAGGGTCCGATCGCCTCACGGAACGCGAGCGCCAGCGCGGCGACACCGCCGTCGAGATATCCGACCTTCCGCATCGAGCAGTGCACGAGCACGACCCCGCCCGCGACCAGGCCCATCGCCCGTAGATCGGCCAGCAGGGATCGCGACCGGACAGGGGCGGCGGTCACGGCCGCCAGCCGCTGACGACCCCCGAGACCTTTCGCAGCAGCCGCTGACCGTCCGGCGTCAGGGCATCCGCCCGCTCCAGCGCCTGGATCGCCTCCGTGGTCCAGGCGCGGTACTGCTCGAATACCGCCTCAGCGCCGTCGATCTTCCGGCTGGTCCGGACCCGCCAGATGCCGGCCACCGCAGTGTGGGCATAGATCCCGTGCAATACGGCCTCCGCCGGTCGGGGGTCCGGCCGCCAGCCCACCGTGATCTTGTTGGGCTTGGTGATATCGACGAGGTTGCAGATGTCGAGCAGCGCGTTCATCTTGCTGTGCTGGAACTCGTGCACCAGCAGAACCGCGAGAGAAGCCGGATCAGTTTCGGTCACAGCGACACTGCCGAATGCCTGTCGTGCGGTCGAGGCCTCGCTCTTGCCGTCCCCGGTCAGACGAACCGGCACGATAGCCCGCAGGCCCACCCGCAATTCCTCCGCGTGGTCCGGCACCTCGTCCCGGACGATCCGCCAGGCCTCCGCGAAGGTGTCGGCCCACCGCCCGGCGGCCGCCTCGTCCAGACGGTCGGCGGCCGGAAGCTTGTGACAGTCCCGATGCGGATCGAGGTCTTCGAGCAGGAGGGTGAGGCCGTCCGCCGTCAGCCGGCGGTTCGGCAGCCAGCGTGCGTCGGCGCGCTCGCCGGGACGTACCGCGACGGTTTCGCCCTCGACGGTGATCCGGATCTCGCCGTCGTTGGTCCGCACCTCGGCGACCGCGGGCCCACCGGCGCCCAGAAGGACCGTGCCCAGAGTCGGGAGATGGACGCGCCCGTCACGGACGGGAGCGAAAACCCGCACCGCCGCGCCTGCGGCGAACGCCGCAGCGGCCGCGATCGACCCCAGATAACCAGGACCCTGCCAGGTTCCGGTACCCGCGCCGGAGAGCAGTTCAACAGCCCAGGAACGGATGTACGGATGAGCGAGAACGCCGGAGACCGCGTCCGGGTGATCGTGGTCCAGCCGGGTCAGCGTCGCCCAGTTCTGCGCGGAGGGACCTGTCGTCTCCAAACCCTGGCCGACCTTGACGAGCAGGGCCCGGATGATGGCGGTCTGTGCTTCCTCCAGCCGCTTTACGGCGGCGCCGTCCCCGGCCGAGACCGCGATGCCGTCGAGCATCGCCGGCGGCAGCAGAGACGGGTCGACGTCGGTCGGCGCCGGCGGAGGATTGTCGTTGACATCCATGATGAGCTCTTTCAGATCTGCACAGTAGACGCTCGGATGATCGAAGGTTCCCGAGCCGTAACGATGTGCGAAGAGGCCACCACCGCACTGCGCGACCACCGGACAGCTCTGGCAGACCGGGCTCAGGCCACCCAGGCCGGCCCGCCGGCGCGCCATCTCGGGTGTCGCGGCGACATCGTCGGCCGAGTGGGTGAAAACGGTCATGCCGGTCGAGGCTGCGCCGTCGAACGCGGTCTTGAGAGAGTCCGCCTGCTCCCACTCGCCGTCGGTCTCGATCACCGCGAGCGCGACCGGATCGAGGCCGACCCACTCGGTGCCACTGGGACGGCCTTCGGCCAGCGCCAGCAGGGAATCGAAGAGGCGGATCGCAACAGGGCGGCCATCGCTGATCCAGCGCCGGTAGATGGCGGAGAGCCATGCGGCGTACGGGGCGCCGGCGCCGTCCGGACGCCAAGGGGGAGAGTCCCAGGTGGCGTGCGGAAGAAGGAAGTCGATGCGGGGTGGGTCCTGCGCGAGCAACGCCTCATAGACCCGGATCGGATCGGACCGGACATCCACCGTGCACAACAGGCCGGAGTAGATGCGGCGGAACTGCGGTCGTCGCAGGATTTCGAGCGCGCGAACGACCTGGTCATGACTGCTGTTGCCATTACGGAAACGCCGGTGGAGATCATTGGCGGAGCGATCACCGTCCAGTGAGACACCGATCCGGACGTCAAAATCGGCCAGCACTTGGGCGAAACGCTCGGTGAGCAGAATTCCGTTGGTTTGCATTCCGACATGAAGTGTCGTGAACGGGCTTATGATGTTGTGGAGTTCAGTGAGAATCTCACGCATCCGAGCCGGCCCGAGTAACAACGGCTCGCCGCCGTGAAGAATGACCGAGACTTCGGCGAGACCGTGTTTTTCGGCATGTTCGGCGATACGCTGTGCTGCCGCCTGAAGTGTTTCAGTAGCGATGCGGGCCGGCCGGCGGCGCCAGCTCTGATCGGCATGTTCGAAGACGTAACAGTGGTCGCATGCAAGATCACACCGTGAGTGCACTTTGACCACGAACTCTGCGAACGCCCTGTCGGGCTGCCGGCCAGTCATGGTGAAGTCAGATGAACGAGGAGAACTTTGCCGCCGGGATCCTGGACTGGTCTAGGTGCGCCGCCATGATTCGATTTACGATCGGAGACACGTCGTCGTCCGACATATCGTCCAGGTGCTCGGTATTGAACTGCCCGAGCGGAAGCCGAGGCTTCTCCGGACGCACAGCCAAGGTGGTCATCGAACTTCCTTCAGATTTTATGGGGACAGCAACCCACCGCACCCGACGCGGCCAACATAGTGGTTCCGGCCGCCGAACACCATGCACGGCAACGACGGAGAGATCCACTGAGGACAAGTTGTTACACGAAGGAGTCGGCCGGACCGAGGTCAGGCGGCAGCCACGTCCGGGATGTCGGCACAGCTCCCCATCCCAGCCTGCCCGGTTCGCGCGCCCGGCCTCGCCGATTGCACAAAAGAGGACACTGCCTTAGCGCTAGGCTAAACCAGTCCCTCACGGTATGGGGCGAATTGCACCAACACCTATACGGCGTGTTACCACGTTCTTCTCCTGACAGGTGACGCGCAACCACCCCCCTCAACGAGCGGCCCCGACGCAGGAGATGCGCCGACATCCGTCAGTACGGCAAGGGCTCCCGAATCGTTCGACGCGTGGTTCGTGGCAGCCCCTTAGCGGCAGCCGCCCCGACGATTCTGGCTGGACGGCGGACGGCCTCCGGAGGACAGTCACGCGACTGCGTCATCCCGACCGCGTGCTGGCGAGTTCCGTGCCGGGAACCGGACGTCGACCCCCGTTCGCCCACCGCCAGGCGGTCAGGTACCCGGTCTGTGCGGTGTCCCAGAAGTAGGCCCAATCGTGGCGAGGGCAGACTCTCGGCCCGATCTCGTCGAACACGGCCTTCGCCTGTTCGCGCCGCCCGGCCAGGGTGTAGTAGAGAGCCAGCCATTGCAGCCAGCCCGGGACGAGGACGGACTGCGGTGTGCCGGCTCGCCACTTGGCGACGGCCCGGTCCACCTCGTCTTGAACCTCGGGCCGCCGCAGGTATGCCTCGCACGCAGCCTTGGGCACGTCGCCGGTGACATCCCAGTGGAACTCGCGTTTCGCGTACTCGAGGTGGGTGTAGAGCGGGAGCAACGTCACGCCGGAACCCGCCGGGGCCGCGGCGGCGATCTCGCGGGCGGTGGCGAAGCTCTGCTCGTGCGAACCGAACCACTTGTCGAGGCGCAACTGCACCGCCATCAGGTGGATCTCGAAGTGGTACGGGTCACGCCGCTGCGCCTCGGCGTACACCTCGTCGAACGAGGCCTCCCGGGTCTGCTGGTCGGCGAACATCGTACGCATCATCTCGGCCCATGGTGTCGGGTCGTCAGACCCGGCGAGTCTCATCGCCCGCCGCAGGACCGGAGCTGCCGCCTGCATGTTGGTGTGAAAGCCCTGGAACTGCTCCTCGGTGGTCCTCGCGGACGATGCGATACCCCGGGCCTGCACCGCCCGCCGGATCATCGTCCCCGCCTGGAGAAGCACCGCCGTCGGGTCGGCCGGCTCGGCGCGCAGCCAGGCGCCGAGCCAGCCGTCGTCCTCGGCGGCAGCCAGACCGAGCCGGCCGATCCGCCAGCCGCGCAGTTCCCAGTCCCGCCCGGCGTCCTCGACCACGTGGCGGGCCGCCTGCCAGTCACCGCGCAGGGCCTGCTCCCGTGCCTCGCGCAGCGGCTCGTCGGAGAAGATGCCGTTGCTGTCGAGCTCGGGCGTGGGCGGCAGTGGGGAACTGCTGCTCAGGGACATTCAAAGATCCTTACGGTGGGTTCAGGCGTGCCGGGAGACGTCAGACCACAGGGCACGGGCAGTGCCGGATGCTGCCCTGGGTCGAGATCGGCGCGTCAGTGTCGGTCACCCCGTTGCCGACTCCCCAGCTGTCGGCGGCGATCTCGATCGGGTGAGTGCCAGAGCCGATGATCGGCATCAGCAGGGTGCCCGTCTCGCCGCCGCGGGGGGGGCTTCCGCCAGGGCCGCTCCGGCGGGTGCGGCGGCCAGCAGAACGCCAGCCGCCAACGCGGCCGACACGGTGGCGATACGGGTCAAAACGGTTGAGGTGCGACGCATGGTCAGGTCCTTGTCTCAGATCGATATGGGCTACCTTCCACCCGTCCGGCAGCGTAGGAGCGCGTCTTTGGGTCGGCTGTGGGCCGGACGCTCGCCGTCACGATCTCGGGGATGCCGGCCCGTCATATCGATGCGTTACGCTGCGACCGGTTTCGATCACGGGGGTTCGGGATGGTCTTCGGTGCCGGTGTCCGTCGGGCACGTGGCTCAGCACTGGTCGCTGCTGGCACGGCTGGTCTGTTGGCCGTTGCGGGGAGTCCGGCTCTGGCGCAGGAACCGGTACCGGACGTCACGCCGCCGGTGATCGTCGACCTCGGTGTCACGCCGGGGCAGCTGATCCCGGGGACGTTCCGGTTCAAGCCGGTCGTCACCGATGACGTCGGTGTCGTGAAGATCGACGGTCTGCTCGGTGGTCTGCGGTATCACGTGTCGTGTGGGCTGGTGTACTGCATGACGGTGACCGACAAGGTGCCGCACGACGCGGAGGTCCCGCTCAGTCTGTGGGCGGTCGACGCGGCCGGGAACAAGAGCGACGTTGTGACGACCACGGTTCGCATCGACAAGCAGGTCGGGTCGCCGACCTTGTCGCCGGCACGCTATTCCACGTTGGGCGTCGGCCCGGTGACCGTGCGGTTGTCGGGGGTGGCCGACGACATCGTGAAGGTCGAGATGACCACGTTGTTCCAGGGCGGCGAGGTGCTGGAGACGCGTACCGAGGCACCGTGGGAGTTCACCTGGAACGCGACCGCCGACGGCACCCGGCCGCATTTCCGGCTGACCGACCGGGTCGGTAACACCGCAACCTTGGACAGCGGCTACGTGGTAGACGCGGAGGCGCCGGTCATCGAGCAGGTCGAGTCGGCGAATGTGTACTCGCCGGGCCGTGTGGACCTTGGCGGCGCCTGGGTCGGACAGGTCAGTGTCCTGCGCCCCACGATCCGCGACAAGTCGAGGATCAGCCGTTACGAGTGGCGGGTCAACGGCCAGGTCGTCGCGGACACTCACTCGCTGTCCTGGGTGCCGGCCAATCTGCCAGGTGCCACCGCGGATGTGGCCTTGCAGGTCTGGGACAGCTTCGGCTTCACCTCGTCGGCGTCGTTCACGGTGAACCTGGACAAGGACAACCCGGCCATGACCGTCTACCCGGCCGAAGGGACGCTGATCCGCGGCTCGACGTTCCGGACCTCGGTCAAGGCCACCGACGCGCGCGGCGTCGCCTGGGTCGCCCTGCAGGCACCGGACAACCCGACCGGCTCGCGGGCCGACGCGCTGACGGTGAACGCCGGCCGCGACGGCGCCCGCGAAATCACCTGGCTGGGTGTCGACAACCTCGGCAACGCCGGGTTCGTCACCCGGACGGTGATCGTCGACAACACCGCGCCGACGGTGGCCTACAAGAAGGCCCCGAAGAACCTGACGAAGCTGAAGACGACGACCACACTCACCGCGACCGCCGCCGACCGCAACGGCATCGCCCGCGTGCAGTTCCTGGTCAACGGCAAGGTGGTGGCCACCGACACCCGAGCCGCGTACACCTTCACGCTCAACCCGAGGAAGTACGGCAAGAAGTTCACCGTCCAGATCCGGGCGTACGACAAGGCCGGCAACGTCAGGTACAGCACCAAACGCACCTACCGCCGCTGACCCACGGCTCCCCGGAAGCAACACGACATGCCGCGGGCGCGACTGAGGAACTGCTCAGCCTGGTGAAGGCGCGGGGCAACCCGGTGTTCGGCGTTCACGCTCGGTCCTTCGGCGGCATGATCGGGTGACGAGCGAGCCGGAAACGCCGTTTACCGAACGAACTGTGGCGACAAGGCGCTGGTGGTGAGGGTTACATCGGTGACGGCGGCGAGCACGAGAGGGATGCGCGTTCACCGCCGTTGTAGCGGGCCGGCCGGACCGGCAGCGCGAACTGGGTGACGTCTCGCTGATTTCGGCCGGTGTGCCGTCTCGATTCAGACGTCTTGGGTCCAGGTGCCTTGGACATGCTCGGCGGGTGTGAGCCAGAGGTGTGGCTGGGCGAGGCTGCCGGTGTCCCAGGGCAGACCGCCGTCCCGGTCCGGCCAGACGACCTCGAGAAACGGGATGGGTGGGTGCCGGTAGAACCAGATGGCATGGCCGAAGAAGGCCCGGTACCAGGTCGGCTCGACGGCCCGCAGATGCACCGGGTAGCCGTTGACGACGTCATCGTGGGACTGGCCGTCGGCGAGGCCGTCGCGCTTTCCGAGGATGTTCAGGCATGACTGCATGACTCTCAGGTCGAGTCCGAACATGGCCAGTTCCGGCTCGCCTCGGCGGTGCCATCGGCCGATGGTGTACGACCAGCCCGGCCCCTGCCGGTCGGCGGCGACGCCGGTGACGCTCCACCCGAACTGATTCACATTGCTGATCACGCCCTGGTCGGCCGCGTCGTAGTCCTCGCGATCGCCGTAGTCGTGACAGATGACGCAGCGGCAGATCCGCGAAGCCTCGAACACCCACCGAGCGTAGGTGATCAACTGCTGTACCTCTGTCCGCGGCGGGCTTTCTCAGCACGAGTGATGTAGGACTCGGCCCGTAGGTATGGGCCGATCAGGCCAGCCTCGGATCGCGGTGCTGTGGCCGGCCGCCGATGATCGGTGGCCGGGTCGGGTGTAGTGACCGCTGGGCTACGGGGCGGTGGTGTCGTTTCCGGGGCCGCCGACCAGTCGGTCCTTGCCGGAGCCGCCGGCCAGGTTGTCGTTGCCGGCGCCGCCGTACAGGGTGTCGTTGCCGTATCCGCCGAGTAGGAAGTCGTTGCCGGTATTGCCGTAGATGGTGTCGCCGCTGTCGGCCAGTTCGCCGTCGAGGTCGCCGCCGATCAGGTCGTCGTGGCCCGTACCGCCGTAGATCGTGTCCCGGCCGGGACCGCCCTCGACGTGGTCGTTGCCGGTGCCGCCGTACAGGGTGTCGTTACCGGAACCGCCCTGGACGTCGTCGATTCCGTTACCACCGCGGAGGGTGTCTTTCCCGGTTCCGCCGAAGACGGTGTCGTCGCCGGTACCGCCGTCGGCGTTCAGTGAGACTGCGGTGTTGTTGTCGACGAAGTCGTTCTTGTCGCCGAGGGTGACGTTGAGTCCGGTCGGTTTCTTCGTGGTGGTGCACTTGACCTTGGTCTTGTCGCCCTTGACCGCCTTGCAGCCCTTGCCCGCTGTGATGGCGACCGTGTCGTTCAGGGTGATCGTGCGGCCGGAGATCGTGATGACCAGCGAGTTGGCCTGACCGGCCGCCGCGCTGAACTTGACGACGGTGCCGTTCTTGCCCACGACCTCGGCTTTGGCGGCCGAGGCGGCCTGCGCCGGCGAGGCGAGGAACGCGGTCGCGGCGGCGGCCGCGATACCGATCACGGCGAGCTTCTTACGGTTGAGACTGAACATCGGATCCCCGTCCCTGGCTGCTGAGAGTCAGATCCTATGGAGACATGAGGACGACTCATCTCCCGTTTTCGTGTCACCTGCTTGCCGGCTTATTCGCCAAGCAGGGCATGACCATCGACCCCGAACTACCTCAGCTTTCAATCTCGGTG
Organism: Actinoplanes sp. NPDC026670; assembly: GCF_040638175.1. NCBI lineage: Bacteria > Bacillati > Actinomycetota > Actinomycetes > Micromonosporales > Micromonosporaceae > Actinoplanes > Actinoplanes sp. NPDC026670. Next base: position 20,460 of record NZ_JBEZXU010000003.1, read on the forward strand.
GCCGCTATGAGCGACCCAAAGTCGTGGAGATTGATCACCAGCGAACGACCTCGATAGAGAGTGCCTGGGGTCTGGGCAGTTCGGACTGTCCAGACCCAGGCACGGTGGTCTGATTTCAGAGTGTGAAGGGGTCATATGCCGTCTTCGGCACGACGGCGTGCCGTCTCGATCAACTTGGTGGCGTTGAAGCCTTCGGGGACGGTGAGTTGGATCGCGAGGACCTGGTCGATCACGAGGAACCGACGCTTGCCGTTCTGCGCCGGAAATTCGTGGAGTACCGCGCTTTTCGACAGCGACTTCTGGGTGGCTTTGCAGGCCTTCGCTTGTTCGGCCAGCAGGCTGCGGCCGTTGCTGCCGGGGCTGCGGAACAGCAGGACCCGTTCCTCGATCGTGAGTCCGGAGGTGTTCAGGAGGCTGAGGCCGGCGATGCTGGAGACTCCCTCGGTGCGGTAGCCGGGCCATCCTTCGAGGAGCAGGTCGGCGAACAGGTCGCAGTCTTGTGGCCATTCCGGCCCGCTGTCGCAGGTCTCGTCGAGCTGGTACGCGTTCTGCGACCACGCGTCGAGCTCTGCCGCCGACCAGCCGTCGTCGGTTCTGAGGAGCCGACGTGGCTGGCTCTCCAGTGCACACGAGACTGACGCTGACGGTGTGGGTGTCCTGGGCGCGGTAGCCGGCGAGGTGGAGGCAGTCGCCGGCTGCGGGCCGGCGGACGGCGTGGTGCCACCGGCATCACAGGCGGCGAGAACACCCACCGCCATCACGGCAGCCAGCATGCGGGTGAAGGTTCTCAATGAACTTCCTTCGGCATCGAGAAGGGCAGCCGCTAGTCGCAGTATTTTGGGCGATGAACTTCCAGGACCCGGCCTTCGCACGTTCACGACAGTACGCCATTTAACAATGTTTCCAAGAAATCGAGGAAGGGCGCGCCATCAGAATCTGACGCATTCACCTCCGCCGAAATCAGTTACGAGTTCGACGCGACGCTATCAGGAAGATCAACTGGAAGGTCGGGCACGAGGGAGGCCTTCGGTGATCGAACTGTCTCGATGAAGTTGCGCGGGTCGCAAATAGACGATCTCTTGTCCGCAAGACGACTCCAGTAACGCAAACGCGCGAACCGCGTCCGACGTCAGTTCGTGCAGGTCCTCGCTGGGCGGGCCACCACGGGCCGCAGTCAGCAGTCCGAGCAGGTCCTTGCTCGGACTGGCTGCCGGTGATCAGGCGCTTGATTTCGGCCTGGCCGAGCCGTTGCAGGTCACGCACGCTGACCGGCGCGGATGTATTTTCGGCAGGCACAAGATGGAGTGCGCTTATGTTTCCCGGCCGCCCCACTCACTGACGGACAGTGTGTGCGACTCTGCCGCGTCGTCGGGTCCGACCGCCCACTCAACTCGCCCCGCCGGTCTTCACACCGTTGAACCAGACCCTCGGTGGTCGCTCCGTGGTTGCCCTCCGCGGGCTTCCGGGATCTTCAACGGGTAGATCCGGACAGGTCTCGGCGCTCGCCCGGTACCGCCGAGAATCGCCTCCGACCTGCAGAAACACGTACTTCGGGGTATCCCGGTGGGCTTCAAGGTCGCACGCCGGTACTCTGTCTGCTGCGGGCTGCTAGCTCAATGGCAGAGCTGAGGACTTTTAATCCTTAGGTTCAGGGTTCGAGTCCCTGGCGGCCCACTGTATTGGCTGGTCAGTGCCGGGTTACCGGTGCTGACCAGTTCTGTATCCAGGGCCTTACCGCAGCGCACGTCTGGAGGCGCCGTGATCAAGTCCGTGACTGCTGATCGACTTCTGCTCGCCGGCCGGGTCGACTGTTGCCTTCAACTGCTCGAGCCGACCTTCATCAGGGCCGGCCAGACGTACTGGGTTGAGCATGAGACCAGCGAACTCTGCGTGGACCGGGGCGCCGGCCGAGTGACCCGGCATCCTGGCCGGCGCCGGCCCTGACGAGCCGGTGATCGGGCGGAGATCCTCGGCTCCGAACGTTTTCCGGCCGCCCATCGTCGGTTAGTGGATGGGCCGCGGGCGTTGACGTTGGAAGTGCTCTTGCCGGCTTGTTTTCCCGGATCTCCTACCGATCTTGTGAAGCTCCACGGGACAGGTGCCCGAAGTCAACAAGATTGCGGGCGGGTGGGCGCAGGCCTGTGGGCGTCAACGGATGTGGCAGGTGATCGTGACGTCGGGCGAGCCGTCGGTGGGGACCGTGACGGGGGCCGAGGCCTGGCACGTCTGGGGGCTGTCGGTGGGTGAGCCGGTCACCACGTAGCGGCCGGTGGGGACGCTGATCGTGAATCGGCCGGTCTCGGCTGCCGTGGTGGCGGTGATCGTGCCGTCCTCTGCCTGGAATCGGATGGTTCCTGGGATGCCCCTGGGTGGGGTGTCCATGGGGCCGCCGACCTGCTGGAGTGAGCCGGTCACGGTGACGAACCGGCCGGCGGGGGCGCGGACCACATCGCTGGGTGAGGCGGGAGTGCTGTCGGGGATCGACGCGGTGATGCCGGCGCCGGCCAGGATGACCAGTGCCGCGCCGGTGATCAGCCGGGTCCGCTGTCGGCGTCTGGCTCGGGCGTGGGCCAGGTCGGCGAACTCGGGCAGGCGGCTGGGCTGCTGCCTGATCGCCTCCGCGGTCAGGAGTTCATCGAGGTCAGGCATGGCTGTTCTCCTCTCGCAGGGTCTCGGCTGGCGCGCTCCGGGCCCGGCTTAGGCGGGACTTCACGGTTCCGGGGGCGACCTTCAGAGCCTGGGCCGTCTCGTCGATGCTCAGCCCGAGGACATCACCACTGCCTGTCGCTGGGCCAGCGGGAGGCGGCGCATCGCGTGGGTCACGTCGACCCGGTCGGGGCTCGGCGGGTGGTGGGTCGTGGCGTAGCAGGGCCCCGAGCGCGTTGCGGGCCTTTCGGCGGCGGTTGGAGAGCAGGTTCATGGCCACGGTTCGGATCCAGGCTTCCGGGGAATCAAGCTGTGACAGATGATCCCACCGGCTCAGCACACGAAGGAAGGCCGGCTGGATGCGGCCAGGGTGATCACGCCGACGAGTCGCCGGTAGCAGGACGCGTACAACTCTGACACCGCGTCCTGGGCGACTGTCGGTGTTCGGCTCATACCTCTATCACCCGCGACCATGGCGACAGGTTCCATGCGGACAGGTCGGAAATTTCGGGCTCACCTTTGGGGTGTATTCGCTTGGGGTGTCGGGCTGCGCGTGCCAGGGTCGGAGACGGGCCGCAACGGGCGGGCCTACAGATCGGAGAATTCCTTGTCGGTTTACGACCCCGGGCAGCTTCTGGCCGGCTACCGGTCGATGAGCATGCTGGCCGGCCTCGTCGAACGAGGTGGCCGGCCGGCTGCGGTGAGCCCGACGGTTCCGCTGTGGGCCGGTGAGAAGCAGTACGGCTGGTTCCCGGTCGACGTCGTCGGGGGCGATCGGCGGCTCGCCGTCGTCACGAATCGGCGGCTGCTGCTGGGCGACGAGTCGTTCATGCTGCGGTCGGTGACCGGGCTGCGGCCGCGGCCCGACGAGTGGGCGCTCGCGCTCGACGTTCGCGGGCACGGGACGACGGAGTTCATCGGGCCGTGGGTGCCATGGCTCGGTGTGGTGCTCTGCGCCGAGATCTACGGCGCCGCCTGGCCACCCGGATATGCGCGGATGATTCCGGCGCCGCGGCGGGCGAAGCGGCTGGTGACGATTCAGTAGACCCAGACCCGCGTTTTCAGCGGAATGGCGTCGTTCTTCCACAACCAGTTCATCGCGGCGACCGAGACCCGGGCACAACCATGTGACGCCGGATAGGGCGGAACGCTCGGGGCGCCATGCACCGCGATGCCGCCGTTGAAGTATTTGGGCCGCCACAACAGACCCAGCGGAGCGTTGCGCCAGCCGTCGATCTGGCGGCCCACCTTGAACTTCCCACGCGGGGTGTCGGCCAGGTAGGTCTGGCCCTCCTGCTCGTAATACTCGTTCGAGCCGGTCGACGTGTTGAAGATCTGGGTGACCTGACCGCCGGCCACCAGGAGCAGCAACTGCCGTTTCAGATCGATCTCCACCAGCGTCCCGGTGGTCGAGCGCGCCTTCGGGCGTACCCCCTCGGTCAAGGCTTTCCAGGTTTTGGGTCCGACCGTGCCGTCGCGGTTGACGCCTGCCGCTTTCTGCAACGCGTAGACCGCCTGCTGGGTGGTCGAGCCGAATTTGCCGTCCGCCTTGCCGTTCCAATAACCCAGCTCGGTGAGGCGTTGCTGAAGCGCCAGGACGTCGTCGCCCTTGAGGCCGCTCTTCAGTTTCCGTTTCGGCTCCGGCATGGCCGGCGCCGAAGAAACGGTGGGCACGGGCGCCGGCTGCGACGGCGATCCGGTGGGCGAGGCAGGCGACGACGATGACGGTACGGCCGGGGGCGGCCCCTCCGCAGTCGGTGTCTCCGAATCGCAACCTGCGGCGAGGGACAGTGCCGCCGCGGCCGCAATCGTGATCGCCAGAGCTCTACGCACAGGTGAAGTCTAGAGACTCATTCACAACCGTCCACCGATGAACGGCAATCGTCCACTCGCGCGGGTGGCGTTCCGGGCACACAGGAAAAAGAGCCGAGTAGGCTTTGTATATGTCATGGAAGGCCAGCGCGCGGCACGGTGTACGGGAGGCGCCCGGCGGATTCGCGCTCGTGCAGGAGCTGCTGAACACCCGACCGGCGATGTCGTATGCGCCTGACCTGCTCGCCAGCGTCGAGGACGCCCAGTGGTGGGTGACCGATGCGCTGGGCCTGTGGTCGCACGTGTCCGGGTTGCCGGGCCCTACTCTGCTGCTCTCCGTCGCCGATCTGCGGTCGATGCGGCGGCTGCGCACCGCGTTCGAGCACGTGGTGACGGCCGGGGCCAGCCCCGAGGTGGACGAGGCGTTGCTGCCACCGGCCGACGTGCAGGTGAGCCTGGTGCCGGACGGGACGGGCTGGGTGCGGGTGGTGCCGACCGGCCGGGGCGTGCGGTGGCTGGCGTCGGCGTTGTGGGCGGAGGCGTTGCTGGCCCAGCAGGCGGGGATGTGGCCGCGACTGAAACTGTGCAACAACCAGGCGTGCCGGGCCGCCTTCTTCGACACCTCGCGCAACAACAGTGGGGTCTGGCACGACGTCAGCACCTGTGGCAACACGGCCAACCTGCGCGCTTTCCGGGAGCGGCGCCGGATGCTCGGCCACGAGCATCAGTGACGCTTCCGGCCTTTCCCTGACCCGGCGGGAACTCGGACGGCCTCACCGGCGACTATCAGGACATGGCATGTGAGCGGTGGCGCGAGATGCTGTCCGCGCAGCTGGACGGCGAGGACGACCCGGCGATGCGCCCGCTGGTCGACGAGCACCTGGCTGGGTGCGCCGGCTGCCGGGACTGGTTGGACCGGGCGGCGGTGGTCAACCGGCTGACCCGGACGGCGCCGGTGCCCGAGGTGCCGGACCTGACGGCCGCGATCCTGGCCGCGCTGCCGGAGCAACCGCCCGCGCGGCGGCGCCGGCTGCCGCGACTGCCGGTGGCGGCCGTGCTCTACGTGGCGCTGGCCCTGGTCGGCGCGGTGCAGCTGATCCTCGGGCTGACCCAGGTCGGCGGCGGGGCGACCGTGGAGCACGCGCACAACGGGCTGGGCGCCACCCAGGGGCACCTCTGGCACGAGTCGGCGGCCTGGAACGTGGCGGTCGGCGCCGGCTATCTCTTCATCGCGCTGCGGCGGACCCGGCCGACGGGTCTGGTGCCGATGCTCACCGCTTTCGTCGGGATGCTGCTGCTGATCTCGGTCACCGACCTGACCGGCGGCCGCGTGGACGTCGGCCGGCTGGTCGGTCACGGGTTTGTGATCGCCGGATATCTGCTGGTGGTGGCGTTGTCGCGCGGGGTCGGCGGAGAGATGCGGCCGCCCGGGGCCCGGATGGGGATCGGCTGGCGGGCCCGTTTCGACACCGAGACACGTGAGGACGCTCCCCGGCCGGGGCTGCGGTTGCTGCCACCGCCGCGCGGCCCGCTGACCGCGCAGCACGAGGACGATCACCGAGCTGCCTGACGCTCGGCCGGGCTTAACGCTCGGCTGGGCGGACGGAGAGCTCGCGCCACTCGTCAGGGCCGGAGAGCAGAGCGCGGACCATGTCGAGAGCCGCGTCCTCGCTGTCGTACTCGAAGAAGTGCGAGACACCCTCCGAGCCGCCGGCTCGCTGCTCGACATACCACTGGTCACCACTGGTGCGTAAGTAGACATCCTTGCGGGCCAGCCGCCCCCACTTGCTGTTCCACCAGTGCTTACGCTGCTCCATCCCGGCACTGTATCGAACATCTGTTCGAACAGTGCCGGGAGGGTGGATCTTTTTCCGGAGGCGTCAGCGGGGCGGCTCGGTCTTGTAGACCTGGCCGCCGTTGCCGCCGCCCTGCTGCTGGGCCAGGAGCGCGTCGCGGATCTCGGTGAGCAGCTTGACCTCTTCGCTGGGCGCCTTCGGCGGCGGCTCCTCGCCACGGCGGCGACGCTCAGCCAGCTTGTTGAGTGGCATGACGACGAGGAAGTAGAGGACCGCGGCGGTCAGCAGGAACGTGATGAGGGTGTTGATGAAGGCGGCGTAGGTGAAGACCACGCCAGGCTTCGGAGAGAGCTCGCCGGCCAGCGAACCCGAGCCGCCCGAGATCCACTTGATCAGTGGCTCGAGGAACGACTTGGTGAAGCTGGTGACGACCGCGGTGAACGCGGTGCCGATGACGACGCCGACCGCGAGGTCGACGACGTTGCCGCGCATGATGAAGTCTTTGAAGCCTTGGAACATCTGTTTCACGGGCACGCTCCTGGGGGCCGGGTTATCAATCCGGCGACGGGGTGCCCATCACCGGTCGACGACAAACTACGCCGACCTGTGCCTCAGTCGAGTGCAGGCTCGTCGGCAGCGACCGCTTCGTCGACCGTCGGGTACGTGTGGAGCACCTCGACGAGGCCACTCACCTCGAGGATGCGGAGCACCCCTCGCTGCGGCGCGGCCAGCCGGACGGTGCCGCCGGCGTCGTCGGTGCTGTTCTTCGCGCGGACGAAGACCGAGAGGCCGGTCGAGTCGCAGAAGGACACCTCGGCGAGGTCGAAGACCAGGCGGGTCCGACCCTTCTCCAGCAGGTCACTGATCTGATCCTGCAGCTGGGGGGCGGTTGCCATGTCGAGCTCACCAGCGACCGACACGACCACCATGTCGTCACGCTGTTCCGTTTGTACCGTCAGGGACATTCGCCGACCTCCAGTTATTGCTGAACGGTACTCCACGCACCGGGTGGCGCGCAGAACGGGACGTGCCTTTGATCTCGGTCCGTTACTTGGCTTATAGCAACTATCGGACACCCTGATGGTAAAGTCCGGCCGTTGCGCTGGATCGCTGTAGTTGGGGGAGGCACTGATGCCACTCAGTCCGGACGAGGCGAGGCGCTTCGCCGAACTGCTGGAGGGTCAGGCCGAGCAGCTGGCCGACCGCTGGACCACCCTGGTGACCGTGAGCCTTCGGGGGCGGCTGAGTAGTGCTGAGCTGCGCCGGCAGATCACCGACCTGCAGCGCGGATTCCAGCAGGCGTTCGCCGGTGGGGCCGCCGACCTGAGCAACGAGGCGGCCGCCGAGCTGCGTGCCCAGCTCAACGAGCTCTCCAGCACCCGGGCCCGGCAGGGGTTCAGCGCCACCGAGACGGCGGTCAGCGTCTACGCGCTCAAGGAGACGGTGCTCGAGGTCCTCGGCGACCAGAGCGACGCGGCCACTCTGCGGGACTACGTGGCCTTCTCGGGTTTCGTCGACCAGGCCGCGCTCTTCACCTTCGACAGCTACGTGCGGGTCCGTGAGTCGATCATCGCGGACCAGGCGGAGCAGCTGCTCGAGCTCTCCACGCCGGTGGTGAAGCTGTGGGAGGGCGTCGTCGCGGTGCCCCTGGTCGGCACCCTCGACTCGGCACGTGCCCAGGTGGTGATGGAGCGTCTCCTGCAGACCCTGGTGGACACCGGTTCGCCGTACGCGATCATCGACATCACCGGTGTGCCGGCCGTCGACACCCAGGTCGCCCAGCACATCCTCAAGACCGTGGTCGCGGCCCGGCTGATGGGCGCCGACTGCATCATCTCCGGCATCCGCCCGCAGATCGCGCAGACCATCGTCGCCCTCGGCATCGAGTTCGGTGACATCGCCACCAAGGCCTCGCTCGCCGACGCGCTGCGCCACGTGATCAGCCAGAACAAGCGGTCGGGACGCTGACGTGGAGCGGGTGCCGGTCCTGAAGATCGGCGACATCCTGCTGGTCTCCATCCAGATCGACATGGAGGACCAGGTCGCCCTGCAATTGCAGGAGGACCTCGCCGACCGGATCGTCGCGACAGGCGCGCACGGCGTGATCATCGACATCAGCGCGCTCGACATCGTCGACTCGTTCGTCGGCCGTACCCTCGCGACCATCGCCTCGGTCTCCCGGGTCCTGGACGCCGAGACCGTGGTGGTCGGCATGCGCCCGGCGGTGGCGATCACGCTCGTCGAGCTCGGCCTGTCGTTGCCCGGCATCCGGACCGCACTCAACGTCGAGCTGGGCATCGAGATGCTCGGCAGCCGTCCCGACGATGACGAGCTGTTCGACGACGAGGACGAACCCGGCCCGGCAGCGGTAACCACGCCGTGAGCGACGAGAGCCAGCGCCTTCCGGTCGTGACCGACCAGGACGTCGTCCGGGTGCGGCAGCTGGTGCGTACCGTCGCGGTGGGGGTGAAATTGTCCCTGGTGGATCAGACGAAACTCGTCACCGCAGCGAGCGAGCTGGCCCGCAACACGCTGGTCTACGGTGGCGGCGGCGAGGTCGAGGTGACCCGCGTCCACAACGAACGGCGAGCCGGCATCAGAATCGTCTTCGCTGATCAGGGGCCCGGCATCGCCGATCTCGACCTGGCCCTCACTGACGGTTACACCACTGGCGGCGGGCTCGGCCTCGGTCTCAGTGGCGCACGTCGCCTGGTCGACGAGTTCACGATCGACACGGAACCGGGCAAGGGCACGACCATTACGATCGTCAAGTGGTGCCGATGAGCGGAGGCGCGGTGGCGTCCCTACCCGAAGGACTCCTGGACGGAGGGGTCTGGTTCCGGGTGGAGGAGCCGGGGACGGCCTCGGCCGTGCGCCGGGCCGCCGAGCGCCTGGCGGCCGAGCTGGCCATGCCGGAGCGCCGCATCGCCGACCTCTCCATCGTCGCCGCCGAGGCGGCCGGCAACCTGACCAAGCACGCCGACCAGGGCACCATCCTGGTCCGTGTGGTCCGGGCCGCCGACCAGGCCGGGGTCGAGCTGATCGCGGTCGACAGCGGGCCCGGGATGGCCGACGTCGCGCACGCCATCGGTGACGGGCACTCCACGGCCGGGACGCTCGGCATCGGCCTCGGCGCCATCCTGCGTCAGGCCAGCCGGTGGGATCTGCATTCGGTGCCGGGCAAAGGCACCGTGCTGAGCGTGCAGGTGTGGCCCGACGTGGTGCCGGAGGCGGGCTGGACAGCCGGGCTGACCAGGCCACTGGCCGGTGAGACGGCCTGTGGGGATGCCTTCGCGGTCCGCGAGATCGACGGCCGCCGGCAGCTGCTGCTCAGTGACGGGCTCGGGCACGGTGGTCTGGCGGCGGCCGCGTCGCACGAGGCGGTGCGCGGATTCCTGCGGGCGCCCGCTGTTCCGCCCGCGCAGGTGGTGGAGGCTCTGCACCGTACCCTCGGGCACACCCGTGGCGCCGCGCTCGCCGTCGCCGAACCGGATCCGTCGGCCGGGGTGGTCCGCTATGCGGGCCTCGGCAACATCTCCGGCACCGTCCTCGCGCCGGACGGAAGCCGGCGGGGCATGGTTTCCATGCCCGGCATCGCCGGCCATCAACGACGGCAGATCCGGGAGTACGACTACCCGTTCGCCCCCGGATCGATCCTGGTGATGCACACCGACGGCCTGGTCGACAGGTGGAACCTGACGGACTACCCGGGCCTGATCACCCGTACGCCCGAGGTGATCGCGGCGACTCTGCTGCGGGACGCCGGGACCCGTCGCGACGATGCCGGCGTGCTGGTGGCGCGGTCCTCATGACCGGCGAGCCGCTGATGCGCATGCGCCTGCGGGTCGAGCAGGACATCTTCGTGGTGCGGCAACTCGGGCGGGAGGTGGCCCGGTCGGTCGGTCTGGAGTCACAGGACCAGACCCGGGTCGCCACCGCGCTCAGCGAGATCGGCCGGGTGCTCCTCGCGGCCGGACACACCGACGTCACGTTCACCGTTGAAACGATCGGGGTACCTACCCTCCACGTAGCCATGGCGCATCCCGGAACAGGGGAGGCGGCCCGGCTCGCTGAACAGTTGCAGCAGGTCGGCCGACTGGTCGACACGATGGAGGTGGACAATGACGGGACAGCTACAGTCGTCCGGCTGGCGCGGCGTCTGCCGCCCGGCGCACCCCTGCTGACCCCCGACCGGATGGAAGAGATCCGTACCGGACTGGCGCAGCACGTGCCGGGCACCCCGCTGGACGAGCTGGCCGTGCAGAATCAGCAGCTCATCGCCGCCCTCGACGAGGTGCGGGCCCAGCGTGACGACCTGGCCCGGCTCAACGCCGAGTTGGAGGAGACCAACCGCGGCGTGATGGCCCTCTACAACCAGCTCTCCCAGGAGCTGGAGGAGACCAACCGCGGCGTGGTCGCCCTCTACGCCGAACTCGACGAGAAATCGGCGCAGCTCGCGGCGGCCAGCGAGGCCAAGAGCCGTTTCCTGGCCAACGTCAGCCACGAGCTGCGGGCCCCGGTCACCGCGATCATCGGCCTCGGCCGGCTGCTCACCGACTCCGGCTCCGACGAGCTCACCACCGAGCAGCGCCGCCAGGTCGACCTGATCCGTGGCTCCGCCACCGACCTGCTGACCCTGGTCAACGGCCTGCTCGACCTGGCCAAGGCGGAGGCCGGCCGGATCGAGCCGACCTGGTCGGAGGTGGACCTGAAAGCGGTCTTCGGTCAACTGCGCGGCACCCTGCGCCCGCTCGCCACCCGGCCGGAGGTCGACTTCGCGGTCGACGATCCGGACGTGCCCACCCTGCACTCCGACGAGGTGCTGCTCGCCCAGGTGCTGCGCAACCTCCTGACCAACGCGCTCAAGTTCACCGAGACCGGATCGGTGCGGCTCAGCGTGCGCCGGACCGGTGGCGACGCCGAGTTCATCGTCGCCGACACCGGCTACGGCATACCCCCCGAGCTGCAAGAACGCATCTTCGAGGAGTTCTATCAGGTGCCTGGCAGCCGACCGGTCAGCGGTAAGGGCACCGGGCTGGGCCTGCCATATGCCCGGCGACTCGCCGGGATCCTCGGCGGCGCGCTGCGGGTCGACTCCACCTCCGGTGAAGGCAGCACCTTCACTCTGCGACTCCCCCTGAAGTCATGACACCGGCCAGCGTCCTCGTCGTCGACGACAGCCCGACCAAGCGGTATCTGCTGGTCAGCTGGCTGAGCCGGGCCGGTTTCACGGTGCTGGAGGCGGACACCGGCGGCGCGGCGCTCGCCAGGCTCCTGGAGGTCGACGTCGACCTGGTCGTCCTCGACGTGAAACTGCCCGACATGAGCGGATTCGACGTCTGCGAGACGATCAAGAGCGATTCGCGGTACGGCGTACTCCCGGTGATCCACGTGTCCGCCCACGCCGTCGACGTCGGTGACCGCACCCAGGGACTGAACCGCGGCGCCGACGCGTACCTCGTCGAGCCGATCGAACCGGACGAGCTGATCGCCACCGCCCAGGCCGTTCTCCGCTACTACCGTGCCCGGCAACGCGCCGAACTGCTCGCCGAACGGATGGTGCGCCTGGCCGAGACCACCCTGGCGATCAACTCGGCGTCCACGCTGCCGACCCTGCTCGAGGCGGCGGCCGAGGGGGGCGTCGACATCTTCGGCGGGCCGGTCGTGGTGGTCGCCGAGACCTCCGAGGGCGAGAGCCTGGCCGCGACCGGTATCCCCCCGACAGTGCGGCGCTGGGCCGTCCCGGGGCACCGGGCGGCCGTCGGCTCGCTGGTGCGCAGCGACGAGCCGGCCGACTGGGACGTCGTCGACTGGCCGGACGGCGAGACCGTCGCCGTCGCCGCGGCCCGGTTGCGCGCCGACCGGCCACCGGTCTACGTCGCCGTGCCCGGCAGCTCGCAGACCCCCGGTTTCCCGGTGCTCCGGCAGCTCTCCCAGGCGGTGGCTGCGGCCGTGGAGGCCCAGCGGTCCTTCGACGAGGAACACCGGGTCGCGGTCACCCTCCAGCGCAGCCTGCTCCAGTCGCGCCTGCCCGAGGTGCCCGGCGTCGATCTGGGCGTCCTCTACGAGCCGGCCGGCGCGCAGACCGAGGTGGGCGGCGACTTCTACGAACTCACGGTGCTCGGCGACCGGCTCCTCGTCGCGATCGGGGACGTGGCCGGGCACTCGCTGCACGCCGCCACGGTGATGGCCGAGATCAGGCACGCCGTTCGCGCGTACGCCGTCGAGGGGCACCCGCCGGGTGCGGTGCTGGAACTGGTCAACCGATTCATGCGGACCGTGCTGCCGGCCGAGTCGGCCACCCTCTGCCTGCTCACCCTGGAACCGGCGACCGGCCGGATCCGGATGGCCAGCGCCGGGCACCTGCCGCCACTCGTCCACGTCGGCGGTGACGTGCGTTATCTCCAGCCGCGTGGGGCGCTGCTCGGCATCACCGCGCCGCGGCGGGCCGAGATCGAATACACCCTGCCGCCCGGCGGCACCCTGGTGCTTTACACCGACGGCCTGATCGAGCGCCGGGATGCCGACCTCGACCAGGGGCTGAACGCCCTCGCGGCCGGCGCGGCCCTGGTCGAGGACGACCTCGACACCTTCTGCCGGCGTCTGCACGCCCAGCTCACCGGGGCCCGGGAGCAGGCCGACGACATCGCCGTCGTCGCGCTGCGGCGCTCGCTCTGATCTCACGTCCTCCTCGTCGTGGTCCCTTGACGGCGGCTATTCACTGAGTGAATAGTAGCGCCCATGTCCACGGCGCATGTGCTCCTGGGGCTGCTCGCCGGTGGCCCGCGACACGGTTACGACCTCAAACGGGCCCACGACGAGCGGCTGCCACAGGCCAAACCACTGGCGTACGGCCAGGTCTACGCCACGCTCGGGCGGCTGGAGCGTGACGGGTTCGTCGAGCAGTCCGGCCAGGAGCAGGAGGGTGGCCCGGAGCGGACGGCGTACACCCTGACCGACTCCGGCCGTGACCGGCTCACCGAGTGGCTGACCGAGATCGAGCCGCCCGCGCCGTATGTGACGAGCACCCTCTTCGCCAAGGTGGTGGTCGCCCTGCTCGCCGCCGACGCCGACCGCGCCCGGGAGTACCTCACCGCCCAGCGGATCGCCCACATGACCCGGCTGCGCGAGCTGACCGCGGTCAAGACCGCACCGGGCGCCACCGTCGGAGACGTCGTCGCCGCCGACTACGCCATCGGCCACCTCGACGCCGACCTGCGCTGGTTGCAGACCACGCTGGCCCGCGTCGCCGACCTACAGAAGGAAGTGATCGCGTGACCGCACCGTTGCTGACCGGCACAGGCATCACCAAGGACTACGGCGCCACCCCAGCGCTGCGCGGCGTCGACCTGAGCGTCGCCGAGGGCGAGATCGTGGCGGTCACCGGCCCGAGTGGCTGCGGCAAGTCGACACTCCTGCACTGCCTGGCCGGGATCCTCCGGACCGACCGAGGTTCGGTGATCTTCCGGGATCAGGACATCGGGTCATGGTCCGAGGCGGCCCGGTCCCGGCTACGGCGTACCGAGTTCGGGGTGCTGTTCCAGTTCGGGCAGATGGTCCCCGAGCTGACCGCCGCGGAAAACGTCGCCCTGCCGTTGCTTCTCGCCGGTTCGGGGCGGCGAGAGGCACGGGAGGCGGCGCTCGCCTGGCTCGACCGGTTCGGTGTCGCCGACGTGGCCGACCAGATGCCCGGCGCGATGTCCGGTGGCCAGCAGCAGCGCTGCGCGGTGGCCCGGGCCATGGTGACCCGGCCCCGGGTGCTCTTCGCCGACGAGCCCACCGGCGCACTCGACCAGCTCAACGGCGAGCAGGTGATGCTGGCGATCGTGCGGGCGGTCCGCGAGGAGGGCACGGCGGTCGTTCTGGTCACCCACGAGGCGCCCGTCGCGGCGTATGCGGACCGGGAGATCGTGCTGCGTGACGGCGCCGTCGACCCGACCGGCCTCGGTGTGGGTGCGCCGTGAGAGCGGCCACCCTGTTCCGGCTCAGCACCGCCGGCACCAGGACCGACACGTTGCGGACGGTGCTCACGGCGGCCAGCGCGGCCCTCGCCACCACGGCGATGCTCGCGGCCGCCTCGGTGGCCGCCATCCGAGGCGGGGAGCCGGTGGAGCAGCCGGACGGGAGCAGTTGGCTCGCACCGGGCGCCGAGCACTACACCAGCCCACTGTTGCGCGAGCCCGGTTTGCGAATCGGCGTGATCTTCGGGTTGCTGCTGCTCACCCTCCCGGTGCTGGCCCTGGCCGGGCAGTGCATCCGGCTCGGCGCGCCGGCCCGTGACCGGCGGCTGGCGGCCATCCGCCTGGCCGGGGCCACTCCCGGCCAGGCCGTGCTGATCGCCGTCGCCGAGACGATCGTGGCGAGCATCCTCGGTTCGGTCGTCGGCTACGGGCTGTACCTGGTGCTGCGGTGGATGCTGCACGAGCCGGGGCCGGGCGGGGTGCTGACGCTGCCCACCGATGTGTTCCCCGATCCGGTGCCGCTGGCGGTCGCCGTCGTGGCGGTGCCGGTAGTGGCCGCCCTGATCGGGCTGGTCCTGATGCGCGGAGTCGCGGTCACACCGCTGGGTGTGGTGCGGCGGCAGCGGGCGCACGGACCCCGGCCGTGGCCCGGGCTCGCCATCGCGATCGGATTCGTCCTGTTCAACGTGCCGGTGTGGCTCTCCGAGCGGATGGTGCTCTCCGGGTACGTGTACGGCGCGCTGATGCTGACCGGCACGCTGCTGGTGATCGTCGGAGTGGTCGTCGGCACCGGATGGATCTCCTACACGGCCGGATGGCTGCTGCACCGGTTCGGGCGTGGGCCGGGAAGTCTCCTGGCCGGCCGGCGGATGATGGCCGATCCGTGGAACGGCAGCCGGACCCTCGGGGCGCTTCTCGGTGCCGCGGTGATCGGTGGGGCGGCCATGGGCTACTACGGGCTCTTCGTCACCCAGGGGAGGGCCGAGGACCAGTTCGGGGCCCTGATCGGGCTGCCGCCCGACCCTGAGCACGCCGCCTTCTACGTGAACTCGGCCCGGCTCGTGCTGGTCGCGGTCGGTGTCGGTGTGGGCGTCTCGGCGGCGGGGATGCTGGTGGCACTGGCCGAGAGCGTGGTCGCTCGGCGGCGGACCTATGCGGCGCTGACCGCGGCGGGGACACCTGGGCGTACCCTCTCCGGAACCCTGCTGTGGCAGACCCTGGCGCCGCTCGTTCCCGCGCTCGGTCTCGCCCTCGCCTCCGGCCTGCTCCTGGTCCGGTCGATCTACTACGAGGTCTCGATCGGCGGTGGAATCACCGAGGGGTGCACCGACCCGGCGGCTGATCCGGCGACCTGCGTCCGGACGGTGACCACCGATCCGGTCGTGACGCTGCCCGTGCCGGTGCCGTGGGAACAGTTGGCATTGCTCGGCGGCGGAACCGTCCTGGCGATGCTGCTCGTCGCCGGGGCCGGGATGCTCGTGCTCCGCAGCACCGACCTCGAAGAGATCCGGACCGCATGATCGCCACCTGACCGTGACGCCGCGGCAGACGCTGGTGCGGATGCCGCGGCGGCGATCGGGGTCAGGCGGGCTGGAGGACGTCCAGGATCCAGGCGATGTTGAAGGCTTCTTCCTTCCAGGCGTCGTAGCGGCCGCTCGGGCCGGCGTGCCCGGCGCCCATCTCGGTCTTGAGGAGGTAGGTGCCGTCCGGAGCCACCGAGCGTAGCCGGGCGATCCACT
Source organism: Actinoplanes sp. NPDC026670 (assembly GCF_040638175.1). Lineage (NCBI taxonomy): Bacteria > Bacillati > Actinomycetota > Actinomycetes > Micromonosporales > Micromonosporaceae > Actinoplanes > Actinoplanes sp. NPDC026670. The sequence goes on from NZ_JBEZXU010000003.1 coordinate 36,414, forward strand.
TGGCGGGCTCGTGGTAGAGGACGCGGGTGTCGTTCAGGCTGGTCACCGCGAGGATCCGGGGATAGGCCTGCTTGGTCACGTTCTCATACGGGCTGTAGGCCTTCATGTAGGCGTAGATCTCAGCCGACTCGATCGGATTGCCCCACTCCTCCCACTCGGTGACCGTCAGTGGGAGTGACGGGTCGAGGATCGAGGTGAGCGGGTCGACGAACGGAACCTCGGCGAGGATGCCGGCGAACGCCTCCGGGGCGATGTTGGCGATCGCGCCCATGAGCAGGCCGCCCGCTGAACCGCCGCGGGCCACCAGACGGTCGGCGGACGTCCAGCGGCTGCGGACCAGGGCCTCGGCGGCCGCCACGAAGTCGGTGAACGTGTTGCGCTTGGCGAGCATTTTGCCCTGCTCATACCACTGCCGACCCATCTCGCCGCCGCCGCGGACGTGCGCGATCGCGAAGACGACACCGCGGTCGAGCAGAGAGAGACGGGCGATCGAGAAGTACGGGTCGACCGAGTGCTCGTAGGACCCGTAGCCGTAGAGGAGCGCCGGCGCCGAACCGTCCCGTTTCACACCCTTGCGCGTCACGATCGAGATCGGCACACGGGTGCCGTCGGGTGCCGTCGCCCACTCGCGGAACTGCTCGTAGTCGTCCGGCTGATAACCGCCGAGCACCGGCTTCTGCTTACGCAACGTCATCGACCGGGTGATCAGGTCGACGTCGAAGATGGAGTCCGGAGTGATCATCGAGGTGTAGGCGATCCGGACGGAACTCGTCTCGTACTCCGGGTTGCCGGCCAGGCCCACGCTGTACAGCGGCTCGGGGAACTCCATGTCGTAGGAGGCCGTGCTGCCGTCGGCGATCACCCGCAGACCGGTCAGGCCGTCGCGCCGCAGCGAGATGACCAGGTGCCGGGAGAACGCGTCGACCGACTCCAGGCGGGTGCCGGGCTGGTGCGGGATCATCTCGATCCACTCGCCGGGATTGTCCACCGAGGTCCAGGCCAGCGCGAAGTCCTCGGCATCCCGGTTGTGCAGGATCAGGAACCGGTGCCCGTGGTGCTCGATCGAATACTCGACACCCTGCCGACGCTCGGTGATCAGGGCCGGCTCGGCGTCCGGAGTGTCGGCCGGGATCACCCGCACCTCAGAAGTGATCTTGCTCTGGGTGTCGATGACGATGAACTTCTCACTGCGCGTGAGGTCGACGCCCACCCAGAACCGCTCGTCCGGCTCCTCGTAGATCAACGTGTTCTCAAGAGTGCCGACGGTGTGCCGCCACACCCGATAGGGCCGCCACGCCTCGTCCACGGTGATGTAGAACAGCGTGCTCCCGTCGGCCGACCAGGCGCTGCCGTAGAAGACGTCGGTCACCTCGTCGGCCAGCACCTCGCCGGTCACCAGGTTCTTGACCCGCAGAGTGAAGCGCTCGTCGCCGTCGAAGTCGGTCGAGTAGGCCAGCCAGTTGCCGTCGGGGCTCACGTCGAAGGTGCCGAGCGCGAAGAAATCCTTGCCCTCGGCCAACTCGTTGCCGTCGAGAAGGATCTCCTCGCCGGGTTTCTCGGCGTCCATCGGCGGGGCCGTCTCGCCCGGGCTCACCGGCACGCGGCAGGAGATCCCGTACTGTTTGCCCTCCTCGGTACGGGTGTAATACCAGAACCCGCCCTTACGACTCGGAACCGACAGATCGGTCTCCTGAGTGCGGCCCTTGATCTCCTGGAACACCTTCTCGCGGAGACCGGCCAGGTGCGCGGTCGCCTGCTCGGTCCAGGCGTTCTCCGCCTCCAGGTGAGAGATGGTCGCCGGGTCCTCCTTGGCCATCAGCCAGGCGAACTCGTCGACCACCGTGTCGCCGTGGAAGGTGCGCTCGGTCGGCGCCTGACGCGCGGTGGGTGGGCCTTCAATCGTCACCGGAAACACGTTACCGTCCGGATTTCCCGGACACACGAACCTCGGTCATTCGAACATGTGTACGATGTGCCAGAGTGGACGATCTTCGCTGTGGGGGAGGCATCGGAGTGAGCGGTTCCCTTCTCGCCGAGCTCGTGGAGATCTGCGGTCCCGGCGCCGCACGCGTCGCGCGCAGTGACGATCGGGTCGCCGGTCGCCACGCCGACTACGTCGCCGCGCCGGCGACCTCACAAGCCGTCTCCCGGTTGCTGCGCCTCGCCGCTGAGCGCGGCCTCGGCGTCCGGGCGCGAGGTTCAGGCAGCAAAATCGATTGGGGTACGAGAGCTGAGCGCCTCGACCTCATCATCGACACGGCTCGTCTCCACGGGATGTGGGATCACGACGGCTCGTCCGCCATCGTCGCCGCCGGCACTCCTGTCAGCGCGGTGCAGTCCGCACTCGCCAGACACGGCCGCCGTCTCGTCCTCGACCCACCGTCGCCAGGCGCCACGATCGGCGGTGTCCTGGCCGTGAACGAGTCCGGGCCGTTGCGTCACCGGTTCGGCTCGCCGGCCGGTCAGGCCGTCAGCGTCGCGCTCGTCGACCCGGCCGGGGAGATCGTCGACCTCGCCGAGTGGGAGAGCCCGGCCGCCGGGGTGATCACGTCGGCGGTGCTGCCGGTCGAGGAGCTTCCGGAGGCCCGCCGCTGGGTGGTTCGCCAGGTTTCGACACCGACCGAGGTGAATGAGCTGACGACCCGGATCGTGGCGCAGGAGTTCGCGCTGAGTGCCGTCGAGGTGGACCTGCCGGCCGTCGGCGCCGGGTCGTTCGCGATGCTGCTCGAGGGGACCGCCGGGTTCGTCGCGGCCGGGGCCGGTCGGCTGGCCCGCGAAATGGGGACCTCGGCGATGATCCGGGCCGAGGCGCCGGAGTGGTGGGGGAGCTACCCGTTCCGGTCGTCCGATGTGGCGCTGCGGCTCCGGGTTCGATCACGTGACCTGCATACGGTCGGGTTCGTTTTGCGTGACGCGGTCGGGTCGGCGGTGGCTGTTCGCGGGTCGGTCGGTGCCGGCGTGGTCCACGCCGTCCTGCCCCGGGGTCTGAGCCCAGCCCGGATCGGTGACATCGTGGCCGGGCTCGAGCAGGTGCTGTTGGCGCGGCGCGGGCGGGCCGTGATCGTGACGGCGCCACCCGACCTGGCCGACCGGATACCGATGGCCCGGCCCGACGACCTGTTCTGAGCGCCCGGCATCCTGTCGTCTTCGCGCTGGCCCGCGTTGTCTAGTGCTGGCCTGCTGTCGACTTTGCGCCGGCCCGCCTTGTCTAGTGCTGGCCTGCTGTCGTCTTCGCGCCGAACCACTTTGTTGAGTGCTGGCCTGCTGTCGACTTCGCGCCGGGCCGCCTTGTCGAGTGCTGGCTTGCCGTCGATTTGCGCCGGGCCGCTTTGTCTAATGCCGGCTTGCTGTCGACTTGCGTCGGCTCGGGCCTGGGCTGGCACTGTTCTCGGCCGAAGGCTGGCCCGGTCTCAGCTGGGAGGTGGGGTCAGAAGCGGGTCGGGATCAGGGCTGCGGTTTCGGAGGCCAGGTGGCGGCCCATCCGGGCGACGTCGCCGACCGCGTACGTGAGGTAGGCGAACTGGCCCACCTCACGGACCCCGGTCAGGATCAGGTCGTCCACCAGGAGGCGGCGGCGCAGCATCGGGGTTCCCTCGCCGAGAATGGCCGGGGCGATACCGAGGATGATCTCGTCGAGCAGGCCCTCGGCGACGAACTGGCTCACCAGGTTGCCCCCGCCGGCCAGCCAGACGTTCTTGCCCTGAGCGGCGACGATCATGGCCTCGTGCACCCGGCGGACATCGCCACTGATCATGAACACGTTGGCGTCCGGCACCGGCGGCAGATCACGGTGGGTGAAGACCCAGCACGGCACGTCGCCGTACATGTCGTGCCAGTTCTCCGGTTCTTCGAGGAGATTGTCGTGTTTCAGAACCCATTCGTAGGTGGTCGCGCCCATGGCGAACGCGCCGACACCCTCGAAGAATTCACCGAACGGATTGTCGGTGCCCTCGTCGACTTCGAAGAGCCAGTCCAGCGAGTTGTTCTCGTCGGCGATGTAGCCGTCGATGCTGGTGGCGGTGTAGTACTGCGTCTTCGCCATGCCAATCACCATGCCACGCCGGGCCCGGCAAAAAGGGCAGATCGATCAGGACGGGCTCGGTCTCTGCGGGCCACATCGGGCCAGCAGTCGTCCCGCCCGGCGATAGCGGTCATCCCGGTCGATGCCGACACCCCTCCCGATCACCGACGACGACCGCGTCCGCTTGGTTTGTCACGGAACGGGCATTGGCTTGGTGAAGCCGTTCGAACCGGAGCCTTACTCCGGCTGGGAACGGGGAACCGGGGGTGCCGGTGGCGGGTGGGGTGTTGCCGCACCCAGCCCGCCACCGTCACCGGCTCGACGCCGCGGCCTCGGGGAATTCCGGCTGCGGGGTCCCACACCGTACTCCAACGGACGGGGCCACGGGACCGACTCTCACATCTCGGATCGGCGTCGGTGACCTTGCCGTCCATACTGGTCAAACGCATGAACGCCGACGGCGTCCCAAGCGCTCCGATGAGTGACGCCACTGAGACTGTCCGCGTGGTGACGGTCCTTGTCCGGGCGCCGGTTACCAGTGCTTCCAACCGGAGGCCGCAGAGCCCGAAGCCCGTGTCCGACCCCCAGCGCGAGGCACCGTCATCGATCTCCGTCCGCCTGGTCGTGACCGTTGTCCCGAGGCATGCAAGACAGCGGCGATAGCCAGCTGGATCTCTGCAGCTGTCCTGATGACTAACTGAGGAGCCGCCCGCCTACCTATGGAAACGTCCGCAGACTCGCCGCCGGACAGCCGACAGCCTCAGCCGTCGCCTACGGCGGGAAAGGCAGCCCTGAGAGGCGCGTGAGCGACGGCCGAGGCCGTCGGCCGTCGGAAGGCGGTGCCGAAGGTGCGTGAGCGACGGCTGAGGCTGCGCAATGCCACTTAGCTTAAGTTGATCAAGGATGTGACCTGCAGGTTCTCGGCGAGGGCCGTCGGCGTCCGGCGTGGCCGCAATTCATGCCGCAGCCGCATGCGTGCAGGTCAAGCCCCTGGAGCCCGAAGTGAGCCAGCTCAAGATCAACTTAAGCTAAGTGGCATTGGAGGCTGCGGGCCGTCGCCTGCGGCGGGTAAGGCGGTCCCGAAGGGCGCGTGAGTGACGGTGGAGACCGCCGGCCGTCGTTTACGGCGGGAAAGGCGGCCCCGAGAGGCGCGTGAGCGACGGCTGAGGCCCGCCCAATGCCACTGAGCTTAAGTTGATCTTGCGCGGGCGCACTTCGGGTTCCAGGGGGCTTTATCTGCACGCATGCGGCTGCGGCATGAATTTGTGGCCGCGCCGGACGCTGACGGTAATCGCCGAGGACCTGCAGGTCACAGCCTTGATCAACTTAAGCTAAGTGGCATTGGAGGCTGCGGGCCGTCGCCTGCGGCGGGAAAGGCGGTGCCGAGAGGCGCGTGTGCGACGGCTGAGGCCGTCGGCCGTCGTTTACGGCGGGAAAGGCAGTGCCGAAGGGCGCGTGAGCGACGGCTGGGGGTCTTGACCGGCTCGGCACTAGCGCGCACCCCGGGGCTGGTCTTGCACGAGCACGCGTTTCCGAGCCGATCTTGCCTGGGGACGCGTCTCCGGGCCGATCTTGCACGAGTTTGCAGGTCAGGGCCGATCTTGCAGGTATCTCCGTGCTCGACGTGCCTCGACGGGGAAACGCGTGCACGGTCCAGGCCAGGATGTGGACCTTGCGCGTTGCTGCGCCCCAGGAGGAGCTCCTTCGCGGCTTTTGCGCCTCCGAGGTCAATCCCTCAGCTGTGCGATGTCCTCCCGTCGAGCCTTCGGGCTGTCGTACCGGTCACGCAGGCGACTGCACCCTCGGCCCGAGGTCGGGAATGTTCGCATTTGAGGAGGGGTCGCCCTCGTCCAGCTTCGTAGATCTTGCACGCTTCTCCATGCTCGCCGAAATCTTGCACGATTTTTCATGTCTGGGTGTGGTTTGTCGCGCAAGATCCACTGCACCGGGGAGACCTTGCAGCTTTCTTCCCGTTGGGGCGTGGAAAGGGCTGCAAGATCGGCGCCGGCCTGAAAAGTCGTGCAAGATCCCGAAGCTTCGCGAAGGGAAACGCCGGAGCCTCACGGCATCACCCGAACCCCTAAAACCATAAATACGATGAAATCTGGCGCACCCCAGCGGGTGGGAGAGGTGGAGTGGGCGCGTGATGGAAGCGGGGTGGGAGTGACGGAAGCGGGGTGGGAGAGGTGGAACGGGCACCTGACGGAAGCGGGGTGGGAGAGGTGGAGTGGGCGCGTGACGGAAGCGAGGTTGGAAGGTGGAACGGGCGCGTGGCGAGAGCGGAGGAGGAGCGGAACGGGCGTGCGGTGGGAGAGGGGGAGTGAGGGAGGAGTGGAACGGGCGTGGGGCGGGAGAGGCGGGAGCGAGGGAGGGGTGGAACGGGCGCATGGCGAGAGCGGAGGAGGAGTGGAGCGGGCGTGCGGTGGGAGTAGGGCAGCGAGGGAGGGGTGGAACGGGCGTGGGGCGGGAGAGGTGGGAGCGGGGGAGGGGTGGTGAGGTTGGCTAGGCCGGTGGGTGCACGTCGTAGGTCAGGTAGGCGAACTGGCCCAACTGGCGTGTGCTGGTCAACGTGTATCGGGAAGAGGTGATCCGGCGGGGCAGGACCGGAGCTCCGGCGCCCAACGTCACCGGGGCCACGCCGAGGATCACCTCGTCGAGTAGGCCCTGGTCGGCGAACTGGGCCACCAACTCGCCGCCGCCGACCAGCCAGATGTTCTTTCCGGCGGCGGCCGACACCATTTCGGCGTGGACTGGGCGGACGTCACCACGTACGAAATGAAGGTTTGCTCCTGGAATGACCGGCAGCTCGCGGTGAGTGAAAATCCATGCCGGGGTGTCGCCGTAAGGCTCCAGCCAGGACGACGGATGCTCCAAGGCCTTCTCGTGGGCCAGCACCCACTCGTAGGTGGTGGCGCCCATCGCGAACGCTCCGACGCCCTCGAAGAACGGCGCGAAAGGGTTTTCGCCCGCTTTGTCGTCGACCTCGAACAGCCAGTCCAATGAATTGCTCTCATCGGCGATGTAACCGTCGATCGTCGTCGCGGTGAAGTATTGCGTCTTCATGCCCAAAACCCTGCCACGACGGTCTGACAGAAACAGGGCCTCGAAGGTGCGACAGGAAGGAAGGTCAGGCGTCGTTGCGGAGGACCAGGATCGCGATGTCGTCACGAGGCTCCTCGACCGAGAAATTGATCGTCGTGGAACGGAGCCGGGCCGCCATCACGTCCGCCGGATAGCCGGCCAGCGGGGCCGACGCCTCCTTGAGCCGGGCCGATCCGAAGAGCTCACGCCCCCGCCGTCGCTCGGTGACCCCGTCGGTGTAGAAGATCAGCGAGTCGCCGGAGTCGAGCGTGACCGTGACATCCGGCGAGGTGATCGTCTCCAGCAGGCCGAGCGCTGTGCCGCCCTCGCCGACGAACGCCGTCTTGCCGTCGGCCCGGACCAGCACCGCCCGGTCGTGCCCGGCCAGGTGCAGGCAGACGGTCAGCACCCCGGTCGGCTGCCTGGTCACCGAGGCCATCGCGAGCGTGCAATACCGCCCGCCGCCACGTTGCACGAGCGTCCGGTTGACCCGCCAGAGGATCTCGCCGAGCGCCTTGCCGTCGTCGACGAGGATCCGGATCACGTCGCGGACCAGGCCGGTCACGGTGGCCGCCTGCACACCCTTGCCGGACACGTCACCGACGACGACCAGCCACTGGTTGTCGCCGGACGGAACGACGTCGTAGAAGTCGCCGCCCACCTCGGAACCGGTCGGGACATATTCGGCGGCGAACCCGATGCCGTCGACCCTGGGCAGGGCGGGAGGCAGAAGCGAAGCCTGGAGGGTACGCGCGACCGTGCGCCGCTCGTCGTGGATGCGTGCGTTGTCGATGGCGAGCGCCGCCCGGCGGGCCACGTCTTCGAGGACGGCGACCTCGTCGGCGTCGTGCCGGTGTTTCGGGTGCCGCCCGACGGCCAGCGTGCCGAGCCGGGCGCCACGGGCCACGAGCGGCACCGCATAACCCTCCAGCGGCGAGTTGAACATCACCTGGGTGCCGAGGCGGGACGACTCCTCGAGCCGGGCCAGCAGCGACTCGGGGCCGGGCTCGGCGAGGGTCGCGTGCAACTGGGCCAGCGCCGACTCGTCGGCGTGGGTGGCGGCGGCGAGCTGGAGGCGGCCCCACGCGTCGGTGGTGTGCACGGCGCACCACTGGCCGAGCCGGGGCACCACGAGCTGCGGGATGAGGGCCATCGTCAGGTTGACGTCGAGGGACTGGGCGAGCAGCTCGCTGGCCTCGGCGAGGAACGTGATCCAGGTCTGCCGGCGGATGTCGGCGCGCCGCAGCCTGTCGTTCTCCAGGTGCAGGGCGAACCGCTCGGCGACCATGGTGGCCAGGGCCAGCGCATACCCCTCGGGGGCGGCGTCGAGTTCGAGCTCACCCGCGTACGGCCGATGGACGGCCAGGGGCACCCGGATGGTGTCGGCGTTTTCGCGGGGCGCCCGGCCGTACCGTCCGAGAAGTTGCCTTCCCATGCCGTCGCCCCGGTCGAGCCGGATCACACCGCCGGCCGCGCCGGTGAGGCGCGCCAGCCGGGAGAGAAGATCGGCGGCGAGGTCGGCGAGGCCTTCGTCGGAGTGCCGGTCGGTGCCGCTGCGTAGCAGCCCGGTGAGCGCGCCGAGGCTGGGGGTCTCGGACGCGTTGGGCAGCCGCACCGGGACGCCGGCGCCGGCCCGCTGGTCGAGCCGGAACCAGACGCCTTTGCCGTCGCCCTCGTGGACGGTGCCCCACCGGCTGGCGAAATGGTCGACGAGCAGCAGGCCCCGGCCGCGCTCGGCGACCTCGCCGATCTCCGAGCTCTCGTTCTTGGGGCCGATGGTGAGCTGCTCGACGGGGCCGGAGGCGAAGTCGGTGACGGTGACGGTGAGCCCGCCCGGGTCGGCCGAGACCTCTATTTCCAGCTCGGTGTTGGCGTGCACGACGGCATTGGTGGACAGCTCGGTGGTGAGCAGCAGAGCCTCGTTGAGCAGGCCGACCAGACCGGTCTCCTCCAGCACCGATCGGACCAGCGCACGGGCTGCCGCGGGGGTCCGCCGATCGTTGGGCAGTCTGGTCCGGCGCACCAGCGCTTCGGACGGAGCTCCCGACGGGATGCTCGTCCTGGTTCCGACCTCGGCTGGCACCCATGCATCCTCTCCCGTCGAAGGGTGGATGCACAAAGTCGTGTCTCGCATTGACCCGGTTGGGCGAGAGAGGATAGGGAGCCCAACCGGGAGTCGACTGCGAGTGAGGACAGCATGACTGCGGCTAAAGAGGCCAGCGTCGGCGTTCCCGACGAGACCGTTCTGCTCGGCGAGCTCGCTGATGCGTTGCGCCGGGTGCGTCGCGGTGACCTGAAGGTGCGGCTGCCGCGGCGTGGTGGCATGGCCGGCGCGGTCGCGGAGGCGTTCAACGAGGTCGTCTCGCTCCAGGAGCGGCAGAACCTGGATCTGCGCCGGATAAGCCGCATCGTCGGGCGGGACGGCCGGCTCACCGAGCGTCTCGACGAGGAGGGCCTGGACGGCTCGTGGGAGGACAGCGTCCGGTCGGTGAACTCGCTGATCGACGACCTGGCCCGGCCCACCACCGAGATCTCCCGGGTCATCGTGGCGGTGGCCGAGGGTGACCTGTCGCAGCACATGGCGCTGGAGATGGACGGGCGCCCGCTGCGTGGTGAGTTCCTGCGGATCGGCCGGACCGTGAACACGATGGTCGATCAGTTGTCGTCGTTCGCCGACGAGGTCACGCGGGTGGCCCGTGAGGTGGGCACCGAGGGTGAGCTGGGCGGTCAGGCCGACGTGCGGGGTGTGGCCGGCACCTGGAAGGACCTCACCGACTCGGTGAACACGATGGCGTCGAACCTGACGCACCAGGTGCGGTCGATCTCGCAGGTGGCGACCGCGGTGGCCCGTGGCGACCTGTCGCAGAAGATCACCGTGTCGGCCCGGGGCGAGGTGGCCGAGCTGTCCGACACCATGAACGGGCTGACCGACACGCTGCGGCTCTTCGCCGAGCAGGTGACCCGGGTGGCCCGCGAGGTGGGCACCGAGGGCAAGCTGGGCGGCCAGGCCGACGTGCCGAACGTGGCAGGCACCTGGAAGGACCTCACCGACTCGGTGAACTCGATGGCCTCCAACCTGACGAGCCAGGTGCGCAACATCGCCCAGGTGTCGACGGCGGTGGCCAAGGGTGACCTGTCGCAGAAGATCACGGTGGCCGCGCAGGGCGAGATCCTGGAGCTCAAGGACACCGTCAACACGATGGTCGATCAGCTGTCGTCGTTCGCCGACGAGGTGACCCGGGTGGCCCGCGAGGTGGGCACCGAGGGCCGGCTCGGCGGCCAGGCCCAGGTCCGCGGCGTGTCCGGCACCTGGCGCGACCTCACCGAGAACGTGAACCAGCTGGCCGCCAACCTGACCGCCCAGGTGCGGAACATCTCCCAGGTCTCGACCGCGGTGGCGAAGGGTGACCTGTCGCAGAAGATCACCGTCGACGCCCGCGGCGAGGTCCTGGAGCTGAAGAACACCGTGAACACGATGGTCGATCAGCTGTCGTCGTTCGCCGACGAGGTGACACGTGTCGCGCGCGAGGTCGGCTCGGAGGGCAAACTCGGCGGACAAGCCCAGGTCAAAGGCATTTCTGGTACGTGGCGCGACCTCACCGACAACGTGAACTACATGGCGTCGAACCTGACCAGTCAGGTGCGGAACATCGCGTCGGTCACCACGGCCGTGGCGAAGGGTGACCTGTCGCAGAAGATCACCGTCGACGCCCGGGGCGAGATCCTGGAGCTCAAGTCGACCGTCAACACGATGGTCGACCAGTTGTCGTCGTTCGCCGACGAGGTGACCCGGGTGGCCCGCGAGGTGGGCACCGAGGGCAAGCTCGGCGGCCAGGCCCAGGTGCGCGGGGTGGCCGGCACGTGGCGTGACCTCACCGACAACGTCAACTCGATGGCCTCCAACCTGACCAGCCAGGTGCGCAACATCGCCCAGGTCTCGACCGCGGTGGCGAAGGGTGACCTGTCGCAGAAGATCACCGTCGACGCGCAGGGCGAGATCCTGGAGCTGAAGAACACCGTCAACACGATGGTCGATCAGCTGTCGTCGTTCGCCGACGAGGTCACGCGGGTGGCCCGCGAGGTGGGCTCGGAGGGCAGCCTCGGCGGGCAGGCCCAGGTGCGGGGCGTGGCCGGCACCTGGCGCGACCTGACCGACAACGTGAACTACATGGCCTCCAACCTGACCGCTCAGGTGCGCAACATCGCGTCGGTCACGACGGCCGTGGCGAAGGGTGACCTGTCGCAGAAGATCACCGTCGACGCCCGCGGCGAGATCCTGGAGCTGAAGAACACCGTCAACACGATGGTCGATCAGCTGTCGTCGTTCGCCGACGAGGTCACGCGTGTCGCGCGCGAGGTCGGCTCGGAGGGCAAGCTCGGCGGACAGGCCCAGGTCAAGGGCGTTTCTGGTACGTGGCGCGACCTGACCGACAACGTGAACCAGCTCGCCTCGACCCTGACCATCCAGCTGCGCGCCATCGCCGAGGTGTCCACCGCCGTGACCCGCGGTGACCTGACGCAGAGCGTCGCGGTCGAGGCGCAGGGCGAGGTCGCCGAGCTGAAGGACAACATCAACCGGATGATCGTCACGCTCCGCGACACCACGAAGGCGAACGCGGAGCAGGGCTGGCTCGACTCCAACCTGGCCCGGATCGGTGGCCTGCTGCAGGGCCAGCGCGACGTCGGCGAGGTCTGCCGCATGATCATGACCGAGGTGACGCCGCTGGTGGACGGCCAGCTCGGCGCGTTCTTCCTGGTCGACAACGAAGAGGCGGTCATGCGCCTGCGGCTCAACGCCGCGTACGGCTACGTCGCCCGGGACCACGACGTGATCTTCGGGCCGGGCGAGGGTCTGGTCGGCCAGGCCGCGGTCTCCCGCCGGACCATCCGGGTGCGGGCCACCCACGACGGAATACTGACGATGCGCTCCGGGCTGCTCGCCATGCCGCCGAACGACCTGGTGGTGCTGCCGGTCCTGTTCGAGGGCGAGATGCTCGGCGTGATCGAGTTCGCGTCGGTGGCCGCCTTCAACGGGTTGCATCTGACGTTCCTGGAGCGCCTGGTCGCAACGATCGGCATCGCTCTCAACACCATTCAGGCCAACCGGCGTACGGAGGAACTGCTCGCCCAGTCGCAGCGCCTGGCCCGGGAGATGCAGGACCAGTCGGCCGAGCTCCAGCGCACCAACGCCGAACTGGAGGACAAGGCCAAGCTGCTCAGCGACCAGAAGGCGAACATCGAGCTGAAGAACCGGGAGATCGAGCTGGCCCGGCTCGGCCTGGAGGAGAAGGCGCAGCAGCTGTCGCGGGCGAACACGTACAAGTCGGAGTTCCTGGCGAACATGAGCCACGAGCTGCGGACCCCGCTGAACTCGTTGTTGCTGCTGGCCCGGCTGCTGGCCGACAACACCGAGCGCAACCTGACCGGTAAGCAGATCGAGTTCGCCAAGACCATCCACAGTGCCGGCTCGGACCTGCTGTCACTGATCGACGACATCCTGGACCTGTCCAAGATCGAGGCCGGCCGGATGGACGTCGAGGCGGACGTGGTCGACTTCGACGGCATCCGCAGTTACGTCGAGCAGGCGTTCATGCCACAGGCGGACATCAAGGGCCTGGAGTTCCGGGTGGACGTGGCGCCCGAGTTGCCGGATTCGATCGTCACCGACCCGCAGCGCCTCCAGCAGATCCTGCGCAACCTGCTGTCGAACGCGGTGAAGTTCACCGACAACGGCTCGGTGACGCTGAGCATCTACTCGACCCCGCTGGACTCGGAGGTGGACGCGCCGCCGCTGCTGCACTCGGCACAGCAGGTGGTGGCGTTCGCCGTGACCGACACCGGCATCGGCATCTCCGACGAGAAGCTGGCGCTCATCTTCGAGCCGTTCCAGCAGGCCGACGGCACCACCACCCGCAAGTACGGCGGCACCGGCCTGGGCCTGTCGATCAGCCGTGAGTTCGCCGCCCTGCTCGGCGGCACGATCGCGGTGTCCTCGGTGCCGGGTGTGGGTTCGACGTTCACCCTCTACATGCCGGAGGCGCTGACCCCGGACGCGATCCCGATGCCGGTGCTGCCTCCGGTGCCGGCGAAGGCCGTGTCGGTGCGCCCGGCGGCCTCGCTGGTCCTGCCGTCGCTGATGGAGATGCCGCCGAGGGTCGAGGAGAAGCAGGTGGTGAGCCCGGCCGGCCGGAAACTGGAGGGCGTCACGGTGCTGATCGTCGATGACGACGTGCGTAACGTCTTCGCCCTCACCAGTGCCCTCGAGATGCATGGACTCCACGTGCTGTACTCGGACAACGGGGTGGACGGTGTTCGGATCCTGGCCGAGCATCCGGAGATCGACATCGTGCTGATGGACGCGATGATGCCGGACCAGGACGGCTACGAGACGACCCGGGGCATTCGGCGCAACCAGCGTTTCTGGGACCTACCGGTAGTCTTCCTGACGGCGAAGGCCATGCCGGGCGACCGGGAATCGGCCATTTCGGCCGGTGCGAGTGACTACATCACCAAACCGGTCGATCTGGACGAGCTGATCGAGCTGATGGACCGCTGGGTGAACGCGGAGGGAACCGGAGCCCGGGAAGAAGGCTGAAACCGGCCGGAACGGGGTAGCGCCATGGGAGGTAACTACCGGTGGGTGAGGTGAGCACGGGTGGGTGAGCGTGCCAAGGCGCTACTGGTCGACGACCGGCGGGACAACCTGCTGGCCCTGGAGGCGATTCTCCAGGGCCTGCCGGTCACGCCGGTGGCCGTGGAGAGCGGTGAGGCAGCGCTCAAACAGCTGCTCACCGACGATTTCGCGGTGATCCTGCTGGACGCGCACATGCCCAACATGGACGGTTTCGAGACGGCGAGCCACATCAAGCGCCGGGAACGCACCAGGCACGTGCCGATCCTGTTCCTGACCGCCGCCGACCGGGACGCCCAGCTGGCCCTGCGTGGTTACGCCGTCGGCGCGGTCGATTACCTCACCAAGCCCTTCGACCCGTGGGTGCTCCGGGCGAAGGTCTCCATCTTCGTCGAGCTGTGGACGAAGACTCAGCAGCTCAAGTCGCAGGCCGAGGCGTCCAAGGAGCGCGAGGCGCAGTGGCTCCGGCTGACCGGGACCGTCGACGAGGCCGCCCGGGTGCTGCGGGCCGGCGGCGAGGACGCCGCCGTCGAAGCGCTCGACCTGCTGGAGAAGGCCCGCTGGGGAGACTGATCCGGGCTCGATATCCGGCCCGAATGTGACCTGGGTCACTGTCGGCAACCTTGCTGGGCAGCCGCACCACTACCGGGGCGTGATCGCTTGATCATGCGACGTCATCCCTGAGTAGGAGCAACATGCGGCACGCAATGCCCAACGCGACCCCGAGCCGGCGTCGCCGTCGTCTGGTCGCGGGTCTCGGCGCGGCCGGTGCGGCCGGCGCCGTCACCGCGCTGGTCGCCATCCTCGTCCCGTCCGCCTCGGCCAGCACGCTCTTCAGTGACGGCTTCGAGAACGGCACGGGCAACTGGTCCAAGTCGGGCGGCACCTGGTCGGTCGTCTCCGACGGGTCGAAGGTCTACCAGCAGGCCAAGACCGACAGCGAACTCGCCCGGGTCTTCGCCGGTGAGACCTCCTGGACCGACTACTCGGTCGAGGCCAAGGTCAAGGGGCTCGACCTCAGCAAGGGCCTGGCCGGCGTCGCGGCCCGGGCCAGCGGCTCCTCCACGATGTACCGGCTCGCTCTCACCTCAGCCGGCAAGGCCGAGCTCCAGTCGGTCAAGGGCAGCACGATCACCGTCCTCGGGTCGGCCGCGGTCAGCAACCCGACCGCCTGGCACACCCTGAAGGTGGACGTCTCCGGCAGCGCCATCACCGGTTACGTCGACGGCGTCAAGGTCGCTGCCGGCACCGGCACGCTGACCGGGACCGGCCGCATCGGTCTGGTCACCAGCTTCGCCTCGGCCGAGTTCGACGACGTGTCGGTGAACCCGCTGGGCGCCCCGGTTCCCACCTCGGCCACCGCGACCCCGACCAGGACGGCGACGGCCAGCCCGAGCGCTTCGAAGACGGCCACCGCGTCGCCGAGCGCCTCCAAGACCGCCAGCGCGACTCCGACGGCCACGAAGACCGCTACCCCGACCCCCACGGCCACCAGTCCGACCGCGTCGTGGCCCACCGCGACCGGCAGCAAGGCGGTCACTGCCACGATCGCCGTCTCGGGCACCCTCGACGGCGGCAACGTCCGCTACTTCGGCAGCGGCGACCTGGGCAGCGACTCCCAGGACGAGTCCCAGGACCCGATCTTCAAGCTCGCCGACGGCGCGGTCCTGAAGAACGTCATCCTCGGCGCGCCGGCCGCGGACGGCATCCACTGCTCCGGCTCCTGCACGCTGATCAACGTGTGGTGGGAGAACGTCGGTGAGGACGCGGCCACCTTCAAGGGCGGCACGTCGGCGACGTACACGGTGGACGGTGGCGGTGCCAAGGGCGCCGACGACAAGGTCTTCCAGCACAACGGCGGTGGCACGCTGACCATCAAGAACTTCCAGGTCGAGGACTTCGGCAAGCTCTACCGCTCGTGCGGCAACTGCTCGACCCAGCACAAGCGCGCGGTCGTCGTGCAGAACGTGGTCGCCACCGCCCCGGCCGGCAGCCTGGTCGGCATCAACACCAACTTCGGCGACACCGCCAAGATCTCCGGCGTCACCGTGGTCGGCAAGAAGAGCCTGGACATCTGCGTCAAGTTCACCGGCAACAGCTCCGGCAAGGAGCCGACCAAGATCGGCACCGGCGCGGACGGCGTCAACTGCATCTACAACGAGTCCGACATCACCTTCAAGTGATCGCCGGCGGCCGCCGGGAGCACCCTCCCGGCGGCCACGGCCCGGAAAAGGGATGCCGATGCGCGACGCCGCCTTCCGCGAATACTTCGAGCGGCACCACGACTCGATGTCACGGCTCGCCTACCTGATGACCGGTGAGGCGGAGATCGCCGACGACCTGGCCGCCGACGCACTCACCGAGGTGTGGCGGCACTGGGACCGGGTCACCGCGGCGGACGATCCGGCCGCGTACGGGCACGGCATCCTGATGAACCTGGCCCGCAACTGGGTCCGGCGCCGCAGCCGGGAACGCCTGCTCACCCTGGAGCCGTTACGCCGGGCCCTCGACCCGGACGTGTCCGCGGTCCTCGACGTGCGCGGCGCGTTACGGCGGCTCCCGCACCGGCGACGGGCCTGTGTGGTCCTGCGCTACTCCTTCGACCTCTCCGAGAAGGAGGTCGCGGCGATCCTCGGCATCTCGGTCGGGGCGGTCAAGAGCGCCACCTCG
Source organism: Actinoplanes sp. NPDC026670 (assembly GCF_040638175.1). NCBI lineage: Bacteria > Bacillati > Actinomycetota > Actinomycetes > Micromonosporales > Micromonosporaceae > Actinoplanes > Actinoplanes sp. NPDC026670. The sequence continues at coordinate 52,817 of NZ_JBEZXU010000003.1, forward strand.
CGTGGCGCACGGCAGCTCGCGGAACTACTAGGCGGCAGATTACCCGGCGGTGGGAGTGCCGCCCTCGCACGAATCGACGGTTGGGAGGCGGCGCGATGACGCTCATCGAATCAGAGCTGCGCGCGGCATTGCGCGCCGAGGCGGCGGCGCACCGTCCCGACCGGGAGGCGATGCTCGACCGGATCACCCGGGCCGCGATGCGCAACCGGACCGCCAAGAACCGGCCCGGACCGCGCCTGAAGATCACCGGAGCCGCCGTCGCGGTGGCCGCGGTGCTCGGCGGCGGAGGCTTCGCCCAGTGGGCGGTCGCCGGTGACGACGGACCCCGGCCCGAACCGGCCCCGACCGTGGTGGTCTCGGTTACGCCGGCACCGAGCGTGGCGCCCTCTCTGAGTCCCACCGCCAAGCCGTCCACCCGGGCGCCGAAGTCACGAACGCCGAGCCGGTCGTCGAGCCCGTCACCGTCTATCGCCGGTCCGTCGACCGCGCAGGGGGCCCTGTGGTCGGACGGCTCGGTCGCCCCGGACGGTGACTCGCAGGCCAGCAGCGTCGTGACGGTGACGACGAGCGAGCGGCTCACCGCTCTGGACGTGACGATCCGCCTCAACCGCACCGACGGCCTGGTCGCTCGCGGCGGCAGCCAGCAGGTGCCCGGCGCGAGCGTGACCAGCACGGTCACCGAGGAGCCGAGCGCCTTCGTCTACCGGTTCGTGCTCTCCTCCGGGGACACGCTCGAACCCGGGACGTACACGTTCTACGCGCGTTACACGTACCCCGAGGGTGGACGGGACGCGGGCGCCGACGTCTACGCGGCGGCGGCGACCACAGAGGGCGGAGCGGCGCCGAGGATCAGCGGCGACTTCCGCTGACGGGAATTCCCCCGGCCGACGGGATCCGGCCGGGGGATCTCTTTCAGTTCGGGCTGATCATCAGAGCGGACCGCAGGCCCGTGATGTCGAGCACACGCATCAGGAACTCGCCGACGTTCGCAAGAGCCAGAACGATCTGTGCATGCTGTGCTTTCCGGCTCAGGACGACAAGCGTGCCCAGGCCCTGGGAGTCACAGAACGTCACCCCGGACATGTCCAGAACGATGCGATTGAGCTGGTCATCGACCACGAGCTCGTTGACGACGGTGGACAACTCGGTGACCGTGAGCACGTCGATTTCCCCGGCGAGCTGAATCGTCACCTCGTCGGGTGCGCGCTGAACCGCGATGGACAGCTCGGGTCGCTCCACGCCGGTCAGCCTATCCTCTTCGGGGCGAATCAGCCCGTCCGGCGCGGTCAGACCGGGCGCTTCCGGACATCATCCGATGACGTGAAGAACCCTCTCGCAATACTCGTTCCATGCCGCTGACAGAATGGGGACCGCTGTGACCACGACATATCCCACCGTGGGACTTCCGTACCCGGAGGACGCCCCGGTCTCCCAGGCCCTGTTCGACCGCGCCCAGGCCATCGTGCCGGGCGGGGTGAATTCACCTGTGCGTGCGTTCCGTGCGGTCGGCGGCACGCCCCGGTTCATGGCCTCGGGCTCCGGCCCCTGGCTGACCGACGTGGACGGGCGGCGCTACGTCGACCTGGTCTGCTCCTGGGGCCCGCTGATCCACGGTCACGCCCACCCCGAGGTGATCGAGGCGGTGCAGCGGGCCGCGGCCCTGGGCACCAGCTTCGGCACGCCCACGGCGGGTGAGGTCGACCTGGCCGAGGAGATCGTCAGGCGTACCCCGATCGACGAGGTCCGCCTGGTCAACTCGGGCACCGAGGCGACGATGACCGCAATCCGGCTGGCCCGTGGTTACACCGGCCGGTCCAAGGTGGTGAAGTTCGCCGGCTGCTACCACGGTCACGTGGACGCGCTGCTCGCCGCGGCCGGCTCCGGCGTCGCCACGCTCGGGCTGCCCGACTCGCCCGGCGTCACCGGCGCGGCCGCCAGCGAGACGATCGTGCTGCCGTACAACGACGTCGCCGCGGTCGAGGCCGCCTTCGCGGCCGAGGGCGCCGAGATCGCCGCCATCATCACCGAGGCGGCGCCCGGCAACATGGGTGTGGTCACCCCGCGTGAGGGCTTCAACGAGGCGCTCGCCGAGATCGCCCACCGGCACGGCGCCCTGCTCATCGTCGACGAGGTGATGACCGGTTTCCGGGTCTCCGCCGGTGGCTGGGCCGGGCTGCACCCGGTCGACGCCGACCTGTTCACCTTCGGCAAGGTGATGGGCGGCGGCCTGCCCGCCGCGGCGTTCGGCGGCCGCCGGGAGATCATGTCCCGCCTGGCCCCGGCCGGCCCGGTCTACCAGGCCGGCACCCTCTCCGGTAACCCGCTGGCCTGCGCGGCCGGTCTGGCCTCGCTGCGGCTGGCCGACGAGGCCACCTACAAGCGGCTGGACGAGCTGTCCGGCACGATCGGCGGGCTCTGCGCCGACGCGCTGGCCGCCGCCGGTGTGCCGCACCGGCTCCAGTACGCCGGCAACATGTTCTCGATCTTCTTCACCGAGGACGAGGTCGTCGACTACGACTCCGCGAAGACGCAGGACGCGGCCGCGTTCAAGGCGTACTTCCACACGATGCTGGCCAATGGCGTCTACCTGCCGCCGAGCGCCTTCGAGTCGTGGTTCGTGTCGACGGCGATCGACGACGCAGCGCTGGAACAGATCGCCGCCGCGGCGCCGCTCGCGGCCCGAGCCGCCGCGGGGGCGCAATCATGAGCGAGCCGACCAAGACCACGGTGCACGTGCTGCGGCACGGCGAGGTCTTCAACCCCACCAAGATTCTGTACGGCCGTCTGCCCGACTTCCACCTGTCGGAGCTCGGCCACCAGATGGCGAAAGCGGCCGCCGAGGTGCTGGCCGGCCGGGACATCACGCATGTGGTGGCCAGCCCGCTGGAACGCGCGCAGGAGACGGCCGCGCCGTTCGCCGCCGAGTTCAAGCTGGACATCGCCGCGGACGTGCGCCTGATCGAGAGCGCCAACTACTTCGAGGGCAAGCGGGTGTCGGTCGGTGACGGGGCGTTCAGCAACCCCCGGCACTGGTGGGTGCTGCGTGACCCGATCACCCCGTCCTGGGGCGAGGCCTACCTGGTGATCGCGCAGCGGATGTTCGCCGCCGTGCAGGCCGCCCGGGTGGCCGCCGAGGGCCACGAGGCGGTCTGCGTCTCGCACCAGCTGCCGATCTGGACGCTGCGGCGCTACGTCGAGGGCAAGCGGCTCTGGCACGATCCGCGTAAGCGTGAGTGCGGGCTCGCCAGTCTCACCTCGTTCCGCTTCGAGGGGTCCAAGGTGGTCGGTATCGACTACTCGGAGCCCGCCGCCCATCTGGTCGCCATGTCCGCGACGGCCAAGACCGCCAAGGGGGCCTGATGCGCCGCCTCGCCGCCGTCGCCACCGCCGCGGTCCTCGCCGCCGGGTTCCTGACCGGCTGCGGCGGCGAGGAGAACTGGGCCAAGAAGTGCTCCACCACGAACCTGGTGGTGGAGTGCACCCCGGAGCAGCGGCCGCTGGTCGGCGGCGTCACCGGCGAGCTGCTCGACGGCGGCACCTACGACCTGCAGAACGACCGCGGCAAGGTGGTCGTGGTCAACTTCTGGGGCTCGTGGTGCGCGCCGTGCCGGGCCGAGGCCGACGACCTGGAGAAGACGTACCAGGCGACCAAGGCCAAGGAGGTCACGTTCCTCGGGGTCAACACCCGCGACGAGCGTGATTCGGCGAAGGCGTTCGAGAAGGGCTACCGGGTGTCGTACGGCAGCCTCTTCGACGTCGGCAGCAAGGTCGGGCTGAAGTTCGACGTCACGCAGAACGCCATCCCGAGCACGCTGATCCTGGACCGGCAGGGCCGCATCGCGGTCGCCATCCGGCGGGCCACCACGATCGACGAGCTGCAACCGCTGGTCGAGAAGATCGCGGCGGAGGCGACCGGCTGATGGGTGGCGCTTTCGAAGGTGCGGTGACCGACGGGCCGATGCTCCTGGCGATCGGTGCGGCACTGCTCGCCGGGCTGGTCAGCATCCTGTCACCGTGCGTGTTGCCGCTGATCCCAGGCTACCTCTCCTACGTCACCGGCCTTGCCGGTTCCGACATGGAATCGGTGATGGGCCGGAACGGCGCCACGACGACCGTGGCGCTCAGGAGCCGCGTGCTGGCCGGCAGCAGCCTCTTCGTGCTCGGCTTCTCCGTGGTGTTCACGCTGATGGTGACCCTGGTCTCGAACATCGCCCTACAGCTCACGAGCCACAAGGAAGTGCTGAACACGGTGATCGGCGCGGTGATCATCGTGCTGGGTCTCGGATATCTGGGCTGGATCCCGGGCTTCCAGCGGGAGGCCCGGATCACCAAGCTGCCGGCCGCCGGGCTGGCCGGTGCGCCGATCTTCGGGGCGGTCTTCGCGCTGTCCTGGATCCCGTGTGTCGGCCCGACCCTGGGCGCGGTGATGGGCTTGGCGACCACCACCGGGCAGACCGACCGTTCCATCGTGCTCGCGCTGGCCTTCAGCTTCGGGCTGGGTGTGCCGTTCGTCATCTTCGGGCTCTTCTTCCGTCGGCTGCTCGGCGTCTTCACCGTCATCCGCCGGAACAGCCGCTGGGTGACCCGGATCGGCGGCGGCCTGCTCATCCTGGTCGGGATCGCCCTGGTCACCGGTGCCTGGGACCACTTCCTGATCTGGCTGACCACTGTCGTCGACTTCACGGAGGTGCCGGTGCTGTGACAGTCGTCGAGGACCGGCCCGCCACCGCCGACACGCCCCCGCCGAAACGGCCCAACCCGGTCTGGGCGATGCTGCGCAACTCGTGGCGGCAGCTGACCAGCATGCGGACCGCGCTGATCCTGCTCTTCCTGCTCGCGGTCGCGGCGGTGCCCGGCTCGATCTTCCCGCAGCGTGGCGTGAACCGGGAGAACGTCTCCGAGTACTTCGCGGCGAACCCGAAACTGGCCCCGATCCTGGACCGGTTCTTCGCCTTCGACGTCTACTCGTCACCCTGGTTCGCGGCGATCTACCTGCTGCTGTTCACCTCGCTGATCGGGTGCGTGATACCCCGCCTCCGCGATCATTTTCGGGCGCTCACGACCGTACCGCCGGATGCTCCGAAGCGTCTGGACCGCCTGCCGCATCATGTCGACGGCGGGCGACAGACGGAGGAACCCGCGGCCGTCGCCGCGGACCTGGCGAAACGGCTGCGTCGCAGCCGGTTCCGGACCCGGGTGCGGGAGACGCCGGACGGCTGGACGGTCGCGGCCGAGAAGGGCTTTCTGAAAGAGACCGGCAACCTGCTCTTCCACTTCGCCATGCTGGCGGTGCTCGTGGGGGTCGGTTTCGGTCAGTGGTACGGGTGGCACGCGAACCGTCTGCTGATCGCCGGACAGGACCAGGAGTTCTGCAACGCCGTCACGCAGCACGACGAGTCGGTCCTCGGCCCCCGCGTCGACGCCTCCGATCTGCCCGAGTTCTGCGTGTGGATGACCGATTTCAGCTCCACCTTCCAGGACAACGGCATCCCCAAGTCGTTCCGGGCCAACGTGCAGGTCAGCGAGGGCGGCGGCGCCTACCGGCAGACGTCGTTCTCGGTCAACGACCCGCTGCGCCTGGACGGGGCCAACATCAACCTGATCGGCCAGGGCTACGCGCCGGTGCTGCGCTACACCGACCGGTTCGGCGCCTCGCAGGAGAAGGTCGTCGCCTTCCTGCCCACCGACAACATGCTGACCAGCGAGGGTGTCGTCCAGTTCCCGGACGTCAACATCGACCCGGCCACCAATACCCGCGACCCGAAGCTCCAGATGGGCTTCGAGGGCGTCTTCCTGCCGACCGGTGGTGACGACGGCAGCGCCCGCTCGAAGTACCCGGCCGAGAACAATCCGGTGCTCTACCTGGCCGCCTACCGCGGCGACCTGGGCCTGGACTCCGGCAAACCGGGCTCGGTGTACGCCCTGAACCGCGGCCAGATCCAGGACGGCGACCTCAAGAAGATCAGCGGTGAGCGGCCGTACGTGCTGCGGCCGGGCGAGAAATGGACCCTCGACGACGGGACCACGCTCGAGTTCGTCGGCACCCGCCGGTTCGCGACGATCTCCATCCGGCACGACCCGACCCAGTTCCTGATGCTGGTCGGAGCGGTTCTCGGTCTGGCCGGGCTGATGCTGTCGCTCTCCGTGCACCGGCGTAGGGTCTGGTTCCGGGTGGTCCCCGCCGAGGGTGGTAGCACGATCGAAGCCGGTGGCCTGCCCCGCACCGACTATGCGGGTTTCGGCGATGAGTTCGCGACGCTCACCCGGCACATCAAGGAAGGGACGCCCTGATGGCGGAGTTGTCCAATCAGCTTATGGCGCTGACCGTGCTGGCCTACCTGGCCGCCATGATCTGCTACGCCGGGGAGTATGCGTTCGGCAAGCGCAGCCACATCGGCCGGGCCGCCTCCCGCCAGCTCGTGGGCGCCGGAGCGTTCTACGGAGAAGCCGAGCCGCCGGTCGAGGTCGAGAAGGAGCAGCCCGGCAAGGGGGAGCTGGCCGGCCGGATCGCCGTCGTCCTCAACCTGATCGGCCTGGCCCTGCACCTGGGCACCACCGCCACCCGCGGGATCGCCGCCGAGCGGATGCCCTGGGGCAACATGTACGAGTACATCCTCTCCGCGACGCTGGTCGGCGCCGCGGTCTGGGCGGTCGTGCTGCTCCGTAAGCCCGCCGTACGCCACCTGGGCCTCTTCGTCTCGCTGATCCTGGTGGTGCTGCTCGGCGCGGCCGCGCTGATCGCCTACACCCCGGTCGGCCCGCTGGTCCCGGCGCTGAACTCGTACTGGTTCATCTTCCACGTCTCGACGATCATCATCTCCTCCGGCATCTTCCTGCTCGGGGCGGTGCCGGCCGCGATGTTCCTGATCAAGAACGGGTGGGATGCCGGTAAGCGCGGTTTCCCGTACACGCTGGGTCGCCGGGTCGGTGACGCCGGCTCGCTGGAGCGGCTCACCTTCCGCCTGCACGCCTTCGCCTTCCCGCTGTTCACCTTCGGCGCGCTGATCGCCGGGCCGCTGTGGGCCGAGGCGTCCTGGGGCCGGTACTGGGGCTGGGACCCGAAGGAGGTGTGGGCGTTCATCTCGTGGATCGTCTACGCCGCCTACCTGCACGCCCGCGCCACCCCGAGCGTCAGGCGCACCACCGCGACCTGGATCGCGATCGTCGGCTTCGTCACGATGCTGATGAACCTGTTCGGCGTGAACCTGTTCTTCGAAGGCCTGCACTCGTACGCCTAATCCTTGGCGGAGTCCTCGCAGTCGCCGGCCGTCCAGGTGTCGTAGCGGGTCTTCCAGTCCAGGCAGAAACCACCCCGTGAGGGCGCCGCGGTCTCGGTCGCGACGTCCTCACGCCAGTACCGGGCCGGTCCACCGCCGACCGGCCGCAGCTGCACGTTGTCCACGGCCACCTTCGGCAGATCGAGCTTGACCTGCCGGGACGGGTCGACGTGCACCTCGACGTACTGCTCGATCCGGGCCACCGGGCCCAGCGGCAGCCGCTGCTGGGTGAGCAGGTTCCACCTGTCGTTCCACCACAGCCAGGCCCGCCAGATCCCGTTCCGGTCGGTGCTGATGTCCAGCCACACCTGGTCTCCGGGGCGGACCGAGTACTGGTCGTAGAACTGCCACCGGTTGGTGTTGGTGTCGAAGGTGTAGATGTGCTGGCGGCCCGGGGAGGCCCAGCCGGTCTCCGACCATCCGGCCTCCAGCCAGGCGATCCGCCCGCCACCCAGGTCGCGTTTGGCCATGAACCGGCCCACCACGAAGTCGTAGGTCTGCGGGCGTACCGAACCGTCCACCACCGAGAAACGGCCGGACACCCCACCCCACTCACCGCGTGTCCCGGCGCCCAGATGGTGGTAGCCGCTCGGGGTGAAGCCGATCTTCTCCGACTCCAGGGCCGAGCCGCCGGCCCGGCAGGCGTACGGGCTGTCCACGGTGGCCGGGCCGGTCGGCGGGCCGGTCGAGGCCGGGCCGGGCGCGCCGCACACGGGAAGACCGGCCCCGGTTCCGGAACTCGCCGGGGCGGCGATCGCGAGAGCCGCGGCCAGACCGGTCAGCATGCACCATCGGGTCACGTTCCACAGCCTCATGAAAGCCCCAACGGGACTCCCGGATCTCCAGTGACGGAACCTGGTGCCAGACTGGGGGCATGGCGCCGCGTGGATTCCCCTATGCCGACCTGCAAAGCTTCATCGCCGCCCTGGAGGCTGCCGGTGAGCTGCGACGAGTCACCGTGCCGGTGGATCCGACGCTGGAGGTCAGCGAGATCGTCACGCGGACTGTGCGGGCCGGTGGGCCGGCGCTGCTCTTCGAGCGCCCGACCCGGGGCGAGATGCCGTTGGTGATCAACCTGTTCGGCACCGAGAAGCGGATGGCCATGGCCCTCGGCGTGGACCGGCTCGACGAGGTCGGCGAGCGGATCGGCGCGCTGGCCAAACCGGAGCTGCCGGTGGGCTGGTCCGGGATCCGCGAGGGCATCGCCAAGGTGCTCCAGCTCAAGTCGGTCCCGCCGAAGAAGGTGAAGAGCGCCCCCTGCCAGGAGGTCGTGCTCAAGGGCGACCAGGTCGACCTGGGCCTGCTGCCCGGCCTGCAGGTCTGGCCCGACGACGGCGGCATCTTCCACAACTTCGGGCTGACTCACACCAAGCACCCGGAGACCGGCAAGCGCAACCTCGGGCTCTACCGGCTCCAGCAGCACTCGAAGAACACGCTCGGCATGCACTGGCAGATCCACAAGGACTCGACCGCGCATCACGCGGTGGCGGAGCGGCGCGGCGAGCGCCTTCCGGTCGCCGTCGCCATCGGTTGCGACCCCGTGGTGTCGTACGCGGCGAGCGCCCCCCTGCCGGCCGACATCGACGAATACCTGTTCGCCGGTTTCCTCAAGGGCGAGCGGATCGAGATGGTCGACTGCGTGACCGTCCCGCTGCAGGTCCCGGCCGAGGCGCAGATCGTCCTGGAGGGCTATCTGGAGCCCGGCGAGCGCCAGCCGGAGGGCCCGTTCGGCGACCACACCGGCTACTACACGCCGGTCGAGCCGTTCCCGGTGCTGCACATCGAGTGCATGACCATGCGGAAGAAGCCGATCTACCACTCGATCGTCACGTCGAAGCCGCCGCAGGAGGACCACGGTCTCGGCAAGGCCACCGAGCGGATCTTCCTGCCGCTGGCGAAGATCCTGATCCCGGACATCGTCGACTACGACATGCCGGCCTCCGGTGTCTTCCACAACTGCCTGATCGTGTCGATCCGCAAGCGCTACCCGAAACACGCGCAGAAGGTGATGAGCGCGATCTGGGGCGCCCACCTGCTGTCCCTGGTCAAGCTGATCGTGGTGGTCGACGAGGACGTCGACGTCCACGACTACAACGAGGTCGCGTTCCGGGCTTTCGGCAACGTCGATTACGGCCGTGACCTGCTTCTCACCGAGGGCCCGGTGGACCACCTGGACCACTCGTCCTACCAGCAGTTCTGGGGCGGGAAGGCGGGTGTCGACGCCACCCGTAAGCTGCCGTCCGAGGGCTACTCACGGGGCTGGCCGGAGGAGATGACCATGTCTCCCGAGGTGGTCAGCCTGGTCGACAAACGGTGGAAGGAATACGGGCTGTGACAGCTGTGGCTTCACCGCAACCGGGGAAGATCAAATCGTTCCTCCGGCTCGTGATGATCGAGCACTCGATCTTCGCGCTGCCGTTCGCCTACCTGTCGTCGCTGGTCGCCATTCAGTCGCTGAACCGTGCGGTCGGCGAGCACTGGCTCGACCTGGTGCTGGTCACGATCGCGATGGTCGCCGGGCGGACCTTCGCGATGGCCGCCAACCGCATCCTGGACCGCAAGATCGACGCGCTGAACCCGCGGACGCAGAACCGGGAGCTGGTCACCGGCGCGGTCAGCGTGCGTACCGCCTGGACCGGTTCGATCGTCTCGCTGGTGATCTTGGTGGTCGCCGCCGGTCTGCTCAACCCGCTCTGCCTGGTCCTGTCACCGCTCGCAGTGGTCCCGCTGGTCGTCTATCCGTACGCGAAGCGGTTCACGAACTTCCCGCACTACGTGCTCGCACTGGCCCAGGCGGTCGCCCCGGTCGGCGCCTGGCTGGCGATCACCGGCACCTTCGCGGGCTCCTGGCCGGCCTGGGTGCTCGGCGTCGCGGTCGGCCTGTGGATCGGTGGCTTCGACATCATCTACGCCTGCCAGGACGTCGAGGTCGACCGGAAGATCGGCGTGCATTCCACCCCGGCCCGGTTCGGGGTGCGGACCGCGCTGCACATCTCCACAGCCACCCACCTGGTGTGCTTCGCGCTGTTCCTCTGGTTCGGTCAGCTCGCCGGGTTCACCTGGGCCTGGTGGGCGGGCCTGCTCGTGACCGGGGCCGGTCTGGTCTACCAGCACGTCGTGGTGACCGAGAACGATCTCTCCAAGGTCAACCGGGCGTTCTTCACCGCGAACGGGTTCATCGCCATCGCGCTGTTCGTGTTCGCCCTGATCGATCTGTACCTGGTGTAACCGGCTCCAACCACGTTTCCGTCTTATCGGCGTGAGCGATAGAGAGGCCGGATTCCGCGAGTTCGTCGCCGCGCGGATGGAGCCGTTACGCGGGCTCGCCTACCTGACCTGCGGCGACTGGCAGGTGGCCGAGGACGCGGTGCTGTCCGCCCTGGCCAAGCTGTACGTGAAGTGGAACCGGGTGGACAACCCGGAGGCGTACGCCCGGACCGCGGTGGTGCGTGCCGCGATCGACGAGACCCGCCGCCCGTGGTGGCGCCGCGAGCAGTCCCGCAGCCACGCCATGCCCGATTCGGCGCTGCCCGACGACGCCACGGGGGCGGTCGACGAGCGGCTGCGGCTGCGGCAGGCCCTCGACGGTCTGCCGGCCCGGCAGCGGGCGATCCTGGTGCTGCGCTTCCTGGAGGGGCTCAGCGTGCAGCAGACCGCCACGGCGCTGCGCTGCCCGGAAGGCACCGTGAAGGTCTACACCGCGCGTGGCCTCGACGCGCTCCGCCAGATTCTCGGCACAGAGTGGGAGGCCAATCATGAAGCCGCTGTCTGACATGCTGCGCGAGGCCGAAACCGACCCACCTCCGCCCCGCTACGGCGTCGACGATGTGGTGGCCCTGGGCCGGCGGAGGATGCGTCGCCGGAACTCGGTGTGGGCACTCGCCGCGGTGGTGGCGGTGACGGCCGCGATCGGGGTGCCGCAGATCGTCACCCGGCGGGCCGATGCTCCGCCGGTCGTCACTCCCTCGCCCCAGCTCGACCCGTCCCCGGTCGGTGGCCCGTCAGCTGCCGAGTTCATGTTCACCGGATACACGACGGGAGCGTTCCAGGTCCTGCCGCCGGAGAGATGGAGCCTCGAGAGTGAGACGGCCTACATCCACCGGAACGGCAAGGCGGTCGGGGTCCTCGAGGTCTACCACCCGGGTGTGCAACCGGATCGGAACCGCGGCGATCTGAAGCGTAGGCCGACCGATCCGGTAGGAGCAGCGACCGCGTTCTTCATCGACGACTCCAACGACAGGGAGATCCAGCTCGCCTGGGAGTATGCGGACGGAGCGCTGGCCACTGTGCTGGCCGATCCCCGCTCGATGTCACCGGCGGAGATGCGGCAGGTCGCCGAGGCGTTCGGCAGCACCTCGCCGCGCCCCGCCACGATCGGATTCGGGCTCTCCTACGTCCCGGCGGGATACCACCTCATCCAGGTTTCGACGGGCGAGACCTCCACGGTGCGGTTCCAGGTCGACGACGAGGTCCGGGCCCGCCTACAGGATCCGGATTATGAGGACCCGCGTCCCACGGCTGAGCAGGGGCACGCGCCGCGCGGGGTCGTTAACGTCGGCATCGGCCCGAGGGAACGCCAGGGTGTGGAGGCGGACATCACGAAGACCGTCTGCGAGATCCATAAGGACACCGTCACCGGCGCCGAGTCGTTCCACACTTGCGTGAAGCCGCTGCCCGGTGGCCTCGTCGTGCGTGTCTTCGGCGGCGACTACATCAAGCAGCAAGAGCTCCGCAAGATCCTTCAAGGCCTGACCGTGTACGGGACCGAGAAGCCGGTGAGTGACGTCCTACCGGCCACGGCGCGGCCGCTGCCGAAGTAACCGGCACACTGGTAGGCATGCGTGAACCCTGGATCGTCGGCGTCAGCGGAGCGTCCGGAACCCCCTATGCCAAGGCGGTTCTGACCGCCCTGCTGGACGCCGGCGAATCAGTCGACCTGGTCGTCTCCCGGGCCGCCCGGCTGACTCTGCTGGACGAGACCGGAGCGACGATCCGGGACGCGCACTGGAAGGACGACGTGGCCGCATGGCTCGGCCGCGATCTGGGCGACCTCGCCTACTGGCCGGCCGGAGACCTGGCCGCCGGCCCGAGCTCCGGGTCTTATCCGGCGCGCGGGATGGCGGTGGTTCCGGCCAGCACTGCGGCGTGTGCGGGCATAGCTGTCGGGCTGTCGAAGGACCTGCTGCAACGAGCGGCCGAAGTGAATCTGAAGGAGCGCCGTCGGACGGTGGTGGTACCCCGGGAAACCCCGGTCACCCGCAGTCACCTGGAACATCTGATCGGCCTGCACGACGCCGGTGCCGTGGTGCTGCCGGCCAGCCCCGGTTTTTACGGATCCGGGGCCGGCGCGACTGCACAACAACTGATCGACTTCGTGGCCGGAAAGGTGCTGGACGCTTTGGGCGTACCACACACGCTTTTTCGCAGATGGACCGGCGAATTGGGTGAGAGGAACGCTTAGCGCAAGCCGTTCGGCGGGCCGAAGCCCGTCCCCGGATTGCTAGGACCGTTGTTCCGCGGCTTGTTCGCGGCGTCGTCCTCGCGCATCTCCTCGATCACGCCATCGCCTTCGAGCAATGCGCGAACTTCTGACTCACGGAATCGGCGGTGTCCACCCGGAGTACGGATGCTGCCGATCCGGCCTGCGGCGGCCCAACGCGTGACCGTTTTGGGGTCGACGCGGAACAACGCGGCCACCTCGCCCGGTGTCAGCAGACGATCTCCAGTGTCCACAACCCCCTCCTCGGTTTGGTTTCTGGAGCGGCCGGTGGTCACGGTGAGTGTCGGCGTGCTCGATCGGGACGTAAAGTCATTAGAGCACCGCCCCTGAACCAAGTCCGTGAAATGCGGAAAAAGCCCCGATTGCGACAGTGGTCATTATCCTGCCGCCCATTCGCCGCTACCGGGCGTGAAGGCGGGAGCGCCACCCGATTAGGGTTTCAAGCATGGACTCCATCGACCTCCGGCTGATCGACCTGCTACGGGAGAACGCGCGCTCGTCGTACGCCGAACTCGCCCGCAAGGTCGGGCTCTCCGCCCCCGCCGTGCACGAGCGAGTGGGTAAGCTCGAGACCGCCGGAACCATCCGCGGCTACCGCGCCGACGTCGATCACGAGGCGATCGGGCTCGGTGTCACCGCGCTCATCGGCATCATCGAGGACTCCGGAGCCGACACCGACGACGTCCTCGCCGCGGTCCGTGCCATGCCCGAGGTGGAGAGCTGCTATTTCATGGCTGGCGTCGAGTCCTATCAGCTCACCGTGCGAGTCGGCACGATCGCGGAACTGGAGCAGTTGATCGTGCGAATAAACCGGACACCCGGCGTCGCCTCGACCCGGACCGCGATCGCCCTCTCCACGAAGTGGGAGAACCGTCCGCAGCCCGGCCTGGGCTGACGCCGGCGATGGACCTGTCAAAGCTGGACCGCTCGGACAACGTGGCCCGGGACTGGGCCCGCGACGCGATCGCCCTGGTCGAGGCGGACGCCAACCGCTCCGCAGACACGCACCTGCTGCCGTACCCTCTGCCGGTCTCCTGGGGCATCGACCTCTACCTCAAGGACGAGTCGTCGCACCCGACCGGCTCGCTCAAGCACCGCCTGGCCCGATCGCTGTTCCTGTACGCGCTCTGCAACGGCTGGATCGGCCCGCGGACCACTGTCGTCGAGGCGTCCTCCGGGTCGACCGCGGTCAGTGAGGCGTACTTCGCCCGGATGCTCGGCCTGCCGTTCATCGCCGTCATGCCGGCCTCCACCTCGCCGGAGAAGGTCTCGCTGATCGAGTTCCAGGGCGGCCGATGTCACCTGGTCGCCGACGCGACCCAGGTGGTGCCGGAGGCCCGGCGACTCGCCGCCGATCTCGGTGGGCACTTCATGGACCAGTTCACCTACGCCGAGCGGGCCACCGACTGGCGCGGCAACAACAACATCGCCGAGTCCATCCACAGCCAGCTCGCTCTGGAACGGCACCCGGTCCCGGCCTGGATCGTGGTCGGCGCCGGCACCGGCGGCACCAGCGCCACCATCGGCCGCTACGCACGGTACCGCCGTCTCGAGACCAGAGTCTGCGTTGTCGATCCCGAGGGATCGGCGTTCTGGCAGGCTTACCTTGCCGGTGACTGGACCACCGTGACCGGGCGGGGCTCGCGCATCGAAGGGATCGGCCGGCCCCGGGTGGAGCCGTCGTTCCTGCCGTCGGTGGTGGACCGGATGATCCACGTACCGGACGCCGCCTCACTCGCCGCCATGCGAGCCGGCACGGCCACCCTCGGCCGACGGCTCGGCGGGTCGACGGGCACCAACCTGTGGGGCGCGTTCCGGCTCATCGCTGAGATGCGTGCGGCTGGGCGTACCGGATCGGTCGTGACGTTGATCTGTGACGGCGGCGAACGTTATGCCGACACCTACTACTCGGACGACTGGGTGGCCACCCAAGGGCTCGAATTGTCCCCTTACTCCAGGGTGATTGAGCGATTCATGGACGGTGGCGACTGGCCGGGCTGACATCCATCGACGGGCCATGATTAGATCCGGCTCGTGGAGGATGACCTCGATCATCGATCGGGTAGGGATTGGGTGGCGCGGGCGTTCGGCGCCTTCGGGGTGCTCCTGCTCGCCGTCTCCTCCGTCAGCGTGGTGTTCTGGCCGCAGCCCTCCCGGCCGAAAGCGGCGACCGCCGCCCCCGTCGTCGCGCCCGACCCGTCGGCCCTGATCGAGCAGAACGTCCGGTTCGCCCTCCAGAACCAGGTCGACGCGCTGCTCAGCGGCGACGAGGCGGGCTGGCTGGCGCCCGTCGACCCGGCGGCCCAGAAGCGCTACCGGGCCATCTACCGCAATCTGCGCAACCTGGAGATCAGCCGGGCCGAGTACGGCCTGGAGATCGACGACGGGAGCACCACGACCGCGGTCGAAGCCCGGTACGAGCTCAGCTACTGCCTCAGCGACGTCTCCTGCCCGGCCTGGGAGGACTCGATCGGCGGCGGACCACCGACGGTCCTCTACGACCTGACCCTGACACAGCGGGGCAGCGGATACGTCGTCACCGGGATCGCCGACGTCAAGGACGAGAACCCGCTCCAGCCGACCCCGTGGGAGACCACCGAGCTGCGCTTCGCCCGCGGCGAGCGGGTCATCGTCGCCGGCCCGCCCGGTCAGGCGAAGAACCTCCAGCGGGTGCTCACCGCGGCCGAGAAGGCCGCGAAGATCGTCGACCGATTCACCACCACGCCGCCGGCCCGCTACCGGGTCTACCTCGCCGACGACAAGACCTGGAAGCAGTGGTACGGCGGCCAGCTCTCGAAATGGGTCATCGGCTATCACATCGCTCTGAACCAGACCGGCAGCGACATCGTCCTCAACGCCGGTGACGTGCTCGACTCCGATCGCCAGCTCGCCGTCACCGTCCAGCACGAGATGGCGCACGCCGTCACCATGGTCCCGTCCCACAACTGGGATCAGGACGAGGATCTGTGGCTCGTCGAGGGGGTCGCCGAGTACATCGGGTTCTACCCCGGTAAACCGCAGAGCACCGAGAGCCGGTACTCGTTGCGGTCCTGGTACGACGAGCACGGTCCGATCAAGTCGATCGTGCGGCCGGAGCTCACTGACAAATCTGATGATCTGACGGTCAGCGCCCTCTATGCGACAGGGCACTACGCGGTCGGCTGCATGGTCGACCACTACGGCCGGGCCCGGATGCTCGTCTTCGTCAAACAGGTGCTCCAGGGCGGGCAGGGCCTCGATCCGGCCTCCCGGGTGGCCTTCGGGAAGCCGTTCAAGACCGTCGACAAGGCATGCGTCAGCTGGATCACACAACGCGTCTGACCACCAGGCCGAAATGGGATAGAGGCCTGTCGAATCAGGTGGTTAGATCCTCGGTCATGGATGAGACGCCGGTACCCGAGCCGCCTTTCGAGTCGGCCCCCGCCGCGCTGCCCGAGCCGCCTCCCGGTCCGTCTCTCGAGCTTCCCCCGGGTCCGTCTCTCGAGCCGTCTCTCGAGC
The DNA here is from genome assembly GCF_040638175.1 of Actinoplanes sp. NPDC026670. NCBI lineage: Bacteria > Bacillati > Actinomycetota > Actinomycetes > Micromonosporales > Micromonosporaceae > Actinoplanes > Actinoplanes sp. NPDC026670. The sequence goes on from NZ_JBEZXU010000003.1 coordinate 69,092, forward strand.
CGTCTCCCGAGCTTCCCGCCGACCCCTCTCCGGAGCCTCGGAAACCCTCGGCGCTGGTCGCCGGCCTGGCCGTGCTGGCGCTCGCCGTGGCTGCCGGTGTGGTGATCTTCTGGCCGGACCGGCCGGAGCCCGCGACCGCCACCGCGATCCCGTCAGCGTCGGTCACGCCGTCCGCCTCGGCCACCCCGCTGACCCCGCTCCAGCAGGTCGACGCCCTGCTCGACGCGCAGGTCCAGGCGCTGGTCAAAGGTGACGAGGCCGGCTGGCTCGCCCCGGTCGACCCGAAGCTGCAGGGCCGCTACCGGACCATCTTCCAGAACCTGCGGGCCCTCGAGGTCACCGCCGCCGACCTGACCATCGACGGGGAGCCGAAGATGGACGGCGCCGTGATGAAGGTCCGGGTCGACCTAAACTACTGCTTCAGCGGCGCCGACTGTCCGGCTCACCGTTCCGACCCCGCCGCCGGGGCGCCCGCGTTGATCAACACGCTCACCTGGACACCGCGGGCCGGCTCCTACGTGATCACCGCGATGGCCGGCGCCGGCGTCCAGAACTACCTACAGCCAGCCCCGTGGGAGAACGCCGCACTGACCTTCGCCCAGGGCAAGCGGGTGATCGTCGCCGGCCCGAAATCGCAGGCCAAGAACGTGCGCCGGACCCTGCCGCTGGCCGAGAAGGCGGCCGCGGTCGCCGATCGGTACGGCGTCCAGCTCCACAACGAGCAGCCGAAGTACCGGATCTACCTGGCCGACGACAAGGGCTGGAAGAACTGGTACTCGGGTCTGGCCCCGAACTGGTCGGTCGCCTACCACCTGCCGCTCAACGGGGTCGGCAGCGACATCGTGGTGAAGTCCAGCGAGGCGATGTCCGGCAGCGACCGCGAACTCACCGAGATCATCCAGCACGAGATGGGCCACGCCGTCACCCTCAACGACACCCGTAACTGGGACGACGAGGACGACCTGTGGCTGATCGAGGGCGTCGCCGAGTACATCGGCTACCAGCCCAGCAAGCCCCAGAACAGCTACAGCCGGGACGCGCTCCGATACATCCAGGCCCGGCGCGGCGCGATCAAGACGATCGCGTTGCCGAAACTCACCGCGAAATCCGACGACCTGACCGTCGCGCGGCTCTACGCCACCGGGCACTTCGGGGTGGGCTGTATCGCGGAGAAGTTCGGCGAGGAGAAGATGTTCAACTTCGTCTCGCTCGTGCTGCGCGAAGGGCTCGAACTCGACGTCGCCTCACAGGCCGCCCTCGACAAGCCGTTCAAGACCGTCGACAAGGCCTGCGTCAGCTGGATCAAGCAGAAGCTGTGACCCGGCGGGCCAGCCCCGGCCGCTCCGTCACGAATCCCTCTGCGTCGCAGAGCAGGTCGACGCTGGTGATCTCGTCGGCGAACCGCACCCGCCCATCGTCCAGCCGCGTGTAGATCTGGTCCGCCTGCACCACCTCCAGGCTCGGCACCAGAACCCACGCCACACTCAGCCGATGCGCGACGCCGGGCTCGGCCGCCTCCATCAGCCCCAGCCGGTGGATCGGCAAGGTAGCGAAGAGCGACGACCCACCCAGCCCGACGTCGAACGCGCCGTACAACAGATCAGGATCGTCGCACCCGGGTAGGCCCGCCCTCGGATGACCGTTCCTGATCAGCTCCGCGTCGAGATCACCCTGTTCAGAAGCGGTCACGCGCCAGCGACCCGCGGCCAGTTCCAATCGCACGGCACGCGCCCAGCCAGCGCCCTCGGCCCGAACGTCCAGCCGGGCGGCCGCCCAATCCGGGCCGGTCTGCACCTCATAGCGGCAGGCGAAAGGGACAGGCGCGGCCGCCAGGAGCGTCCCCTGCGCATACAGGCCGTCGCGCGCCTCCAGCAGGGCGTGCTCGGCGCCGGAGACGTCGCTGCGCTCCCAGAACACCGCAGTAGGCAACGGCATGTCAAAAACCTACCATTTTGTACGACCTACGAAGGTCCCGTGGCCACCCCGCGACGTAGGCGAAACTCCCGCCCGCCAGCGCGCCTTTCGGGCGGAAGCCGTCCAATCTCCGGTGGGGCACCGCGCTGTCTCAGGCGCCCGTCCCAACCCCCAGCCGGCTCTCACCGCTGTCATCGGATGCTTCAGAGACCGTCCGTAATCAGAGTCTGGTCCATCCGCCCGGCTCCCGTCACTCGGCGTGGCGGTTGCTGGCGGAAACGCGAAAATGGCGTCCTGACCGTTGACAGCGGTTAAGCAGGCGTTCTGTGCTGCGGGTAGCCGTCGCCGTAGCGGTGACGTGCGCACACGTTGGCGTTGCGTGTGTCCGGGTCATCGTCGTGGCGTAGGTGAACGCCCACGATCGGCCCTGCGCGTGCTCCTGTCTCTGCTCGGGCAAGGACCGGAGCACACGATCGGCCAATGTGTGCGCTGGTCGACGTTGCCGACCCGCGCCACCGGCAGCAGCAGGCCCCGCGAAACGAGTCGCAGACCCCCACCGGCCGTCGCCGAGCCGCTGGCTTCGGCAGTGAGCGACGGTTGGCGGTCTCGGCCGTCGTCCAGCCCGGAAATGCCGCTCGTATTCCAGTGCTGGGCGACGGCTCGTGGTCTCGGTCGGGACCGATCCCGGCCGCGAAAGATCTCTAGACAACGGTGTGGGCCAGCTGAGGGAGGGGTGAGCGGAAGGGTAGGCCTCAGCCCGGAAGTGCGTCGCGGGTCGGACGGGTCGCCTGCGTCGCGGGGTAGGTGCGAGCTTTGGTAGCCGTACCAAATGAAAGGCCGAAGCCCCGGACACCAGGAGGTGACCGGGGCTTCGGTGTGGTTGATCAGTAGCTGCGCGCGGGGCGGGTGCCGAAGCGGCCGCCCGGGCCCTCGCGACGGTCGCCGCGGTGGCTGTCGGTGCGGTGGCCCTCGCGACGGGGACCCGCCGGGCGGTCGCCGAAGCGGTCGCCGGCCGGACGGTCGCCGAAGGAACGCTGCGGACGGTCGCCGGAGGGGCGGTCGCCGAACGAACGCTGCGGGCGGTCGCCGAAGGAACGCTGCGGACGGTCACCGGAGGGACGGTCACCGGTCTGACGGTCGCCGAACGAGCGGTCGCCGTACGGGCGGTCGGAACGCTGACGGTCGCCGAAGCCACGGTCGCCGCGGTCGCCGAAGCTGCGGTCGCCGGCCGGACGGTCGCCGAAGCTACGGTCGCGGTCGCCGAACGAACGCTGCGGACGGTCACCGAACGACCGGTCGCCGGCCGGACGGTCACCGTAGGAACGCTGCGGGCGGTCACCGAAGGTCCGCTCGTTGCGGTCGCCGAAGGAACGCTGCGGGCGGTCACCGTACGAGCGCTGCGGACGGTCACCACGCGGGCGGTCGCCGAAGCGGCCACGGGAACCACCGGAACGCTCGCGACGGGGCTCCGGCTCGTCCACGACCGGGACACCGCTGGGCTCACGGGCGCCGGTGATCTCGGACAGCTTGTCGTCGCCCAGGCGGACGCGGGTCTCGGCGGGAGCAACCCCGGCCTTCGACATCATCGCCTGCGTGGTGCGGCGCTGCTTCGGGAGAACCAGCGTCACGACCGCGCCGGACTCGCCGGCCCGAGCGGTACGGCCGGCCCGGTGCAGGTAGTCCTTCGGGTCCTTCGGCGGGTCCACGTGCACGACGAGCGAGATGCCGTCGACGTGGATGCCACGGGCCGCCACGTCCGTCGCGACCAGGACGTTCGTCCGACCTTCCTTGAACTCGGCGAGCGTACGGGTACGGACGCGCTGCGTCTTGCCGCCGTGCAGGGCGCCGGCCCGGACACCGACCGCCGCGAGCTGCTCGACCAGCCGGTCCACGCCCATCTGGGTGCGCGCGAAGACGATGGTCTTGCCGGCCCGGTTCGCGATCCACGAAGTGATCGGGAACTTGTCGGCCGGCGGGATCAGCAGCAGGTGGTGATCCATCGTGGACACACTCGCCTCCGCCGGAGCGGTCGAGTGCGTCACCGGGTCGTGCATGAACCGCTTGACCAGCGCGTCGACGTCACCGTCCAGAGTGGCCGAGAACAGCAGGCGCTGCGCGTTCTCCGGAGTCTTCGCCAGCAGATCGGTGACCTCGGGCAGGAAGCCCATGTCAGCCATCTGGTCGGCCTCGTCCAGAACGGTCACCTCGACGTCGTCGAGCTTGCAGGCGCCCCGCTCGATCAGGTCGGCGAGCCGGCCCGGAGTGGCGACGATCACCTCGACGCCGCGGCGCAGAGCGTCCATCTGACGGTCGTACGGAACGCCGCCGACCGCGGTCTTCAGGAAGACGCCGACCGCCCGGCCCACCGGCATCAGCGAGTCGGCGACCTGCATCGCCAGCTCGCGGGTCGGCACCAGGATCAGAGCCTTCGGGTAGTGCGGACGAGCCCGGCCACTCTGTGCGGTGCGAGCCAGCACCGGCAGGCCGAACGCCAGGGTCTTGCCGGAGCCGGTCTGGCCACGGCCCAGGACATCCCGCCCGGCCAGCGCGTCCGGCACGGTCGCGGCCTGGATCTCGAACGGTGTGGTGATGCCCTCACGTGTGAGGACGCGCACGATCTCGGCCGGCAGGCCCAAGTCGGCGAAGGTCTTGGCGGGGGCCTCGACGGCCTCCGGGGTGGTCTCGGCGACCTCGACGGCCTCGGGGGTGGCCGGGGTGTCGCTCTCGGTGCTGCTGTTGTCGAAGACGGACGGGAACGTGCTGGGATCAGCGAAAGTGGTCAAGAGAACCTCTCTACGGGGGCGCATGCTCGCGAATGGCCCGCCGCGGTCATCGGAGACCGCCCGCTGAAATGCCCGCAAGAACGCCCGTGGCGTGCACCGGGTGGGCACGCCGCGTCAATAACTACCATCAGTGTACGGGTGAACGTCTGAACCGCCGACCGCATTCCGGCCGGGTAGTGGGCATGCTCACCCCGAAGCGCAACCGCGCAAGCTTAAACGTTCGAGGCCCCGGGCGACAAAACGCCGGGGCATCGTGGCACTGTCGGGACTGCGTCAGTTGGTCACTTACCGGTCAGATTGCCGAGAAAATCGGTGAAAGCGTCACCGGCTGTGAACACGAACACAAGGCTCACCGTCACCAGCAGGCCGAGCACGGCGAGCATGGCGACGACCACCTTCAGATTGCTGCGGCGCTGGTCGACCGGAGCGTCATACCAGCCCTGAGCCAGGATGTGGCCGGTGAGCGAACCCGAGTTCTCCACCGGGTCGGAGACCGGCATCGTCATGTCGATCGCCGGGTAGCCGCCGGTGCTGTACACCGTGCCCTGGCCGCGCTGCTGCGGCACGCCGCCGGCGACCGGGCTGATCGGGGTGGTCGGCGGGTTGCCGTACTGGGCGGGCTGCGGGGTGGCGGCCGAGACCGGCTGGGTCATCTCGATGTTCTCCGGCGACGACGGGAAGCCCCGGTAGGGCGTCCCGCGGGGGGCGCTCTGCGGAGCCGGTGGCAGGCCTGCCGAGGCGGCGGTGGGCGGCAGGGTGTAGCTGGGCAGACCGTTGCCGGCCGGCCCGTTGCCGACCGCCCGGTTGCCGCTCGCCGGGCCGTTGCCGCTCGCTGGACCGTTTCCGATCATCGGCGCCGGAGGAACCGGACCTGGCGGAACCGGGCCGGGGCCGGGCGGGATCGGGCTGGGACCGGGACCCGGCGGAATCGGGTTCGGGCCGGGGCCGGGCGGGACCGGGCTCGGCGGCACCGGAGTGGGCGGCACCGGGCCCGGAGGCACGGGGGTCGGCGGGATCGGGCCCGGCGGAACCGGGCTGGGCGTGGGTGTCGGCGCGGGCGGGACCGGGCCGGGTTTGGGCGCTGGCGGGATCGGGCTCGGCGCGGGCGGGACCGGGCTCGGTGTGGGCGTCGGCACCGGTGGGACCGGGCCGGGCCGGGGCGTCGGTGGGGCCGGGGTGGGCGCCGGGAGCGGTGTCGGCGGTTTGTCCGGTTCCGGGTCGGCTGGTTTCGGCGGGGCCGGGGGTGCCGGCACCGGCTGCGGCTTGGCCGGCTCCGGGTCCTTCTCCGGTTCGGCGGGCTCGGACGGCTTCGGTTCGGCGGGCGCGGGCGGGTCGCTCGGCTCCGGTTCCGCGGGCTTCGGGTCTGACGGCTTCGGATCAGCCGGCTCTTCCGGGTCGGTCGCGTTCTTGGCCGTGCTCTTGTTGCCGGCTGCGTTCTCGGCACCGGGGACCGGGACGGCCACCGAGGCCGAGCCGACTGGTCGTGGAGTCGTGCCGTAGACCGTCGGCTGGGCCGCTGCCCGGGCCGAGGCCGGTACCTCGTCGGCGGCCGGGCGAACCACGCCGGGCACGGAGACCCGTGCGGCGCCGGATCCGGGCACGGACGAGACCGGCCGCACCGACGACCCGGAGGCCGGGGCGCTGGAGCTCGGCGGAGCCGAAGTCGGAGCGCTGGCGGCCGGTGGGGCTGAAGTAGGAGCGCTGGCGGCAGGCGGAGCCGAGGCCGGCGCGACGGAAGCGGATGCCCGGGCGACGGGAGCCGGAGCTTCCGGGGCCGGAGCGGCCGAAACCGGAGCAGAGGCACTGACTCTGGGCGCGGGCGGCGTGGAAACAGGCACCGCCGCGGACGCCTTCACGACCGGCGCGCCGGAAACCGGAGCTGCTGCGGGACCGCCGGAGACCGGTGCGACCGGAGCCGCGGAGACCGGGGCGGCTGCCGAGCTGCTGGGCGCGGGTTCGGCGGAGGCCGGGGCGGCTGCCGAGCTGCTGGGCGCGGGAGCTGCGGAGACCGGGGCGACTGCCGAGTCGGTGGGCGTCGAGGTGGCGGCTGGCTCGTCGGAGGCTGGGGCCGAATCAGCGGGCGCCGGGACAGCAGAGTCCGGTGCCGACGGGGCCGAGGACCCCGGCGCGGCGGAGATCGAGTCGGCGGGTTCGGCGGAGACCGGCGAGGCTGAGACCGGCGAGGCGGAGACCGACGCGGCGGAGATCGGCGCCTCGGAGATCGTCGCGGCAGACGGGGGTGTGACGGAGGCGGGCGAGGTGGCGGCAGGCTTGGGATCACCGGCCGGAGCGGCCCACAACGCGCCCGGGGCGGGCGGCGGCGGCGGAGCGTACTCCTCGGTGTCGTTCGCGGGCGGCCGCGCGGCGGACGGCGTCCCGATATCGCCGTCCTTGGTCGCCTGCTGCTCGTCCATTTGGGTCCTCCAGACCACCGCTGCCGACGAAGTCTCGGACGTCGGGCGCTGACCATAACCGTGCCACATCAGCCGGTGTGAACACACCCGGCATCAGCGTCACTCGCCCGGCTACGACCGTCCGATGGCCGACTGGCCGGTTCGGGCCGTTGCGCCGATCCTGTTCTGCCTGCTTACCGGACTAGTTGCCGTCGGAGTCGGAGCTGGCCGAGGACGACCCCGACGCCGCCGCTCCGGAGGCGGCCGCCTGCGAAGCGCTGGCCGCCGCCGAACCGGTCGTGGTGCCGACCGAGGCGCTCGGAGTCTCCGTGTCAGGTGCCGCTGACGACACGCCGGCCGACGGCTGCGGAACGACAGGCGGGTCCGACGGCGACGGCGACGCCGAACTCGACGGGGAGGTCGATGTCGACGGGGAGGTCGACGTGGACGGCGACGTCGAGGCGGACGTGCTCGGCTTCACCGATGTCGACGTGCTCGGCTTGACGCTGCCCGACGGCTTGACGCTGCCGCTCGGCGACGGCGACTTGGTCGGGGTGACCGGCTCGTCCGGGTCGGGGCTGCCGAGGTCGGGCGTCTCGGTCTCGCCCTCGATCGAGCCGTAGATCCGGGTGGCGGCGAACAGCCGCGACCACCGGACCGGGGTGAGCCGCACGTTGAGGCCGGTACGCGGAGCCTCGACCATCATGCCCTCGCCCGCATACATGGCGACGTGGTGAATACCCGTCCAGCTGTTCGACGAGCTGAAGAACAGCAGGTCGCCGGGGAGCAGCGAGTAGCGGGAGACCTGCCGCTCACGGGTCTGGTAGTACTGGTCGCGGGACACCCGGTTGAGCTGGAAGCCGACCGAGCGGTACGCCGCCCACATCAGGCCGGAGCAGTCGTACTGATCCGGGCCCTCCTCGGACCACACATAGGGGTCGCCGCGCTGGTCGAGCGCGAACTGCAATGCCTGAACGGCCCGCGGGTCGGCGCCCCGGCCGGCGTCGGCGCCGGACAGGTACTCCGCGCCGAGCTGTTCGTCGGCCGCGTTCGCGGTGCTCTCGGCGGCGCTGATCTCGTCGCGATTGTCGTTCTCGAGTTTGGTCTGCGCGGCCTGCTTCTTGGCCAGGTTGGTGTTCAGCTGGGTCCACTGGGCGGCGAGCGCCGTGTACTTGGTGTTGGCGGCGACCTGCTCGGTGGACGCGGTCCGGGCGGCCTCCTCGGCCGCGATGAGGCGGCGGGCGGCCGCCTCGTACGACGAGGTGGCGTCACCGCGCTGCATGCGGGACAGCGCGTCGAGCTCGGCCCAGCGGGAGTCGAGGGCGCCCGGCGGCAGGGCGGCGGCCTGCTGCATGGCGGCGGCCGCGGAATCCTGCGCCACGGTGCGGGCCTGGACCAGCGCCTGCTGGGTCTCGGTGACCCGGGCGGTCGCGGCGGTGAGCTGCGTCTGGGCGAGGTCACGATCCTGCCCGACGAGGATCAGCTGGTCACCGAGGGTGGAGATCTCGGCGCGGCCCTTCTCCACTTTCTGCAGGATGGGGCTCGCGGGGACGCCGGGGGTGATCAGCGAGGGCGTGGGCGTGGTCGGCGTGGTGGCCGGGGCGCCGGGGAGCACGAGGTTGCCGACCGCGACGGGCTGGGAGCCGGCGTCGGGCACGGTGGTCGTGGTGGTGGGTGCGACCGGCTCGGCCATCGCCGGAATGGGCTGGAACAGCGCCGCGATCGCGGCCGCCACCGCAGCCGAGCAGACCAACGGGCGCAGACGTGGGCGCGCGAAACGCAAGCGATGCGTAGTGCCTCGCCGCACTGCCTTGGCCATGAGCTCCCCGTCCGCGACTGTTACGACCGTCGCTTGTCGTCCCTAAAGGTTCATACCGCAAGGCCCGTACCGGTGTCGATCGAATGAAGGTGAAAGCACGCTGAGAATTTTTCAAATGAACGGTGCCGCAGGTCACCGATGGGTGGCGACGTACGCTCGTGCACATGGATGCGGGGTTGAAGCGGGAGCTGGAAGCGAAGGTCTACGCGGGCGAGCGGCTGTCCCGTGAGGACGGTGTCGCGCTCTACGCGAGTGACGACCTGGCGTGGCTCGGCCGGCTGGCACATCACAAGCGGACCGTGCTGAACGGTGACCGGGTGATGTTCAACGTGAACCGGCACCTCAACCTCACGAACGTCTGCTCGGCCAGTTGCGCGTACTGCTCCTTCCAGCGCAAACCGGGAGAGAAAGACGCGTACACGATGCGCATCGACGAGGCCGTCGCCAAGGCCAAGGAGATGGAGGACGAGCAGCTCACCGAGTTGCACATCGTGAACGGCCTGCACCCGAGCCTGCCCTGGCGGTATTACCCCAAGGTGCTGCGCGAGCTGAAGGCGGCGCTGCCGAACGTCAAGCTCAAGTGCTTCACGGCGACCGAGGTGCAGTGGTTCGAGAAGATCAGCGGCCTGTCGGCGAGCGAGATCCTGGACGAGCTGATGGACGCCGGGCTGGAGTCGCTGACCGGCGGCGGCGCCGAGATCTTCGACTGGGAGGTCCGGCAGCACATCGTCGACCACGCCTGCCACTGGGAGGATTGGTCCCGCATTCACCGGCTCGCCCATGAGAAGGGCATGAAGACCCCGGCCACCATGCTGTACGGCCACATCGAGGAGCCGCGGCACCGCGTCGACCACGTGCTCCGCCTGCGTGAGCTCCAGGACGAGACGGGTGGGTTCGCGGTCTTCATCCCGCTGCGCTACCAGCACGACTTCCACGACTCGCAGGACGGCAAGGTCCGTAACCGGATCCAGGAGCGCACCACGATGGCCGCGCCGGCCGAGTCGCTGAAGACGTTCGCGGTGTCCCGTCTGCTGTTCGACAACGTGCCGCACCTGAAGAACTTCTGGGTGATGCACGGCCTGTCGGTGGCCCAGCTCTCACTGAACTTCGGTGTCGACGACCTGGACGGTTCGGTCGTCGAGTACAAGATCACCCACGACGCCGACTCCTACGGCACACCGACCACCATGCACCGTGACGACCTTCTTCACCTGATCTGGGACGCCGGTTTCCAGCCGGTCGAGCGGGACACTCGTTATCAGGTGGTACGGGAGTACGACACGGCGCCGTCGCTGGCCGAGCGCCGTAGCGAGCCCCAGAAGATCTGGGCCTGACCGGGGAGATGGTGCGGCGATGACCCAGCAGAAAGACGCCGGCGGCCGGCTGGCCACGATCGGTGACCTGCTGGGTTCCGCGTTCGCCGGGCTGGCGGTCGGCGCCGCGGTCCTGTTGGTCTTCGAGACCGTGATGGCGCTGACCGGTCTCGGCGAGTTCGGCGAGTCGAACGGGTGGCTCGTGATGATCCTGCCCGTCTGGCTGTTCGTCGAGGAGTTCCGCGGTGAGGGCTTCGGCGCCCACCGGATCATGGTGGGTGGCCTGGCCGCCGGGTTCGGGGTGGCGACCGGTATGACGGTGGCCGGTCTGGTGGCCGAGGTCGCTCCGCCCTTGGTCAGCGGCGGCGCCGGCGCGGTGACCGGTACCGTCGTGTATTGCCTGGTCTGGTTCTACGGCCTCCGGTGGCTCAGCCACCGGTCCGGCTGAGGGAGATATCGCATGAAGCCCGCCGTCAAGTACGCGCTCGGCCGCCTCGGCCTGTTCCTGGTCGTGTTCGCGGTGCTGATCCCGACGACGCCGCTGAACATCCTGGTCAAGGCGATGGTCGCGCTCGTCGCTGCGTCCGGCCTGTCGTTGATCCTGCTGCGCGGGTGGCGCGACCAGTCGGCGGAGCAGTTCGGTGAGATCGCCGCCCGCCGCTCGGCGGAGAAGGAGCGGCTGCGCTCGGCGCTCGCCGGTGACGAGGTGGCCGCTGCCGAGGGCGACCGGGTCACCGCCGCCGACATCGTCGAGCACGCGAAGCGTCCCGGCGCCTGATCCCGGCATCGATCGATGCCGGGACCTTGACAACGCGTAAGTCGAGTTATGTAGAGTTTCGGCCATGCCGAGGACACCGCATGCCTCGCCGCAGACCCTGCGGCTCTTCGAGGCGCTCATGAAGGAGCCGACGACCTGGCGTTACGGGTATGACCTGAGCCGGGAGACCGACCTGGCCTCCGGGACGCTCTACCCGATCCTGATGCGCCTCACCGAGCAGTCGTTGCTGGAGGCCGCCTGGGAGCCGTCCGACCAGCCCGGGCGTCCGCCCCGGCACACCTACCGCCTCACCGGCGACGGCGTGACCCTGGCCAAGGTCCGCCTCGCCGACGCCGCGGCAAAGGCGGCGAGCCGCCAGACCGCGGCCGCCAAGATCGTGCGGCCGGCATGAGGCGGGAGAGCGAGACCGGCACCGGCGAGACCGGCACCGGCGGGGCCGGCATGGGAGAGGCTGCCATGAGCGAGCCCGGCACGAACGGCGCCGGCATGAGCGGAAACGGCCTGACAAGGTTCGCCCACCGGGTGCTTACGGTCGCCGTGCGTGGCCGGAAAGAACGGGGAGGCCCGTGGGGCGAGGCGGTCCTGGCCGAGTTCGACCAGGCCGCCGGGACCGCGGCGGCCTTGCGCTGGGCGGCCGGTGGCCTGCGGGTGGCGATCGCCGAGCGGTACTCCCGACGTCCCACCGCCTACCGGATCGGGCTCGCCGCGCTGGCCGTGCTGCTGGCGGCCCCGTTCCTGGTGACCGTCAAGTACGTACCGAGCGGCAGCATGCAACCGACGATGGAGATCGCGAGCCGCTACCTGGTCGACAAGGTCGGCTTCCGTCTGACCGGTCTGGACTACGGCGACGTGGTCGTCCATCCGCTGCCCGATTTTCCCGAGCGCGAGACCGAACGCCGGGTCCTGGGGTTCGCCGGCGACCGTCTCGACTGCCGGGCCGGCCACCTGTTCCGCAACGACGTGGCGGTCGACGAGCCCTACCTGACCGAGGGCACGGTGACCGAGTGTGAGCCGGCCACCGTGCCGCCGGGGGAGCTCTACACGCTCGGTGACCACCGGGAGGTCGCCAACGATTCGCGGCTCTCCGGTTTCGTACCGGCGGATTCGGTCACGGGCCGTGTGGTGCTGCTGGGCTGAGCTCGATAGTCGTGGCCGAAAAAGGACACCGACACCGGGGCGGACACGATTCGCACCGGTGGCGGTTCCCGACATGTGGTGGGTTAGCGTTTCAGGGACCGCGCCGCAGCGAAGCCGGTGAGAAACCGGAGCTGTCCCGCAACTGTGATCCCTCCTCGGAGGTCTAGCCAGGTCGCCTGGGCGTCGGTCGCGATTCAGCGCTCCCGGGGAGGGGCGCCTCGCGGGCGGCGGCCAACGGCGGCCCCTGTCGGCGAGCACCACATGCCCGGCCGACCGGAGGACCCATGAAACGCCTGCTCACTGCCGCGATAGCGGCCTCCGCACTGTTCCTCGCCGGCTGCGTGGGCGACGACCCGCAGCCCACCGTCACCACGACCGCCTCCGGTGCCGCCGCCGCGGCGTACCCGGTCACGGTCGGCACGGTGACCCTGGCCGAACGTCCCGAGAAGATCGTCTCGCTGAGCCCGACAGCCACCGAGATGCTCTACGCGATCGGCGCCGGCCCACAGGTCACCGCGGTCGACGACCAGTCGACCTACCCGGCCGAGGCGCCGAAGACCGATCTGTCGGGCTTCAAGCCGAACGCCGAGGCCATCGCAGCCAAGGACCCGGACCTCGTGGTGATCTCCGGTGACGCCGACGGCATCGTGGCGCAGCTCGGCAAACTGTCGATCCCGGTCTTCGTGTCACCGGCCGCGGCCACGCTCGACGGCACCTACGCCGAGATCACCGAGCTCGGCACGCTCACCGGGCACCGGGCCGAGGCGACCGCGCTGAACGAGAAGATGGCGACCGAGATCGACACGATCGTCAAGTCGGTGCCGGCCCGGAGCAAGCCGCTCAGCTACTACTACGAGCTGGGCCCGGACCTCTACTCGGTGACGTCGAAGACGTTCATCGGCTCGATCTTCCAGCGCTTCGGCATGACCAACGTGGCCGACGCCGCCGACCCGGACGGCAAGCTCGGCGGATACCCACAGCTGTCCCCGGAGTCGCTGGTCAAGGCGAACCCGGACACCATCTTCCTGGCCGACACCAAGTGCTGCCAGCAGTCCGCTGACATGGTCCGGGCACGACCCGGCTGGTCCTCGATCACGGCTGTCTCGAAGGGGCAGATCTACGCCCTCGACGACGACATCGCGTCGCGCTGGGGGCCCCGTACCGTCGAATTGGTCAAAGCTGTCGCCGATGCGGTGGCCAAGGTTCCCGCATGAGTGAGCGCCGCCGGCCTGCCGGGCTGCGCCCGGCGTGGCTGGCGGCGGGTGTCGTCGCGGTGCTGGTCGCGACGATCCTCGGCCTCGCCTTCGGCTCGGTTTCGCTGCCGCCAGGCGGGGTCGCGGTGGAGATGTTGAATCAGATTCCGGGGGTACGGCTGGACAGCGGCCTGTCCGAACGTGAGGTGGCCATCCTGACCCAGCTCAGGCTGCCGCGCGTGGTTCTCGGGCTGCTGGTCGGTGCTCTGCTGGCGCTGGCCGGCGCCGCCTACCAGGGCGCGTTCCGCAACCCGCTGGCCGACCCGCACCTGCTCGGCGTGGCCTCCGGCGCCGGGCTCGCGGTGACCGCGGTGATCGTCCTCGGCGCGTCGGGTGCCGCCGACGGGCTGACCGACCTGCCGATCGGGGTTCCGGCGGCGGCGTTCGCCGGTGCGGTCGGCGCGGTCGCACTGACCTGGCTGCTCGGTGCGGCGGGTGGACGGGGCCGTTCGCCGGCCACGCTGATCCTGGCCGGGGTGGCGGTGTCCGCGTTCCTGTCGGCGGCGCAGACCTACCTGTTGCAGCGGCATCTGGAGTCGGTACGGGACGTCTTCTCGTGGATGCTCGGGCGGCTGTCCACCGCCGGCTGGCACGACGTGCTCGTGATCCTGCCGTACGCGGTGGTCACCTGCGCGATCGTGCTGGCCCAGCGCCGCGAACTGGACGTCCTGACTGTCGGGGACGCCGAGGCGACGAGTCTCGGCCTGCATCCGCAGCGCAGCCGGTACCTGCTGATCGTGGCGGCGTCGCTCGGCACGGCCGCCGCGGTCAGTGTGTCGGGGCTGATCGGGTTCGTCGGGATCATCGTGCCGCACACCCTGCGGCTGCTGGCCGGGCCGGGGAACCGGGCGCTGCTCCCGCTGTCGGTGCTGTTCGGGGCGGCGTTCCTGGTGCTCACCGATCTGCTGGCCCGGACCGCCGGCGGGGACGCGGAGATCCCGATCGGCGTGGTCACGGCGTTCCTTGGCGCGCCGTTCTTCGTCCTGGTGCTGCGCACGAGCCGGACGGCCCCGGAATGAGGATCCAGGTGTCTTGCCCACGCCGGACGGCCCCGGAATGAGGATTCAGTGAGCGCGATCGTCGTCGAGAACCTCACTGTGCGGCTGGACGGGACGCTCATCGTCGACGGCGTGGATCTCGACGTCGCCCAGGGTGAATGGGTGACCGTGATCGGGCCCAACGGGGCCGGGAAGTCGACGGCCCTGCGGGCGATCGGTGGGCTCCTGCCCTTCGGCGGGACGATCAGGTGGAACGGGCGGGCCGTCGGTGAGATGCACCGGCGGGAGCGGGCCAAAGCGGTGGCCACGGTTCTCCAGTCGCCGGTGGTGCCGCCGGCCGTGCGCGTTTTCGACTACGTGCTTCTGGGGCGTACCCCGTACATCCCGCCGCTTGGTCGTGAAAGTGCCGCCGACCTGGCGGCGGCCGACGAAGCTCTCGCCGCGCTGGACCTCGTGCCGTTCGCCGGTCGTCGCCTGGACACCCTCTCCGGCGGTGAGAAGCAGCGGGTCTTTCTCGCTCGCGCGCTGGCCCAGGGCGCCGGGATCCTGCTCCTCGACGAGCCGACCAGCGCTCTCGACATCGGGCATCAGCAGGAGGTGCTGGAGCTGGTCGACAGGTTGCGTTCTTCGCGTGGGTTGACCGTGCTCGCCACCATGCACGACCTTTCGACCGCCGGGGAGTATGCCGACCGGATGGTCCTGTTGTCGGGTGGTCGGGTCGTCGCCGCCGGCAGCCCGTCCGAGGTGCTGACCGAGGAGAACCTGGCCGAGCATTACCGGGTTCGAGTCCGGATCATCCCCGGGGATCACGGTCCGCTGGTGGTCGCCGTCCGCCCCCTACCCGCGTGGTGACCTGTGGCTCGAATCGGACCGTATGTCACCACGCGGTCTTTTTCGGACCGTAAGTGACCACAATGGTCCGCGGGTGCGGCAGCGGTGCGGCGCACTTGAGAATTCTGTGGGCGCGAACCGAACGGCAACCGAGTGGCGACCCGTCTGCACTCCGCGGTTCCGGGAAGCGCCCGAACTGATGGGCATGACGGACGCGCTGGTTGTTGAGATCGCCCTGCAGGCCATGACCGTCGCCGCGAAGATGGCGGCGCCGGTGCTGCTCACCGCTCTTGCGGTCGGCTTCGCCATCTCCCTGTTCCAGTCGGTCACCCAGATCCAGGAGGCCACGCTCTCGTTCGTGCCGAAGGCGGTGGCGATCGGCGCGGCTCTGCTGCTCACCGGCAACTGGATGCTCCGCGAGATGATGACCTTCACGACGGAGCTGTTCGAGAAGCTGCCCGCGATGCTGGGCTGACGTTCCACCCGAAAAAGGCCGCCCATCTGGGCGGCCTTTTCGTGTTATCGCCGATTGTTCAGAATTGCGAACGTTCCACCCTGTGGGTCGGTGAGCACCGCATATCGCCCGACCGAGATGGTCGTCGGCGGGTGCACGATCCGCCCGCCCAACTGGAACGCGTGCTCGGCGGCCGCATCACAGTTGCCGACCGCGAAATAGACCAGCCAGTGCGGCGGCAGATCGTCCGGAAAACCACTGCCCACCATCAGCTGGATGCCGGCCACCGGCGCCCGGTCCCGGTCACACATCACGTAGGGCAGGCCGCTGATGTGCGCCTCCCGGAACGTCCAGCCGAACACCGAGCCGTAGAACGCCATCGCGCCCTCCAGGTCGCGGGTGTTCAACTCGTTCCAGGTGAGCGCGCCGGGGACGTCGAAGACCTCGGCGCCGCGCATCATCCGCGGCTCCCAGACGCTGAACGGCGCGCCGGCCGGGTCCAGGAACGCCGCCATCCGGCCCTGATCCATCACGTCGAACGGCGGGACCAGCACCTTGCCCTGCGCGGCCTCCACCCGGGCGGCCACCACATCGGCGTCGGTGGTCGCGATGTAGCTGCTCCACGCGGTCGGCTGGCCCGCCCCGAAGAGCGGCCCGGCCCCGGCGGCGGGCAGCCCGTTCAGCAGGAACGTGGTGTAGCCGCCGAATTCGTCGCCGGAGATCTGGGCGGTCCAGCCGAACAGCTCGGTATAGAACCGGATGGCGCCGTCGAGGTCGGAGGTGGCCAGGTCAACCCAGTTGGGCGCGCCCGGTGACGGTACGGTCATGCTGCGGATCGTCGCATCGTCATGCCCGTGACCGAATAGAACTGTCAATGTTCTAGCCGAACCGGCGGCTCTAACACTTTTCTCGGTCAGTCGAGCCACCTTTTGTGGGTCAGCCGAATCGGCGGCCCTCGTCGCGCCGGTGCGCCCACACCGCCAGCGCCCCGAACAGCGCGGTCCACCCGGCCAGGGCCAGCGTCGCGGTCAGGTCGAACGGGAAATCGGTGACCGTCGTCCACATCAGCCGGACCGCGCCACCGGTCGGCAGGAACGGCGCGAGATCCTCGATGAACCCGGGAGCGCCGCCCGGCGGCGTGAGCAGGCCACCACCGAACGCCAGCGGCAGGAACAGGATCTGCGCCACCACCAGGGCGGCCTTCTGCGGCAGCGCGTACCCGATGGACAGGCCCATCAGAATGAACGGGACCGCGATCATGGCGCACACCGGGATCGCGGCCAGGAACGCGAGCGGGCTCAGCGTGGCCTCGGTGAACAGGGCGGCGATCAGCACCACCGGCGCCAGCGACACCACCATCATCAGCAGGCCGGTCAGGATCCGGCCGAGGAACCGGGGTGCGGCGCCCGCGGCCAGCGTGCGGACGAACGGGTCCCACGGTTGCGCACGGTCCTCGGAGACGCCGATCCCGTACTGGAAGAGGTTGGTGTTCATGATCGCGAAGGTGATCATCGAGGCGGTCGCGTAGGTGGCGCCCACCGGATCGTCGCCGGCGAACGGCACGACGAACGCCAGCATCGACGCGGCCGGCCAGAACGCGCTGCCCACCACCGCGATCGGGATGCGGAAGAGCTCGAGGGTCTGGAACTTGGCGTGGGTCAGGACAAGGCTCGTCACTTCTGATGTTCCTTTCCGGTCAGCACCAGGAACGCCTCTTCCAACGAGGTCGGCCGGACCTCCAGGTCGCGGAACGGCACGTTCCGCTCGACCAGCTCGCGAACCATGCGGTCCGCATCGGGCGTGAGGAGATGCAGGCGGTCACCCGCCTGCTCCACAGCCACCAGGCCTTCAAGATCAAAATCAGTCAGCGGTACGGGTGAGCTGAGGCTGATCCGGCTCACCTTGATCAGCCCGCGTACCGCCGCCACGCTGTCGTCGGCCAGCACCCGGCCCTCGGCGATCACCACCACCCGCTCGGCGAGCGCCTCCACCTCCTCCAGGTAGTGGCTGGTCAGCACCACCGTGCCGCCCTCGGCGTGGAAGGACCGCACCGCCTCCCACAGATCACGTCGCGCCTCCACGTCGAGACCCGTCGTCGGTTCGTCCAGGAAGACGATCTCCGGGCGGCCGGCGAACGCCAGAGCCACCGCCAGACGGCGCTTCTGCCCACCGGAGAGGCCGCCGGTCTGCCGCCGGACCAGGTCACCCAGCCCGAAACGGTCGACCAATTCGGCCTTCGGCAGCGGGGTCGGGAAGTGTGCCCGTACGAAATCGATGACCTCGCCGACGCGAAGCGAGGCGGGCAGACCCGTCTCCTGCGGTGTCACGCCCAGAGTGCGCCGATTGCGCGGATCCCGCGGATCGCCGCCACACAGCTCGACCCGGCCCGCGGTCGGCCGTCGACCGCCCGTGAAGAGGCTGACCAGGGTGCTCTTGCCGGCGCCGTTCGGGCCCAGCAGGCCGACCAGCTCGCCGGCCCGGACCTCGAGATCGACCCGGTCCAGTGCGAGCGTGTCACCGAAGCTCTTGGTGACACCTTCGGCGCGGGCGTGGATCATGACGGTTCCTCTCCCGGAGCGATCAGGGTGCGCAGGGCGGCGACGTACTCCTCGAAGGCGAACCGTCCGCGCTGGGTCAGGTGCACGAGAGTGGCCGGGGTGCGGCCGCGGTGGGTCTTGGTGACCTCGACATATCCGGCTTCCTCCAGTTTTCGGAGGTGGACGGAGAGGTTGCCGGCGGTCATCCGCAGGATCTCCTGGAGCCGGGGGAACGTGATCCGGTCGCCACCGGGGAGCTGGGAGAGGGCGGCCACCACCCGGAGCCTTGCCTGAGCGTGGATCACCGGGTCGAGCTCCGGCAGATCCCCGTTGAGGCCGGCACTTTCGCGGTCGGTCCGTGCGTCCTCGCGGTCGGTCCGTGCGTCTCTGCGGTCGGCCTCTGCGTCTTTGGGGTCGGTCATCGGCGGCGCATCCAGCCGACGAAGCCCGCCACCAGCAGGCCGCCGCCGCCCGCGACGGCGAGGACGAGCGCGTGCCAGCCCGGGCCCCAGAGGACGCCGATCACGTTGACCACGCTGATCCAGGCGCCCAGCACGAACATGTCGCGCACGTCCCAGATCGCGCTGCCGGCCATGTAGAGCACACCGACCAGGGCCACCATGCCGCCGCCCCAGAGCAGGCCGAGCATCTCGTCGGGCACGTGCTCGCTGACCCGGCCGAAGATGATCGCCAGACTGGTGAAACCGGCCGACCACGAGATGCCGTAGGCGGCGCCCTGCCGGCTCGACGGACCGGAGATGTGCCGGCTCGCCCGAGCGCCGACGACGCCGGTGAAGATGCCCGCGGCGATCAGCAGCCCGGTCAGCGCGAGCAGCGGCAGCCAGTCCGGCATGTCCACGATGGTCTTGCCGTCCGGCCCGAACCGCAGGAACGACAGCCCGAAACTGATCAGCCAGGTGAGGCCCCACGGCCAGTACATGAGCCGGGGATCCGGCGTGACGTGCCGCAGCGTGTTGACCTGCTCGCGCTCGATCAGCCGGAGCGCCTCACCCGGATCCTCGAAGGTCGATTCGTCGTCCGTCGATGTCATGGCTCGACTTTACAACGCAAAGTCAAAGAACTTTGTGCCATAAAGTTGACTAGGGTGTCGGCATGGGCGAACTGATCTTGCGGCCGGCCTCGTCTTCCGAGCTCACCGCGGTGCTGGAGTTCTGGCAGGCGGCGGCCGAGAACGAGAGCCGGCCGGCGGACACTTCGGACGCTGTCCAGGCGATGTTCCGACGCGACCCGGAAGCGCTGATCCTGGCCGTCGACGGCACCGAGATCATCGGAACGATCATCGCGGGCTGGGACGGCTGGCGCTGCCACCTGTACCGGCTCGCCGTCGCACCCTGGCGTCGCCGCGAAGGCATCGGCGGCCTGCTCATCACCGCGGCCGAGGAGAGGTTCCGTGCTTTCGGCGGAACCCGGGCCGACGCCATGGTCCTCGATGAGAACCCGGCCGCCCACGCGATCTGGGCCGCCCACGGCTACCGCCGCCAGTCCGAGTGGTCCCGCTGGGTGAAGCCCCTGACCGCCTGACCCAAGCCGGCCCGACCCCGTCAGCCGTCGCTCAGCCAGGTAATCCCGTGGCCATTCCGTCGTTGAGCGACGGCCGGCGTCTGCGAACGATGAGTTATCCACAGCCTGCGCGATCAGGCTGTGGATAACTCGCGCCGATCGGATTATCGGCCGAGGGCCTTGAGGGCCGCCACCGCCTGGCCCAGGTGGTCGTTGCCGAACGGCCGCAGGATCACCGTGTCCGCGCCGTTGTCGCTGAGGATCTGCACCCAGCCCGGCACTTCCGAAGCCGGCCCGATCAGCCCGAACACCTCGTCGACAGGCACACCGAGGAACCCGGCCTGACCGGTCAGCGCCGTCGCCCGGATCGCCGCAGCCTGCTCCGGATCGTCCTCGACGTGCAGGAACGCGAACGTGATGATCTCGTGGTCGTCCCCGGCGCCGCCCCGGCGGATGTGCCCGATCGCCTCCGTTATCTGCGCCGGCTGGAGGCCCTCGACCAGGATCGTGCCGTTCGCGACCCGGCCGGACAGCTCCAGCGACTTCGGCTTCACCACACCGGTGACGATCGGCGGCACCACCGACGGCGGGTGGACCAGCTTGATCTCCTCCAGGAAGACCTCACGGCCGTCGACGCTCACCGTCTCGCCGTTGAGCAGGTCACGGATCGCGACGATGCTCTCCTCCAGCAGCGACAGCGGCGACTTCGGCGCGTTGCCGATCCGGCGCATCCAGTCGCCCACGCCATGACCGATTCCGGCCACGATGCGGCCGGGGTGGATCCGGGCCAGGGTGGCGATCTCCATGGCGTAGACGGCCGGACTGCGGAACGGCGCCGGGGCGATGCCGATGCCGACCCGCAGGCGGGTGGTGGCGGCCAGGGCCAGGGCGGCGGCGCTGACGCCACCGTTCCAGCCGAGGTCCTCCACCACCCACAGGTCGTCGGCGCCGGCCGCCTCCAGGGCGGCGGCGAACTCGGGGAGTTCCTCGGGGGCGCGGTTACAGTCGAACATCACTCCGATACGCGGCATCAGGCGAGAGTAAGCGCCTCCGGCAGCGGCTTCGAATGCAATACCGAAAGCCGGGTGACAGCCCTGGTCAGGACCACGTAGAGGCGGTTCAGGCCCTTCGGCTCGGCGGCCACGATGTCAGCCGGCTCGTGCACGATCACGTGGTCGTACTCCAGGCCCTTGACGATCGTGGCCGGCACCACCAGGACGCGCGCCGGATTGTCGACGTCGTCGGGCGTCGCGTGCTCGATGCCGGCGGCGTCGAGGTGGCCGCGGAGCCGCTCGACCGCGGCGTCGGCGGCGATCACCGCGACCGAACCCTCATGCGCCAGCGCGGCGGTCACCTCGGCCATCGTCCGCGCGTCCAGATCGGCGGCCGCCGGCACGCCGACGACGGCGAGATCGCCGTCGCGACGCAACGACACGGCCTCCGGCACATTCACTCCGAGCGCCGGCAGAAGGCGGTTGGCCAGGGTCACTACAGCTTCTGGTACGCGGAAACCGACGGTCAGTGGCACGACGGAGGCATCCGGTTTGCCCAGATGACGGAGAATGTCACGCCAGTCGGTCGTGGCCCACGGGGCGGTGCCCTGCGCCAGGTCACCGAGCAACGTGATCGACCCGTGCTCACTGCGCCGGGCGATGGCACGCGCCTGCATGGGCGACAGGTCCTGCGCCTCATCCACCACCACGTGACCGAAACTGACCTCGCGTTCCAGGAGTCCGGCGGCCTCGTCGAGCAGCACGAGATCGGCCGTGCTGAACCGGGCCGACTTCACCGTCTTCGGCGGCTTCACCCAGCGGATCGTCTCGCGCTCCTCGTCGGTGAACACGTCACCGGCCAGCTCCGGCTCGGTCAGCAGCGCCACCACCAGCGACTCCGGGGTCACCGCCGGCCAGGCCGCCTCCAGGAACCCGGTGACCGGCCCGATCTTGCTCATCCTCCGTAGCCAGGTCTCGCTCGGTGAGTTGCCGGTCCGGTACTCCGACTGGCGCTGCAACAGGCCCACCACCCGGGCCCGGACCCGCTCCCGGCCCACCGCGTACGGCAGTCCTTCACGGCGGGCCTCGTCGACGATCCGGCGCAGCGGTTCGGTGTCGATCCGCCAGCGGTAGGAGCCGTCCGACACCATGATCGGGTCGGTGGGCCGGGTGATCCGGTTCCACAGGGTGCGGTGGAGTGCTTCGGCCATCCGTACGTCATGTTTGAGAGCAGTGACGGCGGCCGAATCGCCTGCCTTGACCGGCGCCCGGGCGACCAGCTCGTCCAGCGTCGACTGCTGTACCTCGACCTCGCCGAGGGTCGGCAGCACCGCCGAGATGTAGGACAGGAACGCCGAGTTCGGGCCGACGATCAGCACCTTCGACTTCCGGAGCCGCTCCCGGTGCAGGTAGAGCAGGTAGGCGGCCCGGTGCAGGCCGACCGCGGTCTTGCCGGTGCCTGGCGCGCCCTGCACGCAGATCGAGTCGGCCAGGTCGGCCCGGACCAGCTCGTCCTGCTCGGGTTGGATGGTCGCGACGATGTCGCGCATCGGGCCGACACGCGGCCGTTCGATCTCGGCGGTCAGGATGCGGCTGCTGGTGCCGAGCTCCTCACCGCGGTCCAGGTGCTCGTCTTCGAAGCTGGTCAGCTCACCCTTGACGAACCCGAACCGGCGGCGGGTCCGGATGTTCTGCGGGTCACGGACGCTGGCCCGGTAGAACGACCGCGACAGCGGCGCCCGCCAGTCCAGCACCATCGGTTCCCCGGCGTCGTCGGTGACGTGCCGCCGCCCGATGTGGAACTGCTCGGCCTCGATGTCGAGTCTCCCGAAGAACAGCGGGGTGTCCGGATCGTCGGCCAGCTCCTTGACCCGGCGGGCCATGTGCCGGCCGAGCTGCTCGGCGGTGTAGGAGTCCCCGGCGACCCGGTCACCGGTGGAGAAGAGTGCTTGGGCCCGGTCACGCATCCGGCGTAACGCGGCCCGGGACTCGGTGAGGTGGGTGCGTTCGGCGGCGAGTTCGATGTCCAGCTGGTCAGTCACAGGTCGTCCCTCGAAGGTTGAACGAGCTGCTCGCGTATCCGAGAGGGCGGGTCGGCCGCCCCTACGGCGCGGGGGACGTCCGGTGCGGTGCATGCTCACCACGGCCGTCAAGCGGCCCTAAACACTACGCCCTCCCACCATCCCGTCCACCGAATTTGCCCAACCCCTCGCCGATAGGTTAACAATATTATTAAGTTCAGGAGGTGGTGTGGCCGTCTATCTGAAGGAGCGGCAGGGGGAGAGCTGATGGGGACCAAGCGTTGGCGGGACACGGATCACCTCGATCGCGCGGTGGCGACGGCAGGTGGGCCGGAGAAGTTCGAGGGTGCCGTCGAGCAGATGCTCGACGAGGCGCGTGGGTGGCGCCTGGTCGAGTTGCGCAAGCGGCGCGAGATGACGCAGGAGCAGGTAGCCGAGCGGATGGGCGTCTCGGTGGCCCGGGTTTCGCAGATCGAAGCCGGCGCGGTCTCCACGCAGGAGGTTCTCGCCCGGTACATCGCGGCGCTGGGCGGCACCTTGAAACTCATCGCCGATTTCGGGGACGAGCAGCTGAAGGTGGCGTGAGGGCCTCCTGGGGTTCTTTCTCGCCGGGCCACTCGTGGCGAGTTTCGACGCGCGTGTGCTGGTGGCCGGGGCCGGGGCGGCCGCGCTGGCCTGCCTGCCGCTGGTGCGATTTCAGCCACGTGGGGCCCCGGCGACCAGCATGCGGGACGAGATCGGGGATAACGTCGCATCATGAGCGACAGCGTCCGTCGGCCCCGGGTCGGGCATATTCAGTTCCTCAACTGCCTGCCCATCTACTGGGGGCTGATGCGTTCGGGCGCTCTGCTCGACGTCGATCTCCACAAGGACACGCCGGAGCGGCTCAGTGCCGGCCTCGTCGCCGGTGATCTGGACATCGGGCCGATCACCCTGGTCGAGTATCTGCGGCATGCCGACGAGCTGCTTCTGCTGCCCGATCTGGCGGTGGGCAGCGACGGGCCGGTCCTCTCGGTCAATCTGATCTCCACCCGGCCTCCGGCCGAGCTGGACGGGCGGCCGGTCGCGTTGGGTTCCACGTCGCGGACCGGTGTCATGTTGGCGCAGATGCTCCTCTCCGAGCGGTATGGGGCCGAGCCCGAGTATTTCCGCTGCCCACCCGACCTGTCCCAGATGCTCATGGAGGCTGACGCCGGTGTGCTGATCGGTGACCCGGCGCTGCGGGCGATGTATGAGGCGCCCGGCAACGGTCTGCTGGTGATAGACCTGGCCGAGGCGTGGAAGGACTGGACCGGCCTGCCCATGGTGTTCGCGGTGTGGGCGGTGCGGAAGGATTTCGCGGCCGCGCATCCGGGTCTGGTCAAGGATGTGCACGAGGCGTTCCAGCGGTCTCGTGACCTGTGCCTGGGCGAGCTGGACGAGGTGGCCGAGGCGGCGGCCCGGTGGGAGCCGTTCGACGCGGCGACGCTTGCCAACTATTTCCGGGCGCTCGACTTCTCGCTGGGTGAGCGGCAGATCGCCGGGGTGCGGGAGTTCGCCCGGCGTGCGGCGGATCGTGGTGAAGTGCCTGCTCTGCCCGCGGGTGGCCCGGAATTCGCCGACGTTTGATCTTGGGTGCCGGGCGGCTTTAGGATCCGCGGACTCGCCGGCCGACCATCCTGGGCCGGCTCTGGAGCCCGAAGTCGGTGACGATGCTGTTACGCACCCGTTTTGCCCTGGCCGGGGCGGCCTCTGTGCTGGTTGTCAGTGGTCTCGCCCTGCCCGCGCAGGCTGCCGAGGGGACCGGCGACTTCGCCTATGTCGGCATCTTCAGCCCGGAGTCGGTCACCGTCATCAACGGTCAGTCGAAGACGGTGAAGTTCGACCTCTACAACCTCGGCACCTCAGGTGTCGAGGACGTGCAGCTCACCTTCGGCAGTGCGGCCAAGCCGATCAGCGCGGACCTCGGGTTCACCGCGCCGGCCGGCTGCGTCGCGAACGTCTGCGACATCGGCGATCTGAAGCCGGGGCAGCGGCGCAGCGTCAGGTTCACGCTGACGCCGGCCGCGGGCGGGGCTGCGGATCCGGCTCGGACCATCGCGCTTGCCACGTCGATCGGCGGGAAGACGAGCGATGAGACTGCGATCACCGTCGTCCGTACCGACAAAGGCGGTGTTGATCTCGAAGTTGACGACATCGCCGATCTCGAACTGAAGCCGGGCGCGTCGGCCGATGTGCCGCTGGCGATCCGCAACAGTGGCAACAAGGACGTCACAG
The DNA here is from genome assembly GCF_040638175.1 of Actinoplanes sp. NPDC026670. Taxonomy (NCBI): domain Bacteria; kingdom Bacillati; phylum Actinomycetota; class Actinomycetes; order Micromonosporales; family Micromonosporaceae; genus Actinoplanes; species Actinoplanes sp. NPDC026670. The sequence continues at coordinate 94,092 of NZ_JBEZXU010000003.1, forward strand.
CCCTCGGCCTGGTGGTCTTCGCGCCGCTCGGGGTGAAGCCGGCGCTGGATTACAGCAACTGCGAGCAGGAAGCGGAGATCGGCGGATTCGTCTGCGTCTTCAACGACACGCTGGCCGGCGGTGGGGTGTTCACCCTGCCGCAGAACAGCCCGCTGCGGGTGACGGTGCCGAAGGGCACGGCCGGGCCGTTCGACTACCCGGTCCTGGTGGCGGCGGTCGGTCTCACCGAGAAGTACGTGTTCGAGTTCACCAAGCGGACCGCCGGCGCGGCCGGTAGGGAACTGAAACTGGAGCCGGTCGCCGGGCTGTCGGCGAAGGAGCCGGAGGCCGTCGAGGACCTCAACGAGGACGACAACTTCGCCGAGTTCGCGGTGTCGGTGCCCAAGACCCTCGCCGACGGCGCCGCGGTCGGTGGGGTCTTCAAGGGCGCGGTCGGCGAGAAGAGCACGATCAAGGTGGGCCTGCACAACCTCGGCCCGACCGCGACCGTCCCGCTGGCCCTGGAGTCGCTGCGGTACGCGCACGTCAAGCTGCCCACCGGGGTCGAGCTGACCAGGATCGACGAGCGCTGCCTGCCGGGCACGTCGCTCGACGACCTGGACGACGTCGACGACTCCGAGTTCGACCTGGCCGAGGTCACCGACCTGGTCTGCATCGTCGTGGAGAGCGTGCCGAGCAACGGCCGCTACCTGTTCGGCCTCACCGCCCAGATCGTCGGCGCGGACACCTACCACGCCGGGTCCGTGCAGCTCAACGGCAGTGTGCAGGACGACAAGAAGGCCAACGACAAGGCGGCGCTGACGGTCGAGCTGACCGCCGGCGGCGGTGGCGGTGGCCTGCCGATCACCGGCGCCCCGGCCGGGCTGATCGCCGGCGGCGGCGCTGCCCTGCTGGCGGCGGGCCTGCTCGCCTACCGCCTGGCCCGCCGCCGCCGGATCGTCACCGTCGTGGACTAGTCGTGGTTCAGCAGGGAGTCGAGCGCGGCCACATCGGCCGCGCTCAGACGCCAGGCGCCCGCTGAAGCGTTCGCCTGGACCTGCTCGGCGGTGGTCGCGCCGGCGATCACGCTCGTCACACCCGGCTGGGCGGCGAGACCTGCGACGGCCACCTCCAGCAGGCTGCGGTCGCGTTCGGCGCCGAAGGCGGTCAACGCCTCGATGGTGTCCCAGTCGGCCCGGGCCAGCCAGGACGCGTAGCGCTCGTTCGCCATCCGGGTGCCGGCCGGCGGCTGCTCGCCACGCCGGTACTTGCCGGTGAGCAGGCCGGACTCCAACGGGAAGAACGGCAGGAAGCCCAGACCGAACCGCTCGCAGGCCGGGATCACCTCGGTCTCGACGTCCCGGGCCAGCAGGCTGTACTGGTTCTGCGCAGAGATGAACCGGGTCTGGTTGCCGCTGCGGGCGACCCAGTCGGCGTCGGCGATCTGCCAGCCGGAGAAGTTCGAGTTGCCCAGGTAACGGACCTTGCCCGAGCGGACCAGGTCGTCCAGCGCGGACAGGGTCTCGTCGATCGGGGTGGCCGGGTCGGGCGCGTGCATCTGGTAGAGGTCGATGTGATCGGTCTCCAGCCGGCGCAGCGACGCCTCGACGGCCCGCACGATGTAGCGCCGGGCGCCCCGGGCCCCGAAGTCGCGCCCGTTGAGACCCTCCATGTCCATGCCGAACTTGGTGGCCAGCACCACCTCGTCACGCCGGCCCTTCAGGGCGGCGCCGAGCAGCTGCTCGGACGAGCCGTGCGGCGTGCCGTAGATGTCGGCGGTGTCGAACAGGTTGATCCCGGCGTCCAGGGCGGCGTCGACGACCTCGCGGGTGCCGTCGAGGTCGAGCTTGCGGCCGAAGTTGTTGCAGCCGATCCCGACGACGGACACCACCAGGCCCGAGTCGCCGAGTCGCCGGTAGGTCATCTCGCTCATGAACCACTCCAACGTAGCTAGTTGTCGATGAACACGCCTGGTAGCGTGACGTAACGCTGCGTCCATCGTGGACTAACCCACGATCGGTCCACGGTGGACTCAGCCCTTACGGGTAAATGCGGCCATTACTCCTCCGCGTCGGATCTTGCCAGGTCACGGTAGTGCGGGCGGAGCACGTCGGTGAGCGGCACGTGCCGCACCTTCACCGGTGGCGCGTCGAGGGCCCGCAGCAGCAGCTCCGGCGGGGTCACACCCCGGGCCGGCCGCTCCCGCAGACGGCCCAGGCTGATCGCCGGCGACCAGAAATCGGCCAGCCGGGCATCGAGCGGCTCCTCCTCGATCGCCAGCGGGTCGATCACGTCCGACGGCTCGGGCGTGCCGCGCAGCGCCTCGAGCAACTCGTCGCGGCCGAGACCACGCCACGCCAGGACCAGGAACGGGTCGTCGTCGAACGCCTCGGCCAGCACGTAGAGCACCGCCGAGCCGTGTTTGCAGGGCTCGCCCCAGTCCGGGCAGTTGCAGTCGATGTCCAGCCGCTCCGGGAACAGCGGCAGCCCCAGCTCGGTGAAGAGGTCGACGATCTCGTGCGGCATCTCACCGGCCAGCAGCGCGGCGCGGTAGAGGGCCCGGGAGCCGAGCGCGTCGATCACATCCGACCAGCGGGCGTCGTCGTAGGCGGAGACGCGGATCGTCACCTCGTACGGCCTCGGGCGTGACCCCTGGACCCGGCCCAGCACCCGGCCCGGCGACAGAGCGAAGTCGATGACCTGGCCCTTCCGGGCGTAGCCGCGCCCACGGGAGAGACGGCCGGGGTCGCAGACCTCCTCCAGGATGTCCACGAACCGACGGGACCACCACTGCTCGCCGATCTTGCCGCGCTTGGACCGGACCGCCAGCCCGCCGTCGACCTGGATCGGCCGCGCGCTTTCGAAGAAGGCCATCAGCGGACCGCCCCCGGGTCGAGCGCGAACAGCTCGCGCAGCTGGTCGGTGCTCAGGTCGGTGATCCACTCCTCGCCGGTCCCGACGACCGAGGAGGCCAGCGCCTTTTTCCGCTCGATCATCGCGTCGATCTTCTCCTCCAGCGTCCCGGTGCAGATGAACTTACGGACCTGCACGTCCCGCGACTGCCCGATCCGGAAGGCGCGGTCGGTGGCCTGGTCCTCGACCGCCGGGTTCCACCACCTGTCGAAGTGGACGACGTGATTGGCGGCGGTCAGGTTGAGACCGGTGCCGGCCGCCTTGAGCGACAGCAGGAACAGCATCGGCTCAGCCGACGTCTGGAACCGCTCGACCAGCTCGTCCCGCCGGGCCTTGCTCAGGCCGCCGTGCAGCCAGAGCACCGGACGGTCGGTGTGCGCGGCCAGGTAGGGCTGCAACAGGGTGCCCCACTCGGCGTACTGCGTGAAGATCAGGGCCTTGTCGCCGTCCTCGATGATCTCGTCGGCCAGTTCCTCCAGACGGGCCAGCTTGCCGGACCGGCCGGGCAGCCGGGACGCGTCCTTGAGCAGGTGGGCCGGGTGGTTGCAGACCTGTTTGAGTTTCATCATCGCGGCCAGCACGTTGCCGCGGCGCTGAATGCCCTCGCTGCTCTCGATCTCGGCCATCATGTCCTCGACCACGGCCTGGTAGAGGGTGGCCTGCTCGGGTGTGAGCGTGCACCACACCTTCATCTCGTTCTTCTCCGGAAGGTCCGAGATGATGGTCTTGTCGGTTTTCAGGCGGCGCAGCACGAACGGCCCGGTGGCCCGTTTCAGGGCGGCGGTGGCGTCCTCGTCCTGCCGGCTCTCGATCGGCTCCTGGAACCGGCGGCGGAACCGTTTGGCCGGCCCGAGCAGCCCCGGATTGCAGAAATCCATGATCGACCAGAGTTCGGCGAGATGGTTCTCCACGGGGGTGCCGGTCAGCGCCACCCGGGTCCGCGCCGGGATGGCCCGGACCGCCTGCGACTGCCTGGTCCCGCTGTTCTTGATCGCCTGGGCCTCGTCACAGACCACCCGGCTCCAGGTCACGCCACGCAGCGTCGCCAGGTCACGCAGCGCCGTGCCGTAGGTGGTGATCACCAGATCGGCCCCGGCGACCGCCTCGTCGAACTCCTCGCCGCGCAGCCGGGTGCCACCGTGATGGACGTAGACCCGCAGGCCCGGCGCGAACCTCGCGGCCTCTTTGAACCAGTTGCTGACCAGCGACATCGGGCAGATCAACAGCGTTTTCGCGCCCTCATCGGTCAGCAGCAGCGACAACGTCTGGGCGGTCTTGCCCAGACCCATGTCGTCAGCGAGGATCCCGCCCAGGCCGAGACGACCCAAAAAGGTCAACCACGACAAACCCCTCTCCTGGTACGGCCGGAGGGCCCCCTGGAATCCCGGTGGAGTGGGCATCGGGCTCAGCCGCTCGGCCGCCTGCCCGGACAGCAGATCACCGAGATCCCCGTCGGCGTCCACCTCGACCAACGGCAGATCCTCGTCGCCGCCCTCGACCACCCGCTGGAGCAGCTCACCCGCGGTGATCTCCCCCTCGCGCCGCTGCCCGACCGCCTTCAGTGCCGCCTTGAGCTGCCGGTCGTCGAGCTCCACCCACTGCCCGCGCACCCGCACCATCGGCACCTTGAGCCGGGCCAGCTCGGCCAGTTCCTCGGCGCTCACCACACTGTCGCCGATCACCAGGTCGAGCCGGAAGTCGACCAGCTGCTCCAGGCCGAACCCGGAATCCGCCGCGGCCCGGCCGGAACTCGCCGCCGACTTGGTGCGCGTGGTCATCTTCAGCCCCACCGCCTTACGGCCGGCCCACGCGGGCAGCTGTACCCCGAACCCGGCGGCCTGCAACAGCGGGGCGGCCTGACGCAGGAACTCATAGGCCTCGCCGGTGTTCAGCGTCATCACGGCCGGACGCTGCTCCAGCAGGGCCACGTGCAGCAGCGGGAACAGGCGCACGGCCCGGCCCAGCCCGGCGAGCAGCGTCTCGTCGGGCCGCTGGGGCAGGCCGGGGAAACGCGCGCCCGCCCACAGATCCTCGGCGGGTAGATAGAGCGCCGGATCCTCGGCTGACTGGAGCGCGAACTCCATCGCCCACTCGTCGGACTCCGGCGCCGGCTCGATCAGCCGGAAACTGACCCGGATCGGGCCGTGCGCCTCGTTGGCCGCCCGCATCCAGTCGTCGAGCGCCCGGCGCAGGTCACGGACATCGCCCTCGGCGGTGCCGGGCAGGGCCGGGTCACCGGTGAGGGCGGCGAGCCAGCGGTCCGGCAGGGCGGCTTTCGGCCCCGGGCGCTGACCGACCATGAGACGGTCCGGCAGGACGGCCCGGGCCGCGCTGTCCAGCAGCCACTCGAGAGCGTCCCGCACCGTACGCCCGAGAGGTTGGCCCTCGCCCGCGGCCCGGACCACCGGCGGCATGCCCGCCGCGAAATCCCGGAAGGAGGCGGTGTCGCCGCCGGTCAGCACCGGCCGCCAGCGAGCCGTCGGCACCCCGCCCTCGACCACCAGCTGCGGCAGCATCCGGCCGCGCCGGGCCAGGTCACAGGCGTATCCGGCGAGCAGCCGGAGATAACGCAGCGACGCCCCGGCGACCCACTGATCGTCCAGATCGGGCTCGGCGAGGGCTTCGAGTGCCCGCTCGGGTGGCACCGTCAGAGCCGGAACGGTCCAGGCGCCGAGCTTGACGCCCCGAGCCGTGGTGTCGAGGCCGGTCTCCGGCGACGGAAGCGGGCCACGGCCGGTCCCGGGGAGCGTGAGCTGCATCGAACCGGCGACTGCCCCGGGCAGCTCGGGAAGATCAGCCGTCGCGAACGGGTGTGGACGGGATCTCGCCCGCGAACTCGTGGTCAGCGGCAGGCCCGGATCCTCAGCCCAGACGATCAGCCCGCTGCCGGGCACCCACCCACCGTGCACGACGAGCACATTCAACTCCTGAACGTCACCCCGGAAACTTTGCGTCGACACTAGCTCCCGGCCGGTGACAGCCCGGTGACCCGCGCCGCTGCCGAGGGACGCCCGGTGGACGTACGCTTCAGACCGTGACCGCGAACCCGGAGATCGACAGCATCCTGCAGCGCGGAGCCGACGGCGGGCGCATCACGCCCGAGGAGGCCCTGCTCCTCTATACCGAGGCCCCGTTCCACGCGCTGGGCGAGGCGGCCGACGCGGTCCGGCGCCGGCGTCATCCCGAGGGCATCGTCACCTACCTGATCGACCGCAACATCAACTACACGAACGTCTGCGTGACGGCGTGCAAGTTCTGTGCGTTCTTCCGGGCCCCCAAACACAAGGAGGGCTGGGCGCACCCGACCGAGGAGATCCTGCGCCGGGCCGGCGAGGCGGTCGACCTCGGCGCCACCCAGGTGATGCTCCAGGGCGGCCACCACCCCGACTTCGGCGTGGAGTATTACGAGAATCTCTTCTCCTCGGTCAAGCAGGCGTTCCCGCAGCTGGCGATCCACTCGATCGGCCCGAGCGAGATCCTGCACATGGCCAAGGTCGACGGTGTCTCCATCGAGGAGGCGGTGATCCGGATCAAGGCGGCCGGGCTGGACTCGATCGCCGGCGCCGGCGCCGAGATGCTGCCGGACCGGCCGCGCAAGGCGATCGCCCCGCTCAAGGAGAGCGGTGCCCGCTGGCTGGAGGTGATGGCCATCGCGCACCGGCACGGCCTCTCCTCGACGGCGACCATGATGATGGGCACCGGCGAGACCAACTTCGAGCGCATCGAGCACATCCGGATGATCCGTGAGGTGCAGGACCTGGCCGTGGCCAACGGCTACTCCGACGTCCCGGTCGAGCAGTCGCACGAGGTGGGTGGCTTCCGGGCCTTCATCCCGTGGACCTACCAGCCGGAGAACAACCATCTGAAGGGCCGCACCCAGGCCACCACGATGGAGTACCTGCGTTTCATCGCCGTCTCCCGGCTGTTCTTCGACAATGTGTCGCACCTCCAGGCGTCCTGGCTCACCACCGGCAAGGACATCGGCCAGCTCTCGCTGCACATGGGTGTCGACGATCTGGGCTCGATCATGCTGGAGGAGAACGTGATCTCCTCGGCCGGCGCCAAGCACCGGTCGAACCTCCAGGAGCTGATCTCGATGATCCGCACCGCGGACCGCATCCCGGCCTGGCGTGACACCTGGTACAGGCATCTCGCCGTGCACCACACGCCGGCCGACGACCCGACCGACGACCGCGTGGTCTCGCACTTCAGCTCGATCGCGCTGCCCGGCGGCGGGGTCCGCAAGAACCTTCCCCTGGTCGACGCCTCCTGAGTCAAACCAGTCCCTTCGGGGGGTGGCAGTCAGCCGTTCGGCCAGGTTCGGATCGTCGGACCGGTGAGGCCGGGTTGCTCCTTCGTAACGAGCCCGGCGGTTGGCTGTACCGGGTCGTTCCCGCTGGTTACGTTGCCTCTTGTAAGGCACCGGTAACACTCATGCGTCGCCAGCCGCGGTCAGCGTCGGTGACGAGCAGTCGGACCCGACCGATGGCGGTCGTATATATAACGCACAAGGCACGGGCGGGATGGGAAACCATCCCGCCCGTTCTGTTGTGCGAGGTGCTGGCATTGTTAGACCCGTGACGCGCGCAGATCTGGACAAGCAGCCGCACGAGGTCGCCGAGATGTTCGACGGCGTGGCCCACCGGTATGACCTGACCAACACCGTGATCTCGTTCGGCCAGGATCGGGGCTGGCGGCGGGCCACCCGGGCCGCTCTCGGGTTGCGGCCGGGGGAGCGGGTGCTGGACGTGGGCGCCGGGACCGGCGTCTCGACCGAGGAGCTGGGCCGGTCGGGCGCGTTCGCGGTCGGCGCGGACATCTCGGTGGGCATGCTGCGGGCGGGTCGCCGGGTGCGGGCCGAGGTGCCGCTGCTGGCCGGTGACGCGCTGCGGCTGCCGTTCGCGGACGCCACCTTCGACGCCGTGACGATCTCCTTCGCGCTGCGCAACGTGGTCGACACCGGGGCCGCGCTGCGCGAGTTCGCCCGGGTGGTCCGGCCGGGCGGCCGCCTGGTGGTGTGCGAGTTCAGCCACCCGGTCAACGGCGCCTTCCGTACCGTCTACCTCCAGTACCTGATGCGGTCGCTGCCGGCGGTGGCGCGTGCGGTGGCGAGCAACCCGGAGGCGTATGTCTACCTCGCCGAGTCGATCCGGGCCTGGCCGGACCAGCAGGGCCTGGCGACCCGGATCGCCGAGGCCGGCCCGTGGGACCGGGTGGGCTGGCGGAACCTCACCGGCGGCATCGTGGCGCTCCATCGAGCCACTCGGGTGTAAAAAACGTATTTTGCGAACAACGCGGTGAATGCGCTGTTTTGCTCGAGTTATGACTGATATCGGGCAACTCGACGACACCGACATCGACCTCGCCATCGACGAGGGTGAAGCGGGCGAGCGCCGTGCCACCGAACTGGCCACCCGGCTCCGGGCGGTCGCGGCGCAGGACCCCGATCTTGCCCAGGATCTGGTCGAAGGGCTGATCGTGGCGCTCGACCGGGCGATGGGCGGGACCATCCGCGAACACCTTGACGGTCCGGCGCTCGGTGTGGCGGAGCGGGTCCTTCAGGTGCCTGAGCAGGGACGTTAGTGCCGTCGAAACAATTAGGCAGACCTAAGCGCAAAGATCTTCGATTGTCGGCCTACACTCCGATCGAGGCATGCTTGTGAACTAATTCACGAGCGTTCCGAGTGAGACGGAGGTTGGACCGTGAACGACCACGTACCGAGTGGGCCCGTCGCCGACGAGGCGGACGTGATCGTGGTCGGAGCGGGCCCGGGCGGCTCCGCGGCGGCGTACCACCTGGCTCGGCACGGCGTCCGGGTCCTGCTCCTGGAGAAGACCGAGTTCCCCCGCGAGAAGGTCTGCGGCGACGGTCTCACACCCCGTGCCGTCCGTCAGCTGATCCGGATGGGCGTCGACACCTCGGAGAAGGCCGGCTGGTTGCAGAACCGGGGCCTGCGGGTGATCGGCGGCGGCGTCCGGCTGGAGCTGGACTGGCCCGAGCTCGCCAGCTTCCCCAACTACGGTCTCGTCCGTACCCGGATGGACTTCGACGACATGCTGGCCCGGCGCGCGGTCGAGGCCGGCGCCCTGCTGCGGACCGGGGTCAACGTCACCGGCCCGGTGCAGAACGACGACGGGTACGTGATCGGCGTCGAGGCCAAGGTCGGCCCGGACAAGGAGCCGGTTCAGTTCCGCGCGCCGCTGGTGATCACCGCGGACGGCGTCTCCGGCAAGTTCCCGCTGGCCCTGGGCCTGGCCAAGCGCGACGACCGGCCGCTCGGTGTGGCGGTCCGGCGGTATTACCACTCGGCTGTGAAGGCCGACGACGACTATCTGGAGTCCTGGCTGGAGCTGCGCAGCGCGCAGGACCCGGCACGGCTCCTGCCCGGGTACGGCTGGATCTTCGGCCTGGGCGACGGCCGGGTGAACGTGGGTCTCGGCATCCTCAACTCCTCGGACGCGTTCGGTAAGACGAACTACCGGCACCTGCTCACCGACTGGCTCGGCAGCACCCCGGAGGAGTGGGGCCTGCGCGACGAGGCGAACGCGGACGGCCCGACGCTCGGCGCCGCGCTCCCGATGGGCTTCAACCGGGTGCCGCACTACACCCGTGGCGTGCTGCTGGTCGGTGACTCCGGCGGCATGGTCAACCCGATGAACGGCGAGGGCATCGCCTACGCGATGGAGTCCGGCGAGATGGCGGCCGAGGTGGCGGTGCAGGCTCTGGCCCGCCCGTTCGGCCCCGAGCGCGAGCGGGCCCTGCAGGCGTACCCCGCCGAGTTGAGTCTCCGGTTCGGTGGTTACTACCGGATCGGCGGGATCTTCGTGAAGTTGATCGGCAACCCGCAGATCATGCGACTGGCCACCAAATACGGCATGCCGCAGCCGCTGCTCATGAAGTTCGTCCTCAAGCTCCTGGCCAACCTCACCGACCCCCGGGGTGGCGACGCCATGGATCGCATCATCAACGGTTTGACCAAGGTGGCGCCCTCCGTCTGACTTCGAAATCGGGCAAATCAGGCACCCCGACCAAAGGACAGCACAACCACAGTAACTAGTGTGAAGCGGCTAACAGTCGTACGGGAGTAGAAATGACGATCAACCCTTATGTCCCGATCGTCGGGTTGCTGATTCTAGGCGCCCTGTTCGCGTTGTTCTCGGTGTCCGTCGCCCCCATCGTCGGGCCCAAGCGCTTCAACCGCGCGAAACTCGACGCTTATGAGTGCGGAATCGAGCCGGCGCCACAACCGATCGGTGGCGGGCGGTTCCCGGTGAAGTTCTACCTGACCGCCATGCTCTTCATCATCTTCGACATCGAGACCATCTTCCTGTACCCGTGGGCCGTCTCCTTCGACATGCTCGGCCTGTTCGGGTTCGTGGAGATGGTCCTGTTCATCCTCACCGTCTTCATCGCCTACGCGTATGTGTGGCGGCGTGGCGGCCTCAACTGGGACTGATGTGACATGGGAATCGAAGAGAAACTCCCGGCAGGCATCCTGCTGACGAGCGTCGAGAAACTGTCCAACTACGCTCGGAAGTCATCGTTCTGGGGCGCCACGTTCGGCCTCGCCTGCTGCGCCATCGAGATGATGGCCTCCGGTGGTCCCCACTACGACCTCGGTCGCTGGGGGATGGAGGTGTTCCGGGCCTCGCCCCGTCAGGCCGACCTGATGATCGTGGCGGGCCGGGTCAGCCAGAAGATGGCCCCGGTGGTCCGGCAGATCTACGACCAGATGCCCGAGCCGCGATCGGTGATCTCGATGGGCGTCTGTGCGTCGTCCGGCGGGATGTTCAACAACTACGCGATCGTGCAGGGCGTCGACCACATCATCCCGGTCGACATCTACCTCCCGGGCTGCCCGCCGCGACCCGAGATGCTGATCGACGCGATCCTCAAGATGCGCGAAAAGGTCATGGCGCAACCGCTCGGCCCCAACGGCCGCAAGATGCTCGAAGCTCGGCAGGCCGAGGGCCGAGTTCCGGTCGTCGCTCCGGGTGCCATGCCGTCGTCCTACCGCGTGGACAAGGTCCGTCGCGAAGAATGGACGCAGGCCGTTAAAGAGGGACGCGAAGAGCAATTGCGGATCGAGAACTGGATGAAACTCCAGCCGCATTTGCGGGAGGCTCACAAATGAGTATTGAACCCGGAACTCAGGGTAGTGTCCCGGCGGGCGCCGAATTGGGTGCTCCGGCACAGACGCCGCCCAGCCCGGATAAGGGCATGTTCGGCGTCAAGGGGACCGGAGACGTTTCCGGCTTCGGTCGCCTGGTCCGCCCCCGACCTGCTGTTTTTGACAGCCCACGGCCTTACGGCGGGTATTTCGACGACGTCTATGACGCGTTGGAAGAAGCTTATCCGGCCATCTCCGAAGCCATCGAGAAGGTGGTCGTAGATAGGGCCGAGCTCACACTTCACGTACGCGCCGAGCACATCGCTGAGGTGTGTCAGGTAATGCGTGACGACGCCTCTCTGCGCTTCGAACTGTGTTCGTCCGTTGACGCAGTGGATTATCTGGGCTCCGACGAGCGCCGTTTCCACGTCGCTTATCAATTGACGTCGATGACCTATCGCCGCCGGGTGCGGCTGGAGGTCGCGGTGGCCGAGGGCGTCACCGTTCCGAGCGTCACCCGGGTCTACCCGACCGCCGACTGGCAGGAGCGGGAGGTCTACGACATGTTCGGCGTCGTCTTCGCCGGCCATCCGAACCTGACCCGGATCCTCATGCCGGACGACTGGGAGGGCCACCCCCAGCGCAAGGACTACCCGCTCGGCGGCGTGCCCGTCGAGTACAAGGGCGCCGAGATTCCGCCTCCCGACCAGCGGAGGGTCTACCAGTGACCACATCTGAGTACGCGACCGAGCGCGAGACCACCGAGGGCCGGGTCTTCACGGTCACCGGCGGCGACTGGGACAGCATCACGTCCAGCATCGACCCGCTCAGCAACGAGAAGATCGTCGTCAACATGGGTCCGCAGCACCCGTCGACACACGGCGTGCTGCGGCTCGTGCTGGAGCTCGAGGGCGAGACGGTCACCGAGGTCCGCCCGGTCGTCGGGTACCTGCACACCGGCATCGAGAAGAACCTCGAATACCGGAACTGGACGCAGGGCGTCACGTTCGTGACCCGCATGGACTACCTCGCGAACATGTCGAACGAGACGGCCTACTGCCTCGCGGTGGAGAAGCTGCTCGGCGTCACCGACCAGATCACCGATCGCACCAACACGATCCGCGTGATGTTCATGGAGCTCCAGCGGATCGCCTCGCACCTGGTCTGGCTCGCGACCACGGGCATGGAGCTGGGCGCGATCTCGATGATGCTGTACGGCTTCCGCGAGCGGGAGTACATCCTCGACATCTTCGAGGAGACCTCCGGCCTGCGGATGAACAACGGCTACATCCGCCCCGGCGGCCTCGCCCAGGACGTGCCGGACTCGGCGATCCGCAAGATCCGCGACTTCCTCAAGTACCTGCCGAAGAAGCTCAAGGAATACGAGGCCATGCTGTCCGGCCAGATCATCTGGCAGCAGCGGACGCAGGGCGTCGCCGTGCTGGACGTGACCGGGTGCCTCGCGCTCGGCGTCACCGGCCCGGTGCTGCGCTCGGCCGGCCTGCCCTGGGACCTGCGCAAGACCATGCCGTACTGCGGTTACGAGAACTACGAGTTCGACGTGCCGACCGCGACGACCGCCGACGTCTGGGGTCGTTACCTGGTCCGGATGGCGGAGATCCGCGAGTCGCTGAAGATCGTCGAGCAGGCTCTGGACCGGCTCAAGCCCGGTCCGATCTGGATCGAGGACAAGAAGATCGCCTGGCCGTCGCAGCTCGCGCTCGGCCTGGACGGGCTCGGGAACTCCCTCGAACATGTCGCCAAGATCATGGGTCAGTCGATGGAATCGCTGATCCACCACTTCAAGCTCGTCACCGAGGGCTTCCGGGTTCCGCCTGGTCAAGTCTATGTCGCGGTCGAGCACCCGCGTGGCGAACTCGGCGTACACGCGGTCTCCGACGGTGGCACCCACCCCTACCGGGTGCACTACCGCGAGCCGAGCTTCGTGAACCTCCAGGCCATCCCCGCGATGGCCGAGGGCGCCCTGCTGGCCGACGTCATCGCCGGCGGCGCCTCGCTGGATCCCGTGATGGGTGGGTGTGACCGATGACAACGGTGGAATTCTCGCCGGCCGCCGAACCGCTGGCGGCGAAGCTTCTCGAACCGGCCAGGGAGATCCTGGCCCGGTACCCGGCCGGCCGGGAGCGTTCGGCGCTGCTGCCCCTGCTGCACCTGGTGCAGACCGAGGAGGGCTTCGTCAGCCCGAACGGGGTGGCGTTCTGCGCCGAGATCCTCGGCATCAACAAGGCCCAGGTCGGGGCGGTCGCAACCTTCTACACCATGTACAAACGCCGGCCCACCGGTGAGTACCTGGTCAGCGTCTGCACCAACACCCTCTGCAACGTCATGGGCGGCCAGGAGGTGTACGACGGACTGGTCGAGCACCTCGGCGTCGGCCACGGCGAGACCTCAGCTGACGGCAAGATCACGCTCGAGCACGCCGAGTGCCTCGCGGCCTGCGACTACGCGCCGGTGGTGACGGTCAACTACGACTTCACCGTCGACCAGGCGACCCCGGACAGCGCGGTCGAGCTGGTGGAGAACCTGCGCCAGGGCCGGGAGCAGGCCTCCTCGCGTGGCGCGCGGATCTGCTCGCTCAAGGAGATGCAGTACCAGCTGGCCGGGTTCGCCGACCCCCGCGAAGGCGCGGTCGCCGACGGGGTGGCCGGCGCGCCGACCCTGCGCGGTGTGCGGCTCGCACAGGAGCACGGCGTGGCGGTGGCCGGGTTCGACCCGGACACCCCGATCACCAAGACCAAGCCGGTCGAGCGCAGCAAGGAGGGGCAGAAGTGACACAGCCTCGACAGGAGCTCCTCCAGAAGCTCACCCCGGTGCTGACCAAGCGCTGGCTGTCGCCCGACGCCTGGCAGATCGGGGTCTACGAGCAGCTGGACGGCTATCGCGCGCTGCGCAAGGCGCTCGACGTGCACCCGGACGACCTGATCCAGCTGATCAAGGACTCCGGCTTGCGCGGCCGCGGCGGCGCCGGCTTCCCGACCGGTCTCAAGTGGGGCTTCATCCCGCAGGGCGACGGCAAGCCGCACTACCTCGTGATCAACGCGGACGAGGGCGAGCCGGGCACCTGCAAGGACCTGCCGCTGATGACCTACGACCCGCACTCGCTGGTCGAGGGCGCGATCATCGCCTCCTACGCGATCCGTGCGAACCGGGCGTTCATCTACATCCGCGGTGAGGCGGTGCACGCCGCGCGGCGGCTGCGCCACGCGGTCCAGGAGGCGTACGCCAAGGGGTACCTCGGCCAGAACATCCTGGGCACGGGCTTCGATCTCGACCTGGTCGTCCACAGCGGCGCCGGCGCGTACATCTGTGGTGAAGAGACCGCACTGCTGGACTCTCTCGAAGGGTTCCGTGGGCAGCCCCGTCTCCGCCCGCCGTTCCCGGCCATCGCCGGGCTCTACGCGAGCCCGACCGTGGTCAACAACGTCGGCACCATCGCCAGTGTGCCGTACATCGTGCTGGGCGGCGCCGACTGGTGGAAGAGCATGGGTACGGAGAAGTCGTCCGGCCCGATGATCTACTCGCTGTCCGGCCGGGTGGTCAATCCCGGTCAGTACGAGTGCGGCCTCGGCATCACCCTGCGCGAGCTGATCGAGCTGGCCGGCGGCATGCAGCCGGGTCACCAGCTGAAGTTCTGGACGCCCGGTGGTTCGTCGACGCCGCTGCTGACCGCCGAGCACATCGACACCGCGATGGACTTCGAGGGTGTGGCGGCGGCCGGGTCGATCCTCGGCACCACGGCGATGCAGATCTTCTCCGACCAGGACTGCCCGGTCTACAACACGTGGCGGTGGCTGGAGTTCTACCACCACGAGTCGTGCGGCAAGTGCACCCCGTGCCGGGAGGGCAACTACTGGATGGTGCGCACCTACCGGCGGATCCTCGCCGGTCACGGCACCGTCAAGGACCTGGACACCCTCCAGGACACCGCGGACAACATCTTCGGCCGGTCCTTCTGCGGCCTCGGCGACGGCGCGGCGACGCCTGTCGTGTCGACGCTCAAGTGGTTCCGGGACGACTACCTCGGCTACATCGAGGGCCGCACCGCCCCGCGGCTCTCCGAGAAGTCCCTCGTAGGAGCGCACTGATGACGGACGTTCAGAAGAGGGCCGACCAGGTCACCCTCATCATCGACGGGGTCGAGGTGACCGCGGAGAAGGGCGAGCTGCTCATCCGCGTCGCCGAACGGATGGGAACCGCCATCCCGCGGTTCTGTGACCACCCGCTGCTGGCCCCGGCCGGCGCCTGCCGGCAGTGCCTCGTCGAGGTGGAGGGCCAGCGCAAGCCGGTCGCCTCCTGCACCCAGACGGTGGCCGAGGGCATGGTCGTCAAGACCCAGCTCAGCTCGCCGGTCGCCGCGAAGGCGCAGGCCGGCGTGATGGAGCTGCTGCTGATCAACCACCCGCTCGACTGCCCCACCTGCGACAAGGGTGGTGAGTGCCCGCTGCAGAACCAGGCGATGAGCACCGGCCGCGCCGACTCGCGGTTCAAGGAGGAGAAGCGGGAGTACGAGAAGCCGATCCACATCTCCAGCCAGGTGCTGCTGGACCGGGAGCGCTGCGTGCTCTGCCAGCGCTGCACCAGGTTCTCCGAGGAGATCGCCGGCGACAAGTTCATCGACCTGATGGACAGGTCCTCCGGCGAGCAGATCAACGTCTACCGGGACGACTTCTTCGGGGGCACCGGCACCGGCGACGGGCAGGTCGGCGAGGGTGACGGCGACGTCGCGTTCAACTCGTACTTCTCCGGCAACACCATCCAGATCTGCCCGGTCGGCGCGCTCACCGGTGAGCAGTACCGGTTCCGGGCCCGCCCGTTCGACCTGGTCTCCTCGCCGAGCGCCTGCGAGCACTGCGCCTCCGGCTGCTCGCAGCGCACCGACCACCGGCGCGGGAAGGTGCTGCGCCGACTGGCCGGCGACGACCCGGCGGTGAACGAGGAGTGGAACTGCGACAAGGGCCGCTGGGGCTTCCGCTACGCCACGGCCACCGACCGGATCCTCACCCCGCAGATCCGCGACGCCAAGACCGGTGAGCTGCGGGAGGCCTCCTGGAGCGAGGCGCTGCTCGCCGCGGCCGAAGGACTCAAGGCCGCCCAGGAACGTGGCGTCGGGGTCCTGCCCGGTGGCCGGCTCACCGTCGAGGACGCGTACGCCTACGCGAAGTTCGCGCGGGCCGTCCTCGGCACCAACGACGTCGACTTCCGGGCCCGGCCCATCCGCGCGACGGGTTCCGCGGTGACCACGACCGAGGAGGCCGACTTCCTGGCCGCCGCGGTCGCCGGGATCACCGAGGTGACCTACGAGCAGGTCGAGAACGCCCCGTCGGTGGTGCTCGCCGGGCTGGAGCCGGAGGAGGAGTCACCCATCCTCTTCCTGCGCCTGCGTAAGGGTCACATCCGCCGGAAGCTCAGGGTCACGGCGGTTTCGCCGTACCTCTCCCGCGGTTTGGAGAAGCTCGGCGCCGCGCTCGTCGCGGCAGTCCCCGGTGACGAAGCACACATCCTCGCGTCCGACGCCGCCGTGGCGGAGGCGCTCGGCGCACCGGGCGCCCTGCTGATCGTCGGCGAGCGTCTGGCCACCGTGCCGGGTGCGCTCAGCGCGGCGGCCGCCCTGGCCGCCCGCACCGGCGCGAAGCTTGCGTGGGTGCCCCGCCGGGCCGGCGACCGCGGCGCCATCGACGCCGGTCTGCTGCCGAACCTGCTGCCCGGCGGCCGTCCGGTCACCGACGACTCGGCTCGCGCCGCGCTGTCGCTGGCCTGGGGGGCCGAGGCGGGTGTGCTGCCCGGAACGCCCGGCCGCGACACCGACCGGATCATCGCGGCGGCCGCGGACGGCACCCTCGGCGCCCTGCTCGTCGGTGGCGTCGACCCGGCCGACCTGGCCGACCCGGCGCTCGCCGAGAACGCGCTGGACACGGTGCCGTTCCTGGTCAGCCTGGAGATGCGGCAGAGCGCGGTGACCCGGCGGGCCGACGTCGTCCTGCCGATCGCGCCGGCCGTCGAGAAGGCCGGCACATACATGGACTGGGAGGGCCGGCTCCGGTCGTTCGACGCGGTGCTGAAGAGCACCGCGATGACCGACGGCCGGGTGCTCGAAGCGATCGCCGCCCTGCTCGACGTCAGCCTGAACACCGGTGACGTCAACGCGGTCCGGCGTGAGCTGGGCGGACTGCCCGGCAGCACGGTGCCGAGCGCGATCCTTCCGGGTGTCGAGGCGGCGCGTCCGGCGCAGCCGGGGGAGAACCAGGCGGTTCTCGCCACCTGGCACCAGCTGATCGACCTGGGTTCGCTGCTCGACGGCGACCAGGTGCTGGCCGGCACCGCCCGGCCGCCGGTGGCCCGGCTCGGCAAGGACCTGGCCGAGTCGCTCGGACTCGCCGACGGTGACCTGGTCACGGTCGGCACCGACCGGGGCTCGATCACGCTGCCGGCCGCGATCACCGACCTGCCGCCGCGGGTGGTGTGGCTGCCGACGAACTCACCGGGCTCGACGGTCCGGCGCAGTCTCGGGGTCACCGCCGGTGCGGTGGTCACGCTGACGGCCGGCGTCCCCGGCCCGATCCTCGCCGAGGAAGTGGCTCGATGACTTCTTTCGTCACGGCGGCCACCGCCGTCGATCCGACGCTCGAGACGTTCGAGAACGACATCTGGTGGATCGTCCTGATCAAGCTGGTCGGCGTGTTCGCGCTGCTCCTGCTGCTGACGCTGTTCACCATCAACTACGAGCGCAAGGTCGTGGCCCGGATGGCGGTCCGTCCGGGCCCCAACCAGGTCGGCCCCAAGGGCTGGTTGCAGAGCCTCACCGACGGCCTGAAGCTGCCGTTCAAAGAGGAGATCATCCCGAAGACCGCCGACAAGGTGGTCTACTTCATCGCCCCGGTGATCTCCGCTACCACCGCGTTCACCGCGTTCTCGGTGATGCCGTTCGGCGGCGTGGTGAACATGTTCGGTCACCAGACCGCGCTCCAGCTCACCGACGTGCCGGTCTCGGTGCTGGTGCTGCTGGCCTGCTCGTCGATGAGCGTCTACGGCGTGGTGCTGGCGGGCTGGGCGTCCGGCTCGACCTACCCGCTGCTGGGTGGTCTGCGGTCGAGCGCGCAGATGATCTCGTACGAGGTCGCGATGGGTCTGTCCATCGTGGCGGTGTTCATGACCGCCGGCACGATGAGCACCTCGCAGATCGTCGCGGCGCAGGCCTCCGGCGACCCGGTGCAGCTCTTCGGCTTCGAGGTGACCGCGCCCGGCTGGTACGCGGTCCAGCTCCTGCCGAGCTTCATCATCTACATGATCGCGGCGGTCGGTGAGACCAACCGGGCCCCGTTCGACCTGCCCGAGGCGGAGTCCGAGCTGGTCGGCGGCTTCCACACGGAGTACTCGTCGTTCAAGTTCGCGCTCTTCTTCCTCGCCGAGTACATCAACATGATCACCGTCTCGGCCTTCGCGACCACGCTCTTCCTGGGCGGATGGCGGGCTCCGGCCCCGATCACCACGTTCTGGGAGGGTGCGAACTCCGGCTACTGGCCGCTGCTCTGGTTCTTCGGCAAGGTGCTGATCCTGCTCTTCGGCTTCATCTGGCTGCGGGCCACGCTCCCCCGGATGCGCTACGACCAGTTCATGCGCTTCGGGTGGAAGGTCCTCATCCCGGTCAGCCTGGTGTGGATCCTCTTCCTGGCGTTCTTCAAGGTCGCCCGCAGCGGCGCCATCTCGGACACCACCCGCTGGGTCACCACAGGCGTCGTGGCGGTGCTCGTGCTGGCCATCGCCTGGGGCTGGCCGTCGCCGAAGAAACCGAAGCAGCTCTCCATCGAGGAGGAGCTGCATCAGCGGCCACCGGGCAGTTTCCCGGTCCCGCCGATGGACCTCCAGGTCCCGCCGAGCCCCCGAGTCCGGCGCGAAGTGGCCGAACGCGACCCCGTTACGAAGGAGGTGTGACGTGGGTACGTTCACCGGCTCCTTCAAGGGTTTCGGCGTGACCTTCGCGCACATGTTCCGCAAGGTGATCACGACCGACTACCCGTTCTCCCCGCCGAAGCCGGCGCCGCGCTACCACGGGCGGCACATCCTCAACCGCCACCCGGACGGCCTGGAGAAGTGCATCGGCTGCGAGCTGTGCGCCTGGGCCTGCCCGGCCGACGCGATCTACGTCGAGGGCGGCGACAACACCGACGATCAGCGGTTCTCGCCGGGCGAGCGGTACGCGAAGATCTACCAGATCAACTACGCGCGGTGCATCTTCTGCGGTCTGTGCATCGAGGCCTGCCCGACCCGGTCGCTGACCATGAGCAACGAGTACGAGCTGGCCCGCGACAACCGCCAGGACCTGATCTTCACGAAGAAGGAGCTCCTGGCCCCGCTGCTGCCGGGCATGGAGCAGCCGCCGCACCCGATGCGCCTGGGTGACACCGACAAGGACTACTACGTCGGCGCGCTCACCAACCCGGGCACGTCGGTCGGCGCCGAGAAGGCCCCGATCTCCCAGGGGGGCGACGAGTGAACGCCGTCTCCACGGGTGAGCAGGTCGCCTTCTGGATCCTCGGCTCGCTGGCCGTGATCGGGGCGCTCGGCATGGTGCTGGCCCGCAACGCGGTGCACTCCGCGCTGTGGCTTGTCGTCACGATGCTGAACCTCGGGTTCTTCTACGTGATCAACTCGGCGCCGTTCCTCGGTTTCGTGCAGATCATCGTCTACACCGGCGCGATCATGATGCTGTTCCTGTTCGTGCTGATGCTGGTCGGCCGGGACGCGTCGGACTCGCTGATCGAGACGTTGCGGGGCCAGCGGATCGCGGCGATCGTGCTCGGTGTCGGCTTCGCGGCGCTGATCGGCGCCGGCCTGGCCCGCGCGCTCGGCTCGACCTTCACGGTCGGCCTGGACCAGGCCAACGCGAACGGCAACGTCGAGGGCCTGGCCTCGCTCCTGTTCACCAAGTACGTCTTCGCGTTCGAGGTCACCTCGGCGCTGCTGATCACGGCCGCCGTCGGCGCCATGATCCTGGCGCACGTCGAGAAGGCCAAGGAGGACGTGCGTGACCAGGTGACCCGGATGAAGGAACGCTTCCGCCCGGGCAACTACCCCGGTCCGAAGCCCGGCCCCGGCATCTACGCGAACACCATGTCGGTGGCCGCGCCGGCCCGGCTGCCGGACGGCAACGGGGCCGAGCGGAGCATCTCGCCGATCCTGCCGGTTCGTGAGCTGAGCCAGTCGGAGGCCGCGCCGAAGGGAACCGAGAAGTGACTCCCGACTACTACCTGGTCCTGTCGGCCATCCTGTTCACCATCGGCGCTGCCGGGGTGCTCGTCCGGCGCAACGCGATCGTGCTGTTCATGTGCATCGAGTTGATGCTCAACGCCGCCAACCTCGCGCTGATCACCTTCAGCCGGATCAACGGCGGCCTGGACGGCCAGATCATCTCGTTCTTCGTGATGGTCGTCGCGGCGGCTGAGGTCGTGGTCGGCCTCGCCATCATCATGTCGATCTTCCGTACGCGACGCTCGGCGAGCGTCGACGACGCGAACCTCCTGAAGTACTGAAGGGGCATTTCGTGGAACACACATTCGCCCCGGCGACGGGAGTGCTGAGCAACATCTGGTTGCTCGTGGCCATCCCGCTGGCCAGTGCGACGATCCTGCTGCTGCTCGGTAAGCGGTCCGACCGCTGGGGGCACTGGCTCGGCGTGGCCTCGGTCGCGGCGTCGTTCGTACTCGGGCTGATCTTCTTTTTCAATCTCTCCGGTCTTGACCCGGCGAAGCGTTCCGCTGAGCTGAGTCTCTGGGACTTCATCGTGGTCGGCGATCTGCACGTCGACTTCGGTCTGCTCTTCGACCCGCTGGCCGGCGTCTTCGTCCTGCTGATCACCGGTGTCGGCTCCCTGATCCACCTGTACGCGGTGGGTTACATGGAGCACGACCCCGGGCGACGGAAGTTCTTCGCCTACTTCAACCTGTTCGTCTCGGCGATGCTTCTGCTGGTCCTGGGCAACAACTACGTGATGCTGTACTTCGGCTGGGAGGGCGTCGGTCTGGCGTCGTACCTGCTGATCTCGTTCTGGTATACCAAGCCCTCGGCGGCGACCGCGGGCAAGAAGGCGTTCCTGATGAACCGGGTCGGCGACGCCGGCCTGGCGATCGGCATCTTCCTGATGTTCACCGAGCTGGGCACCACCCAGTACGACGGCGTCTTCAACGGCGTCGACTCGCTGGCCGCCGGAACCATCCTGGTGATGGGCATCCTGCTGCTGCTCGGTGCCTGCGGTAAGTCCGGCCAGTTCCCGCTGCAGGCCTGGCTCCCGGACGCGATGGAGGGCCCGACCCCGGTCTCCGCCCTCATCCACGCGGCGACCATGGTCACCGCCGGTGTCTACCTGATCGCCCGGTCCAACCCGATCTTCTCGGCCAACGAGACGCTGCAGCTGATCGTGGTCAGCATCGGTGCGATCACCCTGCTGATGGGCTGTCTCATCGGCGCGGCCAAGGACGACATCAAGCGGATCCTGGCCTGGTCGACGGTCTCCCAGATCGGCTACATGTTCCTCGGCGTCGGGCTCGGCGGCGGGGCGTACGCCCTGGCCATCGTGCACCTGCTGGCGCACGGCTTCTTCAAGGCCAACATGTTCCTCGGGGCCGGCTCGGTCATGCACGGGATGCACGACCAGGTCGACATCCGGCGGTTCGGTGGCCTGTCCAAGCACATGAAGATCACCTGGCTGACCTTCGGCACCGGCTGGCTCGCGATCATCGGCATCCCGCCGCTCTCCGGCTTCTTCTCCAAGGAGCCGATCATCGCGGCCGCCTTCGAGGGCGAAGGATGGCAGCCCTGGGTCTTCGGCGGTGCGGCCCTGCTTGGCGCGGGTCTGACCGGCTTCTACATGACCCGGCTCTTCGTGCTCACGTTCCACGGTCCGGCCCGCTGGACCGAGGACAACCAGCACCCGCACGAGTCGCCGGCGATCATGACGATTCCGCTGATCCTGCTGGCGATCGGCTCGGTCGGCGCGGGCGTTCTGATGGCCAGCACCGTGCCGGACTGGCTGACGCCGGTTCTCGGTGAGCACAGCGAGGAGCACGCGACAGTGCTCCCGCATCTGGCGCTGCAGATCCTGGGCGTCGTGATCCCGGTGATCGGGGCGGGGCTGGCCTGGGCGCTGTTCCGCAAGGGCACCGCGCTCGAGCCGGAGCCGGCCGGCGTGCTGGTCACCGCGGCGCGGCGCAACCTGTACACCGACGCGTTCAACGAGGCGGTCTTCGAGCGGCCCGGCATCTACCTGACCCGGGCGCTGGTCTTCCTCGACAACCGGGGGATCGACGGCCTGGTCAACGGCATCGCCGCCGGCATCGGCGGTGGTTCCGGCAGGCTGCGGCGGCTCCAGACCGGATTCGTCCGGTCGTACGCCCTGTCGATGCTCACCGGCGCCATGCTCGTGGTCGGCGCCTTCCTCGCGATCCAGCTGGGGTGGTTGGCGTGAAAGATTTCCCGTTCCTTTCCGTCCTCACCCTCCTGCCCCTGGTGGGCGCGTTGGTGGTGGCCTTCATCCCGAGGGCCAAGGCCGAGCTGGCCAAGGCGGTCGCGCTGGGCTGGTCCCTGCTCGTCCTGGTGCTGAGCGTCTTCATGTGGGTCGCGTGGACCGTCAAGGACGGCCCGCGATTCCAGTTCCGGGAGTCGTACGCCTGGATCCCGTCCTGGGGCGTGAACTTCACGTTCGCCGCCGACGGCATCGCGCTCGTCATGCTGATGCTGATCGCCGTCCTGTTCCCGGTCGTGATCCTGGCGTCCTGGAACGACGTCGACCAGAGCACCCGGTCGGCCCCGGCCTACTTCGCGCTGCTGCTGTCCTTCGAGTTCACGATGATCGGGGTGTTCGCCGCGGCGGACATCTTCCTGTTCTACGTGTTCTTCGAGATCATGCTGATCCCGATGTACTTCATCATCGGGTCGTTCGGCAGCGGCCAGAAGCAGTACGCGGCGGTCAAGTTCTTCCTCTACAGCCTGGTCGGCGGCCTCTTCATGCTGGCCTCGGTGATCGGCCTGTGGGTGCTCGGCGGGAACACCTTCGACTTCACCGAGCTGGCCAAGGCGACCGCGTCGATCGACCAGAACACCGCGCGGTGGCTGTTCCTCGGCTTCTTCGTGGCGTTCGCGATCAAGGCGCCGTTCTTCCCGTTCCACACCTGGCTGCCGGACTCCGGTGGCGCAGCTCCGGCCGGCGCCGCTGCGCTGCTGGTCGGCGTGATGGACAAGGTCGGCACGTTCGGCATCCTGCGCTACTGCCTCTCGCTCTTCCCTGAGGCGTCACGCTGGTTCGCCCCGGCCGCCATGGCTCTCGCGGTGATCGGCATCATCTACGCGGCCCTGCTCGCGGTCGGCCAGAACGACCTGAAGCGCCTGGTGTCGTACACCTCGATCGCGCACTTCGGTTTCATCGGTATCGGCATCTTCGCCTTCACCACCCAGGCCGGCACCGGCGCGGTGCTCTACATGGTCAACCACGGCCTGGCCACCGGCCTGCTGTTCATCGTGGTCGGCATGTTCGTCGCCCGGCGCGGGTCGTCGCTGGTCAGCGACTTCGGCGGGGCCGGCAAGCTGATGCCGGTGCTGGCCGGGGTGCTGTTCTTCGCCGGCCTCGCCTCGCTGGCGCTGCCCGGCACCGCACCCTTCGTCAGTGAGTTCCTGGTCCTGATCGGCACCTTCAGCACCAACAAGGGGTACGCCGTGGTGGCCACCCTGGGCATCGTGCTGGCCGCGGCGTACGTGCTGTGGATGATCCAGCGGACCACCCAGGGCACCCTGAACCCGGCCCTCACCGAGGTGCCGGCGATGTCGAAGGACATCACCCTGCGCGAGAAGGTGGTCGTCGCGCCGCTGATCGCGCTCCTGCTGGTGCTCGGCTTCTACCCGAAGCCGGTCACCGATGTGATCAACCCGGCGGTGGAGGCGACCATGCTGGACGTCGGTGTGCAGGACCCGGTTCCCACGGTGGAAGCCGGCGGAAAGGTGGGCGGCTGAGATGGAACCGTTGAAACTGCCCCCGATCGACTACGGGGCGCTGCTCCCGATGCTGATCCTCTTCGGCGCAGCCTGCCTCGGCGTGCTCGTCGAGGTGGCCGTGCCGCGCCGGGCCCGCAACGCGGTCCAGCTGGCGCTGGCGCTGGTCGCCGTGGTGGTCTCGCTGTCCGCGGTGATCATGGAGCGCGGCACCCGGACGATCACCATCGGCGGAGCGGTCGCCGTGGACGGGCCGACCCTGTTCCTCCAGGGCGCGATCCTGGTGCTCGGCGGGGTGTCGCTGCTGCTGATCGGCGAGCGCTCGATCGAGCGTGGCGGCGTGTTCGTCTCGCAGGCCGCGGTCACCGTCGGCTCGCAGAAGGACGCCAAGCAGGCGAGCAGTGAGCCGGGCGCCACCGAGGTGTACCCGCTCACGGTCTTCGCGCTCGGCGGCATGCTCCTCTTCGTGGCGGCGAACGACCTGCTCACCATGTTCGTGGCGCTGGAGGTCTTCTCGCTGCCGCTCTACCTGCTGTGCGCGCTGGCCCGTCGCCGGCGGCTGCTCAGCCAGGAGGCGGCGCTCAAGTACTTCCTGCTCGGCTCGTACGCCTCGGCGTTCTTCCTGTTCGGGGTGGCCTTCATCTACGGCTTCGCGGGCGGGATCCAGCTCGGTGACGTGCACGAGGCGGTCGCCAACCCGCAGCGCAGCCAGGTGCTGCTCTACGTGGGTCTGGCGATGGTCTCGATCGGCCTGCTCTTCAAGGCCGCGCTCGCGCCGTTCCACGTCTGGACGCCGGACGTCTACCAGGGCGCGCCCACGCCGATCACCGCGTTCATGGCGGCCTGCACCAAGGTCGCCGCCTTCGGGGCCCTGCTGCGGGTGCTGTACGTGGCGTTCGAGGGGGTGCGCTGGGACTTCCAGCCGATCCTCGGCGGCATCGCGGTGCTGACCATGTTCATCGGCGCGATCCTGGCGGTCACCCAGACCGACCTGAAGCGCCTGCTGGCCTACTCGTCGATCGCGAACGCCGGATACCTCATGGTGGGTGTCCTGGCGCTCAACGACCGGGGCCTCAGCGGCACGATGTTCTACCTGGTGGCGTACGGGTTCTCGGTGCTCGCCGCGTTCGCGATCATCAGCCTGGTCCGTGACGCCGACGGCGAGGCCACCCACCTGTCCCGGTGGGCCGGCATCGGCCGGAAGAGCCCGCTGCTCGCCGGGGTCTTCACGTTCATCCTGCTCGCCTTCGCCGGCATTCCGCTGACCAGCGGCTTCTCCAGCAAGTTCGCGGTCTTCGGAGCGGCGGCCGCGGGTGGGCAGACGTGGCTGGTCATCTTCGGTGTGATCAGCAGCATGCTGCTGGCCTTCCCGTACGTGCGGGTGATCGTGCTGATGTGGCTCTCCGAGCCGGGTGAGACCACTCCGGCGGTCTCCATCCCGGGTTTCCTCACCTCGGCGGTGCTGGGTCTCGGTGTGCTCGTCACGGTGGCGCTGGGCGTGGCGCCGGACGCGCTGCTCGACCTCACGCAACAGGCATCCGAGTTCGTTCGCTGATTCTGATCAGCGCGTGGAGGCCCCGGCGATGCCGGGGCCTCCGTCGTTCCCGGACCGTTTATCGGTTGTCGACCATGATCGTCTAACCTCGCCGCGTGTCTGATCCGACAGCGCTCAACGAGACCCTCCAGGCCTACCGGACATGTGAGTTCGCGACGCTGACCAAGAGCGGGGCGCCGGTCGCCTGGCCGACCTCCGGGCTGGTCCGCGCAGACGGCACGATCCTGCTCACCACCTCGCTCGGATACCCGCAGAAGGCGTTCAACGTCCGACGGGACGGGCGGGTCGCACTGCTCTTCTCCGACCCCACCGCGAGCGGTCTGAAGCAGCCCGAGCAGATTCTGGTACGGGGTGAGGCGATCTGCCCCGACGAGATCCACGTGCGGCCCGACGGCGACCTGGAGAGGTTCTGGGAGCTGTTGCTGGCCCGGCAGCCCCACTCGCAGTCCTACCTGGACTGGCCGATGACGGCGATGACCGATTTCTACTACATGCGGCTGCTGATCACGGTCACGCCGACCGAGGTGGTGCAGCGACCGCTGCCCGTGCCCTCCCGCCCCAAGGTGACGTCGATGCTCGGCACCGAGGTGCTCGCCGGCTTCGACTCGGCGGTGCTGACCGCCGTCGACAAGGCCGGCGCCCCGGTGCTGCTGCGGACCACGGTGAACGTGGCGTCCGGTGGGTACCGGGTCGACGTGCCGGACGACGTGCCGGTCGCCGAGGGCCCGGCCGGGTTGCTCGTGCACCGCCACGACGACAAGCTGTGGAACCTCTACAACGCGAGCGTCCGGGGCGAACTGATCGCCGACGGAAACGGCTGGCTGCTCAAACCGGACCGTCTCGTCGAGCCCGGCGCCCGGCACAAGGGGAGCGCGCTCGACCAGTTCCGCATCCTGCGGGAGACCAAGGCGGCCACCAAGCGGTACCTCGAACGCCGTGGGCTGGCCCGTCCGGTGATCCCGTGGGCGGACTACCGGGCGATCCGGTCCCGGGTCCGAAACGGGAGCTGAGGGGCCGTACCCCAGGTGTCGGATTCTTGATCTTGTCCCATGCCACCCTGGGACAGAAAGCGGTAGGGCCGTATGGCAAGGTGAATGCGTGGTGAGCACCGGTGATCTGACCCCGCGCGATCTCGCGCTGTCATCGCTGGGCCTCGACGTCGATCCCGCGATGGACGAGTCGGTGTCTGCGACGCTGGCCGCTGTGGAGGTTGCGCTGAGGGGCCATGTGGCCAGCGCCGATCCACTGGTGGCCGAGGCCGCGCGTCATCTTGCCGACGCCGGCGGCAAGCGGTTCCGGCCGCTGCTCGTCGCGCTCGGGGCGCAGTTCGGCGACCCGGAGTCGCCACAAATCGTCGACGCGGCGAACGTCGTGGAGCTGACCCATCTGGCCACGCTCTACCACGACGACGTCATGGATGAGGCGCTGGTGCGCCGGGGAGCGCCGAGCGCGAATGCGCGGTGGGGCAACTCGGTGGCCATCCTGGTCGGTGACTACCTCTTCGCCCAGGCCGCCGATCTGGCCGCCACCCTCGGCACCGAGGCGGTCCATCTCCAGGCGCAGACGTTCGCGCGGCTGGTGCACGGGCAGATCGCCGAGACGGTCGGCCCGCGCGGCACCGACCCGATCGAGCACCATCTCCACGTCATCACCGAGAAGACGGCGTCCCTGATCGCCACGGCGGCCCGTTTCGGCGGGCTGTTCTCCGGCGCGCGCCCGGAGTTCGTGGAGGCGCTCGCCGGTTATGGCGAGACCATCGGCATCGCCTTCCAGCTCTCCGACGACCTGCTCGACATCGCGAGCGAGTCGGTCCAGTCCGGCAAGACGCCCGGCACCGACCTGCGTGAGGGTGTCCCGACGCTGCCGGTGCTCTATGCGCTGGCCGGTGACGACACCGACGCCTCCGCGGTCCGGTTGCGGGAGCTGCTGTCGGCCGGTCCGATCACCGACGACGAGCTGCACGCCGAGGCGCTGACGCTGCTGCGTGAGTCGGCGGCGATGAAACGGGCGCGGGAGACCGTGCGGTCCTACGCCGAGGAGGCGCGGGCCAGGCTGGCGCCGTTGCCGGCCGGTGAGGCGAAACGGACGATGGAAGCGCTCTGCGACTTCATCGCCGACCGTACTAGCTGAGCCGTCTCAACCCACTCGCCCACGTTTGCGTGGGTTAAAAGGGGCATTTCGGAATTTCTCCACTGCGGACAGTTCCGTCGGTCGCACGCGCTGTGTAAATCGACCGTGATCCACTCCTGTTTGGCATTCCGTCCGAGGCCGATTGTTCATATGGTGTAAGTCCCTGGCCTCGGAGGTAGCTGTGCGTGACCCCCTAGCGGAGCCGTCAGATCTCATCCGGAGCGTTTCGCGTGCCCTGCGCGTGCTCGAGTCCGTGGGCCGGGCTCCGCGCGGACTCACCGTGAAACAGATAGCCCGTCGATGCGAGCTGACCGTCGCGACGACGTACCACCTCGTCCGCACGCTGGCCTACGAGGGCTACGTGATCCGGCGCGAGGACGGCACGTACATCGTCGGGCTCGAGATCGCCGATCGATACCGTGAGCTGGTCTCGGCCTTCCGTGGGCCGCCCGCCGTCGGTGAGGCGCTGCGGCGGGCCGCTGTCGACAGTGGATACAGCCATTACCTGGGCCGGTTCGTCGGCGGCCGGATAGCGGTCACCGCCTCCGCCGAGGGGGCCCGCTCCCCGTTCCTCGACGATGTGGCGCCCGGCTTCGACGAGGGCGGGCACGCCACCGCGCTCGGCAAGGCGCTGCTCGCCACGCTCACGCCCGACCAGCGTTCGCGCTATCTGCGTGACTACGGGATGCGGGCATTCACCCCGGCCACCCTCACCACGCCCGAGGCGCTGGAGGCCGACCTGGCCGCCGGTGAGCGCCGCGGCATGCAGATCGAGATGGGTCAGTTCCGGCAGGGCCTCGCATCCGCCGCGGTGGTCGTCGTCGCCGACCGGGACATGGAGCGCCGGCTCGTCCTGGCCTGCTCGATGCCCGCCGCCGAGATGCTGACCTCGGCCCGTGTGGTCCGGGCGAAACTCACCGCAGCCGCGCGGAACGTGGCGGAAGCCCTGTCCGGAGGCGAGTCCGCAACCGCCTGAACGGGTGGTCGCTCTCCGAATTTGGGCCGCCACGGCTTGAGGTGGGGGTTTAAGGAATCGTTGAACCTTAGAGCCCGATGCCGCGTACCAGAGACCGGGAGAAGTGACCCGGTTGGAGGCGGTAGGAATGCGATGCGAGGACGGGCACGACGACGCCGCCTACGTCCTTGGCGCGCTGTCGCCGATAGAACGGGCCGCATATGAGCGTCACCTGGCAACATGCTCGTTCTGCCGGGAGGCGGTCGCCGATCTGGCGCTCGTGCCGGACATGCTCGACCGGCTCGACGCGGACGAGTTCGCCAAACTGCTCGACCCCAGCCTGTCCAATCTGTCCCGGCCGGCGCATGCCCCGTCACTGCGAAAAGTACGGGCCCGGCCGATCCGGATCGTCAGTTCGATCGCGGCGCTCGTGCTCTTCCTCGTCATCGGGGGCGGGCTGGCGTACTGGGGGCTGAACGCCGGTGACCCGACGAGCCCACCAGCCGGGCCGCCGATCGCGATGACGAAGGTCGACCCCGCGTCGCAGATCGCGGCCACCATCCGGATCACCAGCACCGGGGCCGGCAGCCGGGTCGAGATGGAGTGCTCGTACAGCGAGGTGGCCAAGCCGTACACCTTCCGGCTCATCGCCTACGGACCCGACGAGCAGACCGAACAACTCGGATCGTGGCTGGCCCAGCCGGGCAAGAAGTTCCAGATGCCGGCGGCCACCCACTTCACCCAGGGCAGCCTGTCCCGGCTCGAACTGGTCCGCTCCGACGACAAGGTGATGCTCGTCTACGAGCCGCAGAGCTAAGCGGCCACCGCAGCCGCCGCCCGGGTGCGGGCCGCGGCCCGGGCGCTGCGGATGCCGTCCGCGGTGAACACGATCAGCGCCAGCCAGACCAGGCCGAACCCGGCGAGCCGGGCCGGCGGCATCGGCTCGTGATAGATCAGCACGCCGACCGCGAGCTGGAGGATCGGCGCCACGTACTGCAGGATGCCGAGGCCGACCAGCGGCACCCGGTTCGTGGCGGCGGCGAACAGCAGCAGCGGGATCGCGGTCAGCACACCGGCGATCAGCATCAGCACGGTGTGCGTGGCCGAGACGTGCCCGAACGCCGCCTCACCGGACAGGTTGAGCCAGGTCAGGAACGCCATTGCCGGCAGCATCAGCACCGCCGACTCGACGAACAGGCCCTCGGCCGGCGGCAGTGACATCCGCTTCTTGATCAGGCCGTAGCAGCCGAACGAGGCGGCCAGGGTCAGCGCGATGTACGGCAGCCGGCCGTAGTCGATGGTCAGGATCGCCACCGCCAGGCCGCCGATGCCCACCGCGGCCCACTGGAGCGGGCGCAGCCGCTCACCCATCACCGTGACACCGAGCAGGACGACCAGCAGCGGCGTGATGAAGTAGCCGAGCGCCGTCTCCACCACCCGGGACGAGTTGACCCCGTAGATGTAGGTGCCCCAGTTGACGCCGATCAGCACGGCCGCCAGCGTGACCCCGCCGAGCAGCCGTGGAGTGCGCACCAGCCGTCCCAGGAACCGCCAGTTGCGCATCACGGTGAGCAGCAGGGCCACGAAGACGACCGACCACACCACCCGGTGGGCCAGGATCTCCAGTGGCGGCGAGGGGCGCAGGAACTTGAAGTAGATGGGGAAGAAACCCCACATCGCGTAGGCCGTGAGGCCGTACACGTATCCACGCCGCTCGTCGCTCATGCCCCCACCGTAAGGGCGGGGGCATGTTTCGATCCTTGCAACTATGAAGCAGGTCACGAGGCCAATCCGGGCCTACTGGCCTGCAATTGTGAAATCAGTCGCCGTCCGGGACCAGCATGTTCAGCAGCCAGCTCACGATGCCGACCAGCAGCGCGCCGAGGATCGCGGTAAAGACGCCGTCCACGTGGAAGGCCAGGTCGAGCTTGTCCGCGATCCAGCTGGTGAGCAGCAGGAGCAGACCGTTGACCAGGACCGCCACCAGGCCCAGGGTGAGGACGTAGAAGCCGCAGCCGATGGCTTTGATGATCGGCCGGAGAACCGCATTGACCAGGCCGAAGATCACTGCGACGGCGAGCAGTGTGCCCGCTTTGTTGGCAGTGGTGTCGGCGGTCAGCTCGATGCCGTCGATCACCAGAGTCGCGATCCACAGCGATACGGCGGTGATCACCAGCCGGATGAGGATGCCCATGGCCGGGAATCGTGCCATGGCCCGTCCACCTGTGGAAACGACACTCCGCGATCTTTGTCAGATCTATGCCCGCACCACGTCGCCGTTCGTCGCGTCTCAGGCCGGGGTCAGAGCCTGACTCCGGGTCGGCTCGCCGATCAGGCTCTGCTCGATCGGCGTCTGTGCGAACACCGCCCACCGGACCGCCCGCCGGTTGATCACCGCCACCATGTCGGTACGCATCCGGGGGAAGTACGACGCGGTCTCGCCCAGCCCCAGCGTGCCGCCGAGCAGGGTCGCCTCGGCCGGGGTCAGCCGCTGGAGCACCACCAGATCGGCCTCGGTGGCGTGTGGGAGGTCCGGAGCGCCGAACTCGTCCCGGACCACCAGGGTGGTCTGCCATCCCGCGTCCCGGGCCGGCTCCGGGCCGCCGGGGGCCGCGCCGGTGTCGAGAACGGTGAGGGTCGGATGCCGTACCGAACCGGCCGGTGCGTCGAATGGGCGGCCCGCCGGCAGGATCGTGATCGCCTCGCCGGGCACCGCCGCGCCCCGCGCGAACGGCTCCCAGGCGTGCGGCCGGGTCGTCCGCACCACGACCCGGGCCCCGGTCGCCATCGCCCGGAACGCCAGCAGCTGAGCGCCCGGCAGGCCACCCACCAGCAGCGCCCGGGTCGGCTCCGGCCGGAACAGGCGGATCAGCACCGCGCCGCCGCCCTGGTTACGGCCGATCATCAGGCCGGCCGGGCTGATCGGGAGCTCCGGAGCGCCGATCCGCTTGCCGTCCACCGCCTCACCGCCCAGCGGCAGGGTGGCGGCCAGACCCGGCAGCTGTGCGCCCTCCAGGCGCCGCAGCCGCACCCGATCGGTGGCGAGCAGGGTGCGCAGCGCCCGGACCGCGGTGTCCAGCCCGGTGACATCGGGTGCGGCGACCCGGACGAAGAGGCCGGTCGCGGTCATCGACACGGTGGTCGCGGCGGCCGGCAGATGGAGGATCCGGGTGATCAGATTGCCGGTCAGGTCGGACCCGGCGGCCGGCCGGCACCGGAACGTCGCCTGGACCAGGCCACCCAGGCGCAGCGACGACCAGGACTCGCGGGCGCTGTCCGAGCCGCCGGTCTCGGCGTTGGCCAGGTCCGCGATGGCGCGCAGCGCGGCCACCTCACCCAGCGGGCGGGCCAGCGACGACCCCAGCCGGCGGGTCAGGCGGCGGGTCATGCCGGCCAGGCTGCGGTGCAGCTCGTCGTCGGACCAGCCGCCGGCCCGGGACACCCGCAGCGCCAGCACGGCCCGCAGATAGCTGAGCGAGCTGCCCTCGGCGAGGGTCCGGTAGGAGCTCTGCGACGGCCCGGTGCCACCCCGGGCGGTCGGGGCCGGGACCGCGCTCAGCACCAGCTGGGCGCGCACCCGGGGCTGGTCGCCGACGGCCTGGTCACGGCCGGTGGCGTGCAGCAGGGCGGCGAAGGACGGGATGGCGGACGCCTCGTCGGCCGGGTCACCCAGCTCGATCAGGACGGTGAGCCCGGAGTCGTCGGCGAGGACCGCCGCCGACGTGCCCGGCAGATCCAGGCTGGTCAGCCGGACCCGGGGCGCCGCGTAGGAGAGCAGGGCCGTGCTGTTGGCGATCGAGGCGGAGCGGCGGCGACCCGAATAGCGGGCCAGCACACCGAGCCACTGGAAGGCCCACCGGCCGCGCAGCCGCAGCCAGGTCAACGCCAGCAGGCCGGCCGCGACGACCACCGCCGGCACCATGGCCAGCCCGCCGGCCACCAGGCCGGCCAGCAGCACGGCCGCGGCGACCTGGGTGGCGACGATCTGCTCCGGGCGCGCGCCGAGCAGGCGGCCACCACGGCGGGGGCGGAGCAGGGACTCGGTCATCGGAACCGCGCTCTCGGTGCTCATCGACCGTCCCTCCCCGTGGCCAGGCATCCATTCACTCTCGTGCGCGGGTCATCGTAGGGCAGTTATTCACAGCTCCACTGCCCTACGGGGGAGTTATCCACAGGTTGGCTTCCCGGGGCAGACGGGGCTCGTGCCTGGCCGCTAACGTCGTCGCTGTTGTCTCGCGACGGGCGGCAGACCTGCTCGTCAGCGGCTAGCCTGGTGGCCCGCGTCGATGCGACCTGTGGTCCACACCGGATCAGATTTGGGAAAGGGGTGACGTCACGATGTCGCAGACTGAGAGCCAGTCCGCACAGATGGCGAGTACCGCCAGCGAGTTCGACCGGATCAACGGTTCGCTCCAGAGCATGCTGAACACGCTGATGCGGGAGCTCGAGGGGCTCAGCGCCGGGTGGAAGGGCCAGGGCGCGATGGCGTTCGACCACGTCAAGACGCAGTATGCGAGCGACCTCAAGCGGCTCAACGAGGCCCTGGCCCAGACCGCCGAGGGCATCCGTACGTCCGGTAAGAGCTACGAGCGTTCCGACGCCGACGCCGCGTCCAGCATCGGCCGGACCGGCGGCCAGTTCACCCTGCCGCTCTGACCTACCGGAGGAAGTCATGAACGACGGACACCTGCTCGTCAACTTCGCCTCGCTCGACCAGGCGCGCCTGGACATCGCGAAGGCGGTGAACAAGCTGAACGCCGACCTCGAGTATCTGGAGGGCGAGGGCAAGAAGCTCCAGGGCACCTGGTCCGGCGCGGCTCAGGACGCCTACGACGTGCGCCAGCGCACGTGGCAGGCAGCCTCCCAGGACCTGCAGCGGATCCTGGGGGAGATCGGTTCGGCGCTGGAGCGGTCGAAGGACGACTACCAGGAGACCGAGCGGGCCGCGACCAACCGGTTCCAGTGAGCCGATGAGCCCGGACGGGTCGCCCGTTCGCGTAAATGGCGTCGCCGGTTCCCGCGGTTACCATCGGTTGTTGGGTGATCACATCGAGCCATCGGTGCATGCTGCGGGGCCCGGACGGCCCATTTCCGGAGGCGTCGTAGGCCCAACCTGACGGTCAGCATGCTGCCGCCCATTGTGATTGTGGCCTGACCTTGTAGGTTATACGCGTTGAGTTGGCTCGTTGACACGCGTGGGGAGAGGTGGACGTGTCCGAGTGGGAACCGGCTACGGACGCCGAGGCTGCGATGCGCGATGCGTTGCGCACCGACGACCAGGAGTCCTACTTCCGCATTCTCGCCGGTGTCGACCTTCTGTTACCGGTCTCCGCTGAGGTTCTAGCCGGCACTGCGCCGATGGGCTGGGGCACGTGGAGCACGGGCGGTCGCACCCACGTGCTGGCGTTCACGTCGAACGCCGCGCTGCAATCCTGCCTGGCCGACTACACCGGCTCGGCACGGCGAGTGCCGTATTCGGAGTTGGCCAACACCTGGCCCAACCTCGAGTGGTGGCTCGCCGTCAACCCCGGTCTGGTGATCGAGGGTTACCTGCCGGCCTGGTTCGTGGCCCAGCTCGCCCGTGGCGACCTCCGGCTGCCCACCCGTGGTCCGGGTCGTGAGGCGCACCCCACCTCGAAGATCCAGGAGCTGGGTGCGGCCGCGCTGGCGGCCAACCGGGCGGGTGGCGAGAGCGCGGTCGGCGGTCCGACTCATGAGCCCGAGCCCGTCGTTGCCGCCGCCGCGTCGGCTCCGGCCGTGCCGTCGGCGCCACCGGCTCCGGTCAGTGCCCCGCCGGCGCCTCCGGTCGCTCCCGCGGTGGCCCCGATCCCCCCGGTGGGCAACACGCCGCCGATGGGTCCGGGTGGGCTTCCGGTGCGTACCCCCAGCGGGACCTCGCCGAGCGGCCTGCCGGTTCGCAGCCCGTCCACCGCGGCGGCCCCGCCCGCCGCCTATCAGCCTCCGGCGACTCCGGCCGCCTATGCGCCGCCGCAGGTTCCGCCCGCACCTGCCGCTCCGGTTTCGCCGCCGTCACGCGGCGGCGCCGGGATGGCCACGCCGGGCTGGGAGAAACCGGGCATGCCGTTCCGGCCGGATGAGGACCCCCGTGGTCCCCTCCAGGACCTGGGCGCCCCACTGCCGGTGCGCACTCCGATGGCCAACACGCCGCCGGTGCCCGAGCACGTGACGCCCTACAACCCGGCCGAGGCGCCTGTCGACCCGGCCTGGGCCGGCAAGCAGAGCACACAGCCGGCCAGCGCGCCGCCCGCACCGGCCAGCGCCCCGCCCGCCAACTCGCCCGCCGGCGCCGCTCCGTCCTTCGGCGGTCCCGGGGGTGCCCAGCCTTTCGGTGGCCCGGCCGGCGCGCCGCAGTTCGGTGGCCCGTCCACGAGCGCGCCGCAGTTCGGTGGCTCGCCCGCGAGCGCGCCGCAGTTCGGTGGCCCCCCTGCGGGTGCTCCGCCGTTCAGCGGGCCGCCCGCTGCTGCGCCGGCTGCTTCCGGTCCCGGCGCCGCCCTGCCTCGGCGGCAGCCCGGCCAGTCGACCGGTGGCGGCCCGATGACCAGCATGGCCGGGTTCGTGCCGGCCTCGTCGAACGCCGCCAACACCGCGGCCTCGGGTCCCTCGCTCCGTCCGGCCTCTCCGCCGCCCGGCGCTCCCGCGTCGGCGCCCCCGTCCTACGGCACGCCCACCCCGGGCTTCGGCGGATCCACGTCGCCCGCCGGGGGAGCGGCTCCGGCTTTCGGTGGTCTGGCTCCGGCCTCCGGTGGTCCGGCTCCGGCTTTCGGTGGTCCGGCCCCTGCCTCCGGTGCTCCGGCTTTCGGTGGCTCCGCGACCCAGCAGCCGGTCAGCCCGGCTCCGGCTCAGGCCTTCGGCGGACCGTCGGCACAGCAGCCGGTCAGTCCGCCTGCGCCACCCGCGTCGGCTCCCGGCTCCGGTGGACCCGGTGGTTTGCCGCGCCGCCAGGTCACTCCGCCGTCCGAGCGGCCCACCTCGATGGCCGCGGCGGCACAGGCGCTCGGTGCGCGTACCCCATCTGAGCCTCCGGCATGGGATCGTCAGTCCCCGCCGCCCGCCGCCGACCGTTTCGGGCCGTCCGGCCCGGCGCCGTCGATCGCACCTCGGCCGGAGGCCGAGTCGCCCGCGGCGACGACGATGACGAACCTGCTCCCGCCGGTGATCCCGGGCGCGGGTGGCGCTTCCGCCTACCCGTCGTCGGGCTACCCGGCACCGCCCGCGCCGCAGGCGTACACCCAGCCCACCCCCGGTCCGGCCTACGGTCTTCCGCCGCAGGGCAGCCCGGCGTCGGCGTACGCCACGCAGTCGTTCTCCGGCCCGGCCTTCGCGACTCAGGCGCTGCCCGTCGCGACCAGCGGCTACACCCCGACCGGAGCGTCCAACCTCGGTGTCTCCGGGTCGGCCACCGGTTCACGCGGCCCGTCCGGCACGGATTTCGTGCCGGCCAACGAGGTCGAGCAGGAGCTTCAGGACGCCGCGGACACCGGCAACACCGACGTGTTCCTGTCCACGCTGCTGCTGGCCCAGGTCCTGGTGCCGGTGGCCAGCCACTCCCGGCCCGGCAGCGCACCCGGCGAGTCCGGTTTCGCGTTCCTGCCGGAGGAGGTCGACGGCGAGCGCTACCTCATCGTGTTCACCAGCAAGGACCGGCTCTCCGACCACTTCGGCGAGCCGACCCGGACGGTCGGGGTCCGCTTCTACGAGCTGATCCGCAACTGGCCGGACCCGGCGTGGTCGTTCGCGGTGAACCCGGGCACCCCGGTCGGCGCCAAGTACCCCGGCGCGCAGATCATCGCGCTGGCCAACTGGGCCACCGAGGCGGGTCTCGGCGCCGAGCCGGCCGAAACGCCTGCTGCCGAGTCGCAGCCCGCTCCGGTGCCGGCGCCCGAGCCCGCGAGCGACGAGGCTCAGCAGGCCACCGTCATGCAGAAGACGATCGCGGCCGAGCAGGTCGACTACTACCTCGACCGGGGCTACGACCGGGTGGCCGGTTTCGTGCACCGGGCGTCCGAGGTCGAGCACCTGCGTACCCCGGCTGAGCTGTTCGGCGCCCTCGGGCTCTACTACGACTCGTCGCCCTTCCAGTCGGACGCCAAGGAGGCGTTCGTGCTGCGCTGGCCGGCGTACCGGCCGAGCCTCTACCGGATCCCCTACGGCGGCCAGAACGAGCAGGCGCTGCGCGCGATGGACGGCTGGGTGATAGAGCGTCCGCCGTTCCGTGGCAACGGATTCGCGCCGGGCGAGGGCCGGGACGTGATCGCCGAGTTCAAGGTGGACAGCGTCCGCCTGCCGCACGGCGCGCAGCTGTGGAGCATCGACGTGGACGGCAACGAGCGGATGATGGCGATCTTCGACGCGGACGGCCCTCAGTGGCGCCGGGTGGGTGAGTAACGATGCGCGACGGTTACGTGGTCACCTGGCAGGGCCGGGAGTATGACGCGGCCCCTGACGGCGACAATGTCCGCATCTACAGCGCCTCCCCGGGCGAAGGCTTCGAGGAGACCAAGCCGGGCCGTTACGTCCGAGTCCTTGAACCAGACGAATACGACGAAATGGCTTACGTCCGCACCCTGTGCACATGGCGCGGCGAACCGTTCATCGTCCTCGCCGAGGCCGACGCCTGGCTGCGCCTGGAGTACACGGGCGGCCGCGCCCCGGTCGCCCGTCAGCTCGGCCTCGAAGAGTTCGACTACGGCGTCTACCAGGGCTGGGCTCCGGCCCATGAGGTCCGAGACCGCTACGAACACCGAATCTAAATCCCTATCTGGTACGGCCACGCGCCTCCAACCGCATCCACGCGTGCCGCACTACCCCGCGACGCCCCTGCCACTCAAGGCCGAATCGCGCCCGCCGGGCTGAATCCGACAAAAGGGCAGAAGGCACCCTCGCGGCGTTCTTGCAGCTTTCTCCACGCCCTGACGAGAAGAAACGTGCAAGGTCGTCGCGGCGAAGTAGATCTTGCAAGAGTGGTCACGCTCTGACCTGGAGAATCGTGCAAGGTCACTGAAAGCGTGCAATATCGTGCAAGATCTGCGAAGCCAAGCGATACTCGGCGCCGCATTTGGATCGGCGGCCTGTGGATAACTCTGTGGAAAAGGACGGGCTCCCCGCCTGGGAGGTGGGGAGCCCGTTGACCGTTCCCGGATGCTCGACGACCTTGAGGAGAGAAGGGACTGGTCGTCGGGCATCGGTGGGACGGCCGGAACCGGTGTTCACTCGCGGGTGATGCAGGGATCTCCAGGAGTGGCGCGGCGCTTTTCGCCGGATGCCGGGACCGATGACGAAAGGGGTTCGGCCCCGGCATCCGGAGATCATGGCCGGCCCGGGTTGGGGACCGGGCCGACCGTGATCTGGTGGGGATGGGTGGGGAACTCAGCTGGGGAACGAGTTCAACGTGGGGATGGGCGGGGGACTCGGCTGGGGGTGCAGGTGAGGGTTCAGCGGACGTAGATGCTTGGCTGGGCAGGAACGGTCATGCCGTCGCCGAGGAAGTAGCTCGGGTGGGGTGGCTGGTTGTAGGCGGTGTTCTGCCAGGCGATCGCCGACCGGTACTGCGAGTCGTGCATCAGAGTGGTCAGCCTGGTGCTGGTCGGGATCGGCGTGCTGTAGATCCGCAGCGCCGAACTGTCCGTCTTGCGCCAGATCACCTCTTCACGCCAGTCGCCGAGGATGTCACCGGACAGGGCCGGGGTGGCCTTGGTGCTGTTGTTGGAGCTCACGTCGGCGGCGGTCAGCAGGCGGGTGTCCGAGCTGGTGCCGTACTTGCTGATCTTGTTGCTGTCCAGGAGTTCGCGGACCGGGTCGCCGTCCCACCAGACGAGGAAGTTGATGCCTGTGGGTTCCCGGCCGACGACCGTGCCGGCCGCGTTGAACAGGCCGGTCTCGGACGCGGACCAGGATTCGCCACCGGGGCTGCCGGCGTACACGTCGCCTGCCACACCGCGGCCGTTGTCGCCGTTGGCCGCGGTTTTCCACAGGATCGTGCCGGTGGCCGCGTCGGCGAGCCAGGAACTGGGCTTCGACTTGTCCTCGTCGACCTTGAACACTTCGAGGCCGGGGTTGTTCAGGTCGAAGTCGCCGACGTGCAGGGCGTCTCCGTGGCCGTTGCCGGTGTTCCACAGTCTGGTGCCGTCGTCGTTCAGCGCCATCGAGCCGTAGATGATCTCGTCCTTGCCGTCTGCGTCGACGTCGGCGACTGATAGCTGGTGGTTGCCCTGGCCGGCGTAGGCGCTGTTGCCCGACGTGTTCGTGTCGAAGGTCCAGCGTTTGGTGAGAGCGCCGTCCCGGAAGTCCCACGCGGTGATCACCGAGCGGGTGTAGTAGCCGCGCGCCATGATCAGCGACGGGCGGGCGCCGTCCAGGTAGGCGGTGCCGGCCAGGAACCGGTCGACCCGGTTGCCGTAGCTGTCACCCCACGACGACACGGTGCCGCGGGCCGGGACGAAGTCGACTGTGGAGAGCGCGGCACCGGTCTGACCGCTGAACACCGTCAGGTATTCCGGACCGGTCAGCACATAGCCGGACGAGTTGCGGTAGTCGGCACTGGACGACCCGATGGTCACGCCGGTCCCGGAGACTGTCCCGTCGGCGGTTTTCATGGCGACCTCAGCTTTGCCGTCGCCGTCGTAGTCGTACACCTGGAATTGGGTGTAATGGGCGCCTGCGCGGATGTTGCGGCCGAGGTCGATGCGCCAGAGACGCGTGCCCTGGAGGGTGTAGGCGTCGACGTAGACGTTGCCGGTGTAGCCGGACTGCGAGTTGTCCTTGGAGTTCGACGGGTCCCACTTGACGACGATCTCGTAGTCGCCGTCGCCGTCGACATCACCGACTGAGGCGTCGTTGGCCGAGTAGGTGTAGGCGACACCGTCGGGCGTCGTGCCGCCGGCCGGCACCGACAGCGGAACGTCGAGAAAACCGGCACCGAAGGTGAGCGAGGCAGGCGAGGCCGCTTGCTCGACACCGTTGCTCAAAACCTTGATGGTGTACGAGGCGGAAGCGGCCGCCCCCACATCGAGGTAGTTCGTCGAACCGGTGATCGGCGAAGAGTTGACCTTGGTGCCCCCGCGGTACACGTTGAACGACACGGTCGACGGGTCGGTGCCGAGCATCCGCCAGCTGACCAGGTTGTCGCTGCCGGAGCGGACACTGATCACGCCGCGGTCCAGGTCTTCCATCTGGCGGCCGGCCGAATCCGCCGCGGCGGTGGTGGCCGAGGTCAGCACCCACTGCTTGTTGGTGTTGGCGGTGCACGTCTCCTGGATGATCGCGCCGCCGGCCGTGGTGCCTGCGTCCTTGTCGCTGAGGCACAGTCCGGAGTTGACGTTCTTGATCTGGTACCCGGAGCCGCTCGCGGTGAACGTGAAGAGCTGGTTGGCCGCCGCGCTGCCGCAGGTGTACTGGATCAGCTGGACACCGCTGACGGTGCTCCGGGCCGGCACGTCGACGCATTTGCCGCTGTTGACGTTGACCAGGTTGAACTGCCCGGTGGATCCGGCCGCGGCGAGCTTGAACTGCTGCCCGGCGGCGCCCGCGGTGCACCCCGACTGCTGGAGCAGGGCGCTGCTGTCGAGGCTGCCGGCGGTGACGTCGAGGCACAGGCCGCTCTTCACGACGGAGAGGCTGTAGGCGCCTCCGGCGGTGGGCACGGCACTGGTGGCGGCGCTCGAAGGCA
The DNA here is from genome assembly GCF_040638175.1 of Actinoplanes sp. NPDC026670. NCBI lineage: Bacteria > Bacillati > Actinomycetota > Actinomycetes > Micromonosporales > Micromonosporaceae > Actinoplanes > Actinoplanes sp. NPDC026670. The sequence continues at coordinate 134,417 of NZ_JBEZXU010000003.1, forward strand.
GGACGAACCAGCCCACGGCGGCGGTGGCGAGCACGCCGGCCACGCCGAAGACGGCGAGTTCCCGGGTGTGTCTCTTAGGCATGGGACCTTTCCGATCTCAAGTTTTGCCGATCTCAAGTCACGTGCGCCCGCCGCCAGCCGGGCGCAAACGACTACGTTGAGTCACAGTCTGGGAGCGGTACCAACCGCAACCGACGGTGAGAATAGGACAGATCGGTGCCCTAGTTGATCTATTAATGACCACTTAAGGTGATCATAAGCGGAAGATCAGGACGGGGTTTTGAGCCACCTGAGGATCTCGCCGGTCACCAGATCCGGGGCTTCCTGGTGAAGGAAGTGCCCGGCCTCGGGCAACAGCCGCCACTCGTACGGGGCGGTCACGTAGCGTCCCGAACCCTGCGCGGTACGAGGTAGCACCGCCGTGTCCAGCGCGCCGTGCAACTGAAGTGTCGGCACACTCGACGGGCGCTGCATGAGCTTCACGAACCGGTACCCCTGGAGCCGCAACGCGCTCCGGGCCACCCAGCGGTACGCCTCCATGGCGCAGAACGACGCCTGTGGGATCTGGATGGCCTCCCGGCACCGCGCCACATACTCGGTGAACCCCGGGGTGTCCACCCACTGCGGGCTGCTCCACCTGGTCATCAGCTCGCCGACCAGAGCCGCGTCGTCACGGGTCAGCACGTGCTCGAAGCGCGGCACCTGGAAACGCAGGACAGTCGACGACGCGGAGAGCTGCCCCCGCGGGTCGGCGAAGAGCGCGGCCCGCAACCGCAACGGATGGGCGGCGCCGAGCACCACGAGCCGGTTCACCAGCTTGGGATGGAACGACGCGGCGGCCCAGCCGATCATGCCGCCCGCGCCGGCCCCGACCACCGTGGCCGACCGCTCGCCCAGGGCGCGGATCAGACCCGTCACATCGGCGGCCATCGTGTAGCCGTCGTACCCCCGTGGGGGTTTGTCGCTCGCGCCGTAACCGCGCAGGTCGATGGCGGCGGCCCGGAAGCCGGCGTCGGCGACCCGGACCATGATGTCGTGCCAGGCCCACCAGAACTCGGGGAAACCGTGCAGGAAGAGGACGAGCGGGCCGGTGCCGACCTCAGCGACGTGGAACCGGGAGCCGTTGGCGCCGACGAAACGGTGCGACCACGGCCCCTCCGTCAGCACGCACGACTCGTCCACCCGACCACCCATGTCGTAAGCCTAGGCTTCGCTGTCACGGACGACGTCGAACGGTGGCGAAATGGAGCCACACCGTGATCATTTGACCGGCTCGGCGTCGGTCATCGCCATCAACGTGCCCGGCCCGCAGTAGATGCGCAGCTTGGTGGTCTCCAGTTTGACCTTCACCCGGGAACCCTGGACCAGCTCGGTGCCGGCGGTGGAGTAGAGCGCGTACCGCTGACCGTCGTCGGCGATCAGGCCGTAACACGGACCCGTGCCGCCGCGAGTGACCATCCCGGCCACCCAGCCGGTGCTCGGCTGCTGGTCGGTGGGCTCCTTGGGCGGCTTGTCGGTCAACGTGATGGTGGGCAACGGCTTCCCGGTGGGCGGCGTGCCCGCGGGCGTCGTCGACTCGGTGGTCGGAACGGGCGCCGGGGGCGACGAGGGGGCCGCGGACGGCACCGGAGCGCTGCTGGTGGTGCTGGACGAAGAGGGCGTGGCCGGTGAGCCCGAACTGTTCGCGCAACCGGCGATGATCGCTCCGGCCGCGACGGCCAGGCCGATCCGGAACGTTGCTTGAGTGCGCATGAAGCTCATCCTTCCCGCGTAAGGCGTAGAAGATAGGACGAATCGCGGGAGGACCCGGTTCCGTGAAACGCGGACGGCGCCCGGGTTGCCCCGGGCGCCGCCTGTCGTGCGTGGATCAGTAGACCGCCACCGTCATGGAGGTGCCGATCTGGCTCAGGACAGCCATCTTGACGCCGACTGCGGGGAGCTTGACGCCGTGGTTCGGCAGCTCCTCGTAGAAGTACTTGTCCTTGTCGCTGAAGATCGGGTCACCGAACTGCGGCTTGATGACCGACTTCGCGCCGTTCAGGTGCAGCGTCATTCCGTCAGTCGGGTAGAGGCTGAACGGAGCGTCGTACACCTGGACCCGGGACCGCCACGGAACACCGGTCGGGTTGAGAACCGGCTTCGGGTGAGCGTCGATGTACAGGTTGCGGCCCGTACCCGGGTGCTCGTTGGTGTTGTTGTCGACCTGCGAGGTGTCCCAGTACGAGATCAGCAGACCGGTCTGGTAGTTGTAGTGCTCGACCCAGTCCGGCTTGGTGTTCAGCCAGCCGAAGTTGTACGGGCCGGTCGCCAGGTACTTGTCGTACGAGACGTAGCTGCGGTACCCGGCGATGTAGTAGTTCGGGAAGTTCGAGGTGCTGGTGGCACCCACGATCGAGAACCCGTTCGCGGTCCAGGTCGAGGTGCCCTCGGCGCCCTCGGTGGAGACGACCGCGCCATCGGCGGTGACGGTCAGCTCGTCACCGAAGAAACCACCCTCGGCGACACCACCGTCGGTCACGTAGTGCAGGCGGAAGTCGAACTTCTGACCCGCGTACGCGTCCAGCGGCACATTGACGTCGACCCAGGCGCCGTTGGACGAGCCGCTGATCGCCGGAGCGCCGGCGCCGTCCGCGACGAACGGAGCGCCGCCCGCGGTGCCGTTGAGCTTGGTCCAGTTCGCGCCACCGTCGGTCGACACCTCGGCGTACAGGTAGTCGTAGTCGAGCTCGATCGCGTACCGGCCCTTGAGCGAGACACTCGCCGAGGTCTTGCCGGTCAGGTCGATCGACTTGGACAGCGAGACGTTCAGGTCGTCGGCGTTGCCGGAGAAGAACTGCTTGCTGCCGGCGAACGGAGCGCCCAGGTCAGTGGTGACCGGCTTGTCCGGCAGGTTGACCACGATGGCCTGCTTCTTCTTGGTGTTGTACTCCTCGGGGCCGAGGTTGACGACCTTCTTCTGGCCGGCCTTGACCGTCTCGTAGTTCAGCCACCCGAGCTGGAGCTTGTTCCACGCGCCGAGGTCACCGGGACGCTCGCCGATGCCGCCGTCGCCCTTGGCGCCGAGACGGCTCTGCGCCATCAGCGTCCAGTACTCGCTGTTGTTGTCGCCCAGACCACTGGTGTCGTAGTCGTCCGGCAGACCGAGGTCGTGGGTGTACTCGTGAACGAAGACGCTGAGGCCGCCGTTCTCGGGCTGGATGGTGTAGTCACCGACCCACAGGCCACTGGTGCCGACCTGGGTGCCACCGAGCTTGTTGAAGTCGGGGCCGGTCACACCGGCGCTGCTGGAGAACGCGTACCAGCGGTGGCTCCAAACGGCGTCCTCACCCTGGTACGGGTCACCGTCGGCCTGGTCGCCGCCGGAGTGGACGATCTGGAAGTGGTCCAGGTAGCCGTCACGCTCGTTGAAGTTGCCGTCACCGTCGTAGTCGTAACGGTCGTAGACGTCGTACTCGGCGAGCGCGGCGTTGATCTGGGCCTCGGTCTTGCCGGCCGCCTTCTGGTCCGCGTACCACTGGTTCACACCGTCACGGACCAGCGCCCACACGTTGGTGCAGTTGCTGCTCGCGCAGACGGCGGGGTCGTCACCGTTGGCGTCGGTCGGGTTGTCGTTCGACCGGCCGTACCGGGCCTCGTTGTAGGGCACCTTGACCCAGTCGGAGACCTGACCGTCGACGCTGTAACGACCCGAGGACTGCTCCTCGAAGTACGTCTTGACCGACTCGACACCCTTGCCGGTGCCGAAGTACACCTTCTGGAAGTACTCGGGCGAGTAGTCCGCCTGCCAGATGGTGGAGTTGTCCACCTTCCGGTCCGGTGCCGGGATCGCGTTGTGCAGCGGGCCCTCGAAGGTCGAGGGGCCGGCGAACTGCGTCGTCGTGTCCTGGTCCGGGTAGCTCGGGTGACGCTGGTTCCCGAACTCGGTCAGGATGACGAAGATCTTGTCGGTCTTCTCCCGCGCGAGCTCGACGTACTGGTTCTTGCCCGGGTGCCCGAAGCCCCCGTTGCCGTAGGTCTTGCCGAGATTGACGACTCTACTGCCGTTCACGGTCTCGACCTTGGCCTTGCCGCTGACCACCTCGGAGACAGCCTGCTCGCGCAGGGCGCGGCGCTTCTCCTCGAGGGGGTTGGGCAGGTCATGGTCGTCGACCAGGGCGGACTCGCTGGCGGGCGCCGCCGGCGCTTGGTCCGAGGGTGGCGCCGCCATGGCAAACGTCGGCGCCATCGCCCCGACACTCGTCACGACCGCGGCGCCGAGCAGTCCTGCGACCACCTTGCGCACTACGTTTACCTCCGCTTTCGCCAGCCGGATCACTGGGGTACGGGCGTCCGGCGTGAAACGGTCCCGTCGTTCGGGACTCAGGTGAACGTATGCAAACCAAACGATGTTCGGGGATCGCCAAGCATATTGATGACCAATGGTTACCCAATATGGTCCGGTCATAGCACGGGGACCGGCAAATACGACAAAAGGCTGGTGACACAGTTTCGTCACCAGCCTTTATTAATCGTCGTCAGTCTTCAGGTTTGGCTGTCTTCAGACCAGACGAGATCAGATCCATCACGGTTGAGTCCTGAAGTGTCTGGACGTCACCGAGCGACCGGTTCTCCGCCACGTCACGCAGCAGCCGCCGCATGATCTTTCCGGACCGGGTCTTCGGCAGTTCGGGGACGAGCATGATCTGACGCGGCTTGGCGATCGGACCGAGCGTCTTGGCCACGTGATCGCGCAGATCCTTGATCAGCGCCTCGCCGGCATCGCCCGAAGTGTCCACATTGCCCCGGGGGATGGTGAACGCGACGATCGCCTGACCCGTCGTCGGGTCGGTCGCGCCGACCACCGCCGCCTCGGCCACCGACGGGTGCGACACCAGCGCCGACTCCACCTCGGTGGTGGAGATGTTGTGGCCGGACACCAGCATCACGTCATCGACCCGGCCGAGCAGCCAGAGCGCGCCGTCGGCGTCCTTCTTCGCGCCGTCACCGGCGAAGTAGATCCACTCGTCACCGGCGCCCGCGCCGGCGCCGAACCGCGACCAGTACGTGTCCAGGAACCGCTGGTCGTCGCCCCAGATCGTGCGCAGCATCGACGGCCACGGGTCACGCAGCACCAGGAAGCCGCCGCCACCGTTCGGCACCGACTGCGCCTGGTCGTCGATCACATCCGCGGTGATGCCCGGCAGCGCGGTCATCGCCGAACCCGGCTTCGCGGCCGTCACGCCGGGCAGCGGGGAGATCATGATCGCGCCGGTCTCGGTCTGCCACCAGGTGTCCACGATCGGCGTGCGCTCGCGGCCGACGTGCTCCCGGTACCAGATCCAGGCCTCCGGGTTGATCGGCTCACCCACGCTGCCGAGGACCCGCAGCGACGACAGGTCGTACTTGGCGGGGATGTCGTCGCCCCACTTCATCATGGTCCGGATCAGCGTCGGCGCGGTGTAGAGGATCGACACCTTGTACTTGTCGACGATCTGCCAGAACCGGCCGCGGTCCGGGGTGTCCGGCGTGCCCTCGTACATCACCTGGGTCGCGCCGTTGGAGAGCGGCCCGTAGACGATGTACGAGTGCCCGGTCACCCAGCCGATGTCGGCGGTGCACCAGTAGACGTCGGTCTCCGGCTTCAGGTCGAAGACCGCGTGATGGGTGTACGACGCCTGGGTCAGGTAGCCGCCCGTGGTGTGCAGGATGCCCTTCGGCTTACCCGTGGTGCCCGAGGTGTAGAGGATGAAGAGCGGGTGCTCGGAGTCGAACGGCTGCGCCTTGTGCTCCGGGCTGGCCTGCTCGACCGTCTCGTGCCACCACTTGTCCTTGTCGGTCCAGGCGACCTCCTGGCCGGTCCGGCGGACCACCAGCACGTGCTCGATGCGGTTGGTACGGGCCACCGCCTCGTCCACGGTCGGCTTCAGCGCCGACGGCTTGCCCCGGCGGTAACCACCGTCCGCGGTGATCACCACCTTGGCGTCGGCGTCGTCGATCCGGGTGGACAGCGCGTCCACCGAGAAGCCGCCGAACACCACGCTGTGGGTGGCGCCGATCCGGGCGCAGGCCAGCATCGCGACCGCGGCCTCCGGGATCATCGGCAGGTAGATCATCACCCGGTCGCCCGCGGTCACACCGAGGTCGGTCAGGGTGTTGGCCGCCTGGCTGACGAGTTTCAGCAGCTCGGCGTAGGTGACGGTGCGGGTGTCGCCGGGCTCGCCCTCCCAGTGGATGGCGACGCGGTCACCCAGGCCGGCCTCGACGTGCCGGTCCACACAGTTGTAGGCGAGGTTCAGCTCGCCACCGACGAACCATTTCGCAAACGGGGGGTTCGACCAGTCCAGGATCTGGTCCCACGGCTTGCTCCAGGCCAGACGCCCGGCCTGCTTCGCCCAGAAGGCGAGCCGGTCGGACGCGGCCTCCTCGTAGGCGTCGGCCTTCACGTTGGCGTTCGCCGCAAGGTCGGCGGGCGGCGGGAACTGCCGCGTCTCCGAGGACAAATTCTCCAGTGTCTCGCTCATGAGGGCGGCTCCTCTGCCGTGACCGGGGTCTCTATTCCTGCACACTAGTTGCGCCGGTGGGCCCGGCGAAGGTTTGCACGCCAGCCCGCGCTCGATGGTGTGGTGCGCGCGCCGACTGGCGAATCGATGCTCACTACTGCGCGAATCTTGCCAGTTCCGAGCTCGTTTGTGCACCCCGTGTTTCCGCACTTTTACCGGTTACCGTGTTCACGTGGATCCACTTGCCCCGTTGCTCGACCTCGCCGAGGTCGCGCCCGCCTTCGCGAGCGCACGAGAAGCCGTCGACGCCGCCCACAAGCACCGCGCCCTGCGCCGGCACGGCGGTCAGGTCGCCGCGGAGGCCAGCCTCCGGGCCGCGGTCGCCAGCGCGGCTCTCGAAGGCAACACCTACGACCTCGATGAGGTACGCGGCGGAACCGTCACCGATCCGGTCGTGCAGGGCGCCCTCCGCGTCGCCGAGGCACTTCCCGGCCTGGTCGACCTCTGGCCCCGCGCGCCCCGCCAGGTGCTCGCCAAACTGCACGTGCTCGCCGCCCGCGGCGTCGTGCACGAGCACGACCTCGGACGCTTGACCTCCGGGGCCGAGCGGATCGACGCGCTCGCCGGGCTCGTCGCCGGCAACGAGACCACCCCGCCGATGCTGCTCGCCGCGATCGTCCACGCCGAGCTGATCACGCTGCGCCCGTTCGCCGGCCCGGCCGGTGTGGTCGCCCGCGCCGCCGCCCGCCTCACCCTGACCGCCCGCGGCTTCGACCCGCGCGGCCTGGTCGTGGTCGAGGCCGGCCACCACTCACGCGAGCCGGAGTACGTCGGGTCGGCCGGCGCCTACGCCACCGGCACCCCGGACGGCGTGCGGTCGTGGCTGCGGCACTACGCCGCGGCGGTCACGGCCGGCGCCGAGGAGATCAGCGTCATCGGAGACGGAGTCCTGGCCGCCGTCTGAACGGCGGCATACTTTTCTGCGTGGGTTCGCACTGGGTCCGTCCCTATCCGCCGGGTGTCGGCCGCTGGCTCGTGATCATCTGGGAAGCGGTCGCGCTCGCACTGCTCACCTGGGCGTCCATCCGCCAGTTCGACCTGATCGGGCATGGGGTGCGCGCGATCGCCGTCGTGCTCGGCGCGGTCTGGGTGATCGGCGCCTGGCGGATCATCCAGCACGGCGTCTACGTCAGCAGTGAGGGTGTGCTGATCCGTGGGCTGCTGCGGTCACGCATCCTGCGCTGGCGTGACATCGCCGGGGTGCACCTGCACCAGGCCACCCACCGGGTCGGGCGGTGGGAGGTCCAGCGGGACACCACGGTGCTGATCGAGCGGCACGACGGCGCCACGGTGAGCACCGAGTTGTGGGCCCAGGGAGTCGACTTCCACGCCCGGCCGAAACTGTTCCGAGCCGTCTACCAGGAGATCCGCAACCGGCACCGGGCGGCCGAGAAGGCCTGAGAAACCGAAGAGCCGGCGTCCCTCGCGGGGGCGCCGGCTGTGCGCGTCCGGACCGGGTTATCAAGCGTGCACCTGGGTCGTTGTCGACGGTCCAGCGCCCCGCAGGGCGGAGGTCCCGTCGCAACGTGCCTGCCGTGGCTGATCGCGCGTGGGTTCCCGGTGGCCGTGCACGGTGCCCGATGTTTCCGGGCCCGCGATTCATTTCTACGCCCCCGGTTGCTTGATCGCCAGATTTCAGCGGGAAAGGCGGCCGAAAGGGAAATACTCAGACCAATAGCCGCCGACCAGTGTGGTGAGCTGCGGCTCGATTCGGACCGCAGGTCGGCACGCTGGTTGGGCCGGATTCAGCCCGGCGGACGCGTTTCGGTCCGGAACCGTGACTGCGTCGCGTGGACAGCCACGGTGCTCTTCGTAGCCGTACCGAATGAAGGTCTTTAAACGACCGCTCGGGACCGGCGGTGGCGACCGTAGAGGGCCACGCCGATGGCAACGCCCACGCCGACGCCCAGCGCAGCGGCGACCGGCACCGCCGGGCGGTCGCGAAGGCGCCTGCCGAGCGGCACCGGATGGCGGAACTCCAGGATCGGCCAGGTGCGGAGCGTGGCCACCCGGCGCAGCGTACGGTCCGGATTGACGGCGCTCGGATGACCGACCGCCTCCAGCAACGGAAGATCACTGCTGGAATCCGAGTAGGCGTAGCACTCGGACAGGTCGTAACCACGCTCGTCGGCCAGCCGCTGCACGCCGGTGACCTTGGCCGGGCCGGCCGCGTAGAACTCCACCGCCCCGCTGTAGCGCCCGTCGGCGATCGCCATCCGGGTAGCGATCACATCCGTGATGCCGAGCAGCGCGCCGATCGGGCGGACCATCTCGTCGCCGGAAGCTGAGACGAGCACCACATCGCGGCCCGCCGCCTGATGCTCGGCGATCAGCGCGGCCGCTTCCGCGTAGACATACGGATTGATCAGAGTCCCGAGAGTCTCGGCGACGATCTGCTGCACCTGCTCGACCCGCCAGCCCTTGCACAGGGCGGCCATGTAGTCGCGGGTGCGGGCCATCGACTGCTCGTCAGTGCCGCCACCCAGGCGGAACATCAGCTGGGCATAGGCGGTCTTCACCACGTCGCGCCGACTGATCAGGCCATCCCGATAGAACGGCCGTCCGAAGGCCAGCGCACTGGACTTGGCGATGACGGTCTTGTCGAGGTCGAAAAAGGCGGCGCTGAGCCCCACGGGCCGAAAGTGTAGCCGTATCACGCCCGAACCCGTTGTCCCGCACGCGTGACGCTCCCTGCGGTGACAGGCTGTGAAATCGGTCAGACGGGTAGGACCCGGGCCAGTCGGCGACATTCGGTACTCGACGCGGAGCGTGATCCTGAGGCAAACTTGTGTTTGCTATGAGGTGTGTGTTGTTCCCGCTTCAACCAGTTACCTGAAACTTGTTGATTCAGGAACTCGGTGATTACCGGCCTCGGTGATCGCGCCCCCCGCGATCACCGGGTGATTCGGCTCGACCCCCCCCGGAGCCGAATCCCAGGACGGCCCCCGTCTCCCCCGACGGGGGTCGTTCCCTTTCAGGAACCGGTCGCCTGCGACTGGGCGTCAGCCGCCTCGATCAGACCGAAGAAGTCGGAGAGGCCGGTCACGGCCAGCACCCGGCGGAACGTGTCACTCGGATTGACGACCCGGAAGTCGATGCCCGTCGCGACCGCCGCCCGGTAACCCTCGATCAGCGCGCCCAGCCCGGTCGAGTCGATGAACGTGGCGTCCCGCAGGTTCACCACGACCGACGGCGGCGACCAGTCCGCGACGGCCTCCCGGATGCCGCGCGCGACCTCGTCGGAGTTCGAGAAGTCGATCTCGCCCGACACGGTGACGGTGACCGTGCCGTCATCGGCGAGCGTCGTGCGGATCGAGTTCTCCATGCCCACTCCATCGCTTGTCAACGAGCATCGCTTGTCGGTCATCGCTTGTCGGTCATCGCTTGTCGGTCATCGCTTGTCGGCGAGCACAACAACTTACCCAATCCGATCTACGGCATACCCGCGTGTAGCAGATCATTCCGGCGGGCGGCGGTTGTCCACGGCTCCACGTTGTCCACAGCCGGACCGCATCGGTGTTTGCCGGGGCGGACCGGGCCCGGCGACGGTGGGCGCCCCAACCCGCCGTCCCCGCTGGAGGTCAGCGATGCCCGCCCCGCGCCGCCCCCTGATCGTGACCGCCGACCCGGACCTGCTCGACGAATTGCTGCGCCTGGCCGCGGCGGGCGGAGTCGAGGCCGAGGTGTCCGCCGACCCGGCCGGCGCTCGTGCCCGCTGGTCCGCCGCGCCATTCGTTCTGATCGGCACCGACCAGGCCGTGCCCTGCCTGCGAGCCCGTCTGCCGCGACGGAGACGCCTGATCCTGACCGGCTTCGGCGACGTCTCCGATCCCGCCTTCAACGTCGCCGACCTGATCGGCGCCGAGAACGTCGCGGTCCTGCCCGCCGCCGAACCGTGGATCGTCGACCAGTTCACCGCCGGGGAGCGCCTCACCCCGTCGGCCGACGGGCGCACCCTCGCGGTGATCGGCGGCCGCGGCGGCGCGGGCGCCAGCATCCTCGCCGCGGGGCTCGCCACCACGGCGGTGCGATCCGGATACCGCACCCTGCTCATCGACGCCGACCCGCTCGGTGGGGGCCTCGACCTGGTCCTCGGCTGGGAGCAGGTCGGTGGCCTGCGCTGGCCCGCCCTCGCCGGCGCGGACGGCCGGGTCGACCCGCCCACCCTGCTCGGCGCGCTACCGCACCGAGGTGACCTGGTGCTGCTCTCCTTCGACCGGGACGAACTGCCCGGCGTCCCGATCGAGGCCATGGCGGCCACCCTCGACGCGGCCCGCCGCGGACGGGACGTGATCGTCGCCGATCTGCCCCGGCAACTCGACGACGCGGCGGTCCTCGCGCTCCAGGCCGCCGAACGGACCCTGCTCGTCGTCCCGGCCGAGCTTCGCGCCACCGCCTCGGCGGCCCGCACCGCGGCGACCGTCGCGGCCCACTGCGAGAACATCGCCGTCGTCGTGCGCGGCCCGGCCCCCGGCCGCCTCAAGGCGCGCGAGATCGCCGGGGCACTGGGTCTGCCGCTGGCCGGCACCCTGAGGCCGGAGACCGCGGTCTGCCAGGGCATCGAACGAGGCACGGCACCCACCGCCGACGGCAAGGGCGCTCTCGCCGACCTCTGCCGGCGGCTCGTCGACGACCTCATGGGTACGGGCCGGAAAGCGGCCGTGGCATGACTGTCGCGGATCAGGTGCGCAGGCGGTTCGCGTACGACGGGAGCGAGGCGACCCCGGCCGCCGTGGTGACCGCGGTCCGCCGGGACAACGGGGTGCTCGGCGACATGGCCGTGCTGCGGATGGCCGGCCGGGTCCGGGACGAGCTGATCGGCGCCGGTCCACTCGCCCCGCTGCTCGCCGACCCGCAGGTCACCGACGTGCTGGTCAACGATCTGGCGGTCTGGGCCGACCGGGGCGCCGGGCTCGAGCTCACGGCGATCCGGTTCGCCGACTCGGCCGAGGTGCGCCGGCTCGCCCAGCGGCTGGTCGCGGCGTGCGGGCGGCGGCTCGACGACGGGCAGCCCTACGCCGACGCCCGGCTGCCCGACGGCACCCGCCTGCACGCGGTGCTGCCGCCGGTCGCCACCAACGGGCCGCACCTGTCGTTGCGTACCTTCCGGCAGCGGCCGTTCCGGCTCGACGACTTGGTCCGGCACGGGACGGTCCCGGCGGACGCGGCCGAGGTGCTGGCCGCTGTGGTCGCGGGACGGCTCGCCTACCTGGTCATCGGCGGGACGGGCAGCGGCAAGACGACACTGCTGGCCACCCTGCTCGGGCTCGTGCCGCCGACCGAGCGGATCGTGCTGGTCGAGGACGCGGCGGAACTCCGGCCGGTGCATCCGCATGTGGTGGCGCTTCAGGCGCGTACCGCCAACGTGGAGGGCGCCGGCGCGATCGGTCTCAGCGATCTGGTCCGGCAGGCGCTGCGGATGCGGCCCGACCGGCTGGTGGTCGGTGAGTGTCGTGGGGCTGAGATCGTCGACCTGCTCGGCGCACTCAACACCGGGCACGAGGGCGGTGCCGGGACACTGCACGCGAACGCGCCCGCCGACGTGCCGGCCCGGCTCGAAGCGCTCGGGCTGCTCGGCGGACTTCCGCGGGCGGCGTTGCACGCTCAGGTGGTTGCCGCGCTTCAGGTCGTCCTTCAGGTTCGGCGTACGAGCGGCGGCCGCCACCTGGAGTCGATCAGCGTGCTCGTGCCCTCCGGCGAGGACCGGCTGGCCACCGTGGTTCCGGCGTGGCATCGGGAGCGCGGGCCCGGCCCGGGCGCCCCGGTGCTGGCCCGCCTGCTGGCCGACCGTGGGGAGACCGTCCCGGCGGCTCTGCGCGCATCGGAGCGGTCGTCGTGAACTGGCTGCTCGCGGTACTTCTGATCGCCGGGGCGGTGCTCGTCGCCCGCCCGGGGGAGCCGGCCCGGGATCGGCTGCCCGGCCGGCGGAGGCGGATCGACGTGGCTCGGCTGCGGCGTACCGTCGTGGGGCTTCTCAACCGGTCGGTGCTTGCCGGGTCCGCGCTGGCCGGGTTGCTGGCCGGGCTGGCCGGCGGCCCGGTCGCCGGACCTGTCGCGGCGATCTACGCCGGGCTGGCCGGGCACGAGTGGCGTCGCCGGTCGGGGCGGAAACGCGCGGCCGGGCAGCGGGCCGCCCACCTCGACGACCTGACGTCCCTGGTCGCGGACCTGCGGGCGGGCATTCCGCCCGCGGCCGTCGCGACGTCGTCCGTCGGATCCGGCCGGATCAGGCAGCTGACCGAGGCCGTGTGGCGGCTCGCCGAGCGCACCGGGGCACCCGCCGCCGACCTGCTCGAACGGATCGAGTCGGACGCCCGGGCGGCCGAGCGTTCGGCCCGGACCGCGAACGCCCACGCGGCCGGCACCCAGACCACGGCGATCATGCTGGCCGCCCTGCCGCTGGCCGGGATCGCGCTCGGTCACGCGATCGGCGCCGACCCGACCGGGGTGCTGCTGCACACACCGCTCGGCGCTGCCTGCGTGCTCGCGGCGCTGGTCCTGCAATGCGCGGGCCTGAAGTGGGCGCAGCGACTCACCGAGGGGGCCACCCGATGACTACGACCTGCGGGGTGGCGGCGCTGCTGCGGCCGGGCGGACCGGTCCAGGTGCCGCTGCGCGAGTGCTGTGTGGCCGCCCTGGTCGGTGCGGACGGGGTCGTCACGAGGTGTTCGGCCGCCCCCGTACCGGCGCTGGCCGCCACGCCCGGCCCGGCGTCCGCGCCTCCTGTCGAGGTGCCGTCGTGAGCAGCCTGGTGGTGGCCGCGTGCACGATGGTGGCCGCCGTGCTCCTGATGCTGCCGCGAGGCCGGATCCGGCCGTTCCGGCCCGCGCCGAGACGGGAGTCCACGGAACGGACCCGGCTGCTCCTGTCGCTTCTGGCCGGGCTCGCCGTCACCGGCCTGATCGGCACCGGGTGGGGTCTCGCTGCCGGGGTGGCGGCAGGTGTCGGCACCGACCGGTTCCTGCGCGGCCGCGAACCCGCCGACGTCCGCCGCGAACGCCAGGAGGCCCACGCCGACCTGGCCCTCGGCGCGGATCTGCTGGCCGCCGCCCTCCGCGGCGGGACAGCCGTCGACCAGTCGATCAGCGCTGTCGCCGACGCGCTCGGCGGACCGCTCGGCGAGCGCCTTCAGCGGACCGCCCGCTCCCTGCGGCTGGGTGCCGAACCCGCCGAGGCGTGGGCGCACCTGGCCGGAGTGCCGCAGGCCGAGCGCCTGGTCGCGGCGGCCGTCCGGTCCAGCGCGAGCGGTGGCGCGCTGGCCGGTGCGCTGGAACGGCTCGCCGGCGACCTGCGCGCCGACCGCGCGGTGGCGATCGAGGCCGCCGCCCAGCGTGCCGGCGTCCTGATCGTGCTTCCGCTCGGGCTGTGCTTCCTGCCGGCGTTCCTGATCACCGGCCTGATGCCCACGGTGATCGCGATCCTCGGCGACGTCCTGTGAGACCCGCGCCGTCTCTGAAGCGACGTCCTGTGAGACCTCGCCGTCCCGGTTCGGGGCGGCGTGCTGGGAAACCCGGTGCGGCGTGTGGTCGCCGTACCGGCAAGGAAACAAGGAGGTCCTGTGTACAGACTCATCGCCCGCTACCGGCGGCTCCAGGCGGAAGCCGTGGACGCCGGGATGAGCACCGCCGAGTACGCCATCGGCACGCTCGCCGCGGTTGCGTTCGCCGGGGTGCTGCTCAAGGTGTTGACGAGCGGTCCGGTGTCGGCGGCGCTCACCGGGGTCATCGGCCGGGCGCTGAAGTGAGACGGCGCCGGCAGCCCGGCTGTGACCGGGGCTCGTTCACCGCCGAACTCGCGGCCGGGCTGCCGGCGCTCATGCTGCTCCTCGGCTTCGGCATCACCTCGGTCTCGGCGATCGCGACGAAGATGCAGTGCCTCGACGCGGCCCGGGAAGCGGCCCTTGCCGAGGCCCGCGGCGAGGCGACGGATGCGGCAGCCGGGTTGGCCCCGGACGGCGCGAGCGTACGGGTCGGCGGCACCGCGGAGAGCGCCGTCGCCGAGGTGTCCGCGCCGATCCGGATGTTCGGCGTCGACCTGCCGGGCGCGATCGTCAGCGGTGACGCGACCGCCGCCCGCGAGCCGGACGAGGTGGCGGTCCCGTGAGACGGTGGCGGGCCGGATCGGGTGATGGTCTGGTGAGGCGGTGGCCGGTCGGACCGGGTGACGGTCTGGTGCGGCGGCTGCGGGACGACCGCGGGGCGGCGTCGATCCTCGTCGTGACGGTAGGCCTGGTGCTGGTCGGAGTGGCCCTGATCATGGTGGCCGGTGGGACCGCCCGGGTGGCCCGGCATCAGGCCGGGGTGGCGGCCGACTTCGGGGCGCTGGCCGGTGGCGCGCACACCATTGAAGGAGAGGCGGTGGCGTGCGCGGTGGCTCGGCGATATGTCGAGGCCAACCATGCCCGGATGCTGGGGTGCGCCGTCGAGGGGCTGGAGATCGTCGTTCGGACCGAGGTGCCGCTCCGGATCTACCCGGCGAGCGCCGACGCCGCCGCCAGGGCCGGCCCGATCAGCGCCGTCAGCGGCGAGATCGCGTCGAAGGGCGTGGGCGATGTCGAATAGAGGCACGGACGGGGCATCCGCCTCGGACGGAAGCCCCGCTGGGTGCGCTTCGCCCCGAGCTAGGCTCGGGGCGAAGATGCGCCCTACTCGGTGATGCGGATGTCGTCGATGAAGCCGCGGTAGCCGCCGGTGTTGGCCGGCTGGTCGTAGCCGATGTCGATCTGGGTAAGTTGCTTGCCGTTGGCGATAGCGCCGATTGGGACGACGACCTCGTTCCATGTGTCCATCGTCAGCTTGCCGCACTGGTAGGCGGGGTGGACGCGGTCGCCGGTCTGGTCGAGAGTGCCGCTATCACGCAGGTTGCTCAGCGAGCCGACGTCGTCGGAGAAGATCAGATCGATGGCGACGCAACTGCTGTTGCCGCCGGTGACCAGGTCGCTGGTGGCAGGGCTCTGCGGATAGATCCAGTACTTGAGTTTGGTGGTCGGCGTGATCCCTCGGTTGTTCACCTGGAACGCCTTGGTGTAGGCGAAGGAGCTACTGATGCTGTTGTCCCGGCCGGAGTACATCAGTGTGTTGGCGCCGCTGTGAGCACCCGCCGGAGGAGAGACGGGACCGACCATCTCCGGGCCGGTCAGTGAGCAGCAGATGCCACTCACATTGGTGAGGCTGCCGCGCGCCGCCCCGCTGGAGACGCTGTTGGTCCACGTCAGCGCGGGGTCACCGGTCTCCAGCCCACTGGTGAAATGCGGAGACGACGTGACGTCGGAGAGCCGGATGTCGTCGATGTAACCGCGGTAGCCGCCGGTGTTGGCCGGCTGGTCGTATCCGACCTCCATGGTGTTGATCTGCTTGCCTGCAGCGATGGCCCCGATCGGGACGATGACCTCGTTCCACGTGTCCATTGCCAGCTTTCCGCACTGCTGCGCCGGGTGGGCACGATTGCCACGCCGGTCGACGGCGGCGGAATCCCGCAGATTGGTGCCGTCGGTGAAGACGAGGTCGACGGCGACGCACGTGCTGTTGGCCCCGCTGACCATGGTGCTGTCGTTGTGGCTCTGCGGGTAGATCCAGTACGACAGGACGGAATTCTGCCGCAGTGTCAGGTGCCGAAGGTCGAACGCCTGGGTATAGGCGTAGGAAGCCGTGGCGCTGTCATCCTTGCCGGAGTACAGCAGTGCGTTGGCGCCACTGTGGGCGCCGGCCTCCATGAGGGTGCTGGTGAAGAGTTCTGGGCCGGTCAGCCCACAGCACACGCCACTCACGTTGCCTGTGCCGCCGTGTCCAGTGCCGTTACTTACCTTGCTTCTCCAGGTGAGGCCCGGACTTGTCGACTCGAATCCGCTGGCGAAGGCGGATGCAGTGGTCGTGACCGTGTTCCATGTCTGAACTTTGCCAAGCTTCCCCTTGAACGGGCTCGCCAGGGTGCCGACGTTGTTGGTCTGGGCGCCGGAGATGCGGAAGCTTCCGGTCGCTTCCCATGTGCTGGTGTGGGTTGCGGTGGCGGCCAGTTCGTTGTTGACGTAGAGCGACATCTGTCCGGTGGACCGGTGGTAGGTGACAGTGATCTGCTGCCAGACGTTGAGGTTCACGCCGTTGGTTGTTGTCGTCGCGGTGTCCCACGTCGTACTGGTGCTCGTGCTGTCGCTGGTCGGCATGTCGAACACCCACGCGCCGGTGGCGGAGGTGTAGATCCGGAAACCGGGCACGTTGACTGCGTCCTGGGATATCACTGTGCCGGCGTAGCTGGTGGGTTTCGCCAAGAAAGAGACGGTGAAGTCTTTGGCGGTGTTGACGGCCTGCGGTGTGGTGATGCTGGATGCGGTGGTGGCGTCGTCGAACGACAGAGCGGGCGACAACAGGTCGCCGGTATCCCATTTCGCGGTGCTGCCATTGGTGTTGTGCAGGCCGCCCGAGGAGTCTCGGACCTGGCCGGCGGTGACGGTGTTGCAAATCTGCTCGGGCTGTGCGGCGTCGCAGTCGTCGAGCATCCAGGAGTGGGCGCTGGCGGAGAGCTGCTGCTGCGACGGGGTGCCGATGATGCCGGTGCCTGCCGTGGTGTCGAGACCGGTGACCAGGGATGCGACGACCTTCTGATCGGGGCTGACGGCCCACAGGTCGGCGGTGCCGTCGATGTTGAAGTCAGCAGCGCGCAGAGTCAGCGTCTTACCGGTGTTCCAGCTATTGGAAAGCAAGTGCTGCTGGTAGACGATGGCGACAGTTTCGGAGTTGTAGAGCAGCTTGTTCCAGAGGAAAAGCTTGCCGGTGGAGGCCTGCCAGAGGAACAGGGCGGTTCCGGTCGAGGTCTGAGCGCCGGTGATGGCCCAGGTGTTCCAGTCACTGCCGCCGGTGGGTGTGAGTGCGGTCAGCGGTTTGGTCTCGTTGTATCCGCCGGTGGTGCCGTTGTTGGGGTAGTAAACGAGGGCGGACGTGTCGTCGCTGCGTTCGGCGATACCGATGAGGTCGTCGTACGCGGTGGTTGCCTGAGCTCCGGCGTTGGCCAGTTGCAGAGGGTCCCTGATCTCGGCGTTCGTGTCCCAGTCGTAGCCTGTCAGGCTGCCACCGTTGATCTTGCTGTAATTGCCGGAGACACGGGCGCGGTAGGTGGTGCCGTCTCCGTTGCCGAACAGGATCGCCGCCTCACCGGGCTTGCTGACGTGGCTCGGCGGGTAGTAGGCCAGGGTGTCCTGCCACGCGGATCCGTTGAAGCGGCCGGTGAGTATCTGCGCGCCGGTGAAGTCACCCGACGTGCCTTCGGGACTGCCCACACCCTGAGAGCCGATGTTGCCCAGAGTGGTGGCGAGCTGCCCGTTGTGCTGTCCGGGGGAGTACCACAGACCGGCTGGGAAGTCGGCGGTGCCGGCGCCGGCCGTGACGAAGTCGGCGACATCGTCACCGTTGAGGTCCGCTGCGGCGGCGTCGTTGGGCGGGGCGGAGTTGAACGTCAGAGAGGCCGGGCTGCCGATGTTGCCGCCAGGGGAAAGACCGTTGATGGTGAGTGTGTTGGTGAACCGCGTCGGCAGAACGGTGATCTGGGCGACTCCGGCCACGGCAGTAACGGTGCGGAACATACCGGCGTTCAGTTGGTACTGATAAGTGGAAGGAGTGCTATCGCTGGGCGGATTGATGGTGACAGTGACCGGCTTGCCGATGGTCGTCGTGCCCGGTGCGATGGGAGTCATCTCCGGTGTTCCAGGACGACTACGGTCGTAGATGAAGCTGCACGTCACCCAGTCACTTGACATGTTGTAGTCAGTAGCCTGCACGGCCCAGTAGAACTTCGCGCTTTGGCCGACGGCGACGACGCTTCTCAACGTTTGCATGGAGATCTGGTACGGGATTTCCTGGCCTGATTTGCTGTAAAGGTTCTGTGGGTTGGTGGGGCCGACCAGGGTGGTTGTCGAGCCGTCCTTCCACACCTTGTAGCTGGCTCCGACCGCGCTCTTGTCCGGGTCGGAGAACGTGGCGTATAGGGTGACAGATCCATCGCCGACCACAGTTGCGGCGTTGCATGTGGTGCTGGGCGACGTGTGCAGGTTGCTCGGATTGGCTGGTTTGTGGTTGTACGTGATTTCCAGCCTCGGGCTGGTCTCCAGGAACTCTTTCCATCCATCGGTGCTGGATTGATTGTGGGCCGCCAACACGAACGTCTGGGTCTTCTTCGGCTTGGAGACGTTTGCTGAGACGACATCCTTGACGTCGAAAGGAACACCTTCGGCCTTGCAGGAAGTGTCATATCCATAAGCGACGGTCTTGTAGTCGACGACCGGCCCGTAGTCGACGTTGTCCCAGTCGTTCCATCTGGCGTTGGCCGAGGTCAAAGTGGCTTTGGCGGGAGCATAGAGGTTCACGCGACTCGGTGTGCAGGAATAGGACCACGTCTGGGTGATCTTCAGTACTGCGGTCTCGATGTGTGCGCCGGCGAGGGTGGTCGTGGGAATGGCGAAGTTGAGTAGAGTCTGCGAGAGAATCGATCCGGAGTTGCCGACCTGCATCCGTCCGCGAGGGTCTGGTGTGCTCTTCCAGTAGTTCGTTGCAGGGAAGTTCTTGGTGATAGTCGACCAGCCGGTAGTCGCCGAGCCATCCGATTCCCATACGAACTGGGGGTCGATGTAGACCGGGAACTTCGTCTCCTTTCCGGTTAGTAGTTTCTTGTCTGGAATCAGGTCGAGATGTCCCGGGCGGACCTTGGCGCCCACACGTGCCGTGCGGGCGGAGACTCCGGGGCCTTGGGGCGTGGACACGGCGAACTGTCCCGTTTTCGAGTCACGCGTTAGGCCGTTGGTGTCCTTGCGGGTGGGGTTAGCGGTATCGGTGGAGTCCCACATGGTCGGCGCGGAAGCGGTGAGGACTGTTCGCCCGCCCTTGTCCTTGCCAGCCAGGTTTCCGCTCGCATCGACGCCGATCGTGAGCCCATTGGTCGCCACCGGAAAGGCCAGCGTTGCCAACTCCTGCTTCGCTGCGGCCGCGGCGTTGTTGACGATGAACACCTCGGAGAATCCGCCGCTGGGGCGGGCCGTGACCTGAAGGTCGACGCCGTCCAGCACGTTGAGGTAGGTGGCCGTCGGACCCGAGACGACCGGTGGGGGCAGGTCCATCGGCGCGTCGACCGTCGCGTTTGTCTTGGCGTCTCCGATCACTGCCATCGGGGTGTCGTCGTGGCCGCCGGAGATCTTGAGAGGTGTCCGGGCAACCTTCGGTGACCAGGTGCCGTCCGCGTTGGGAACCAGTGTGGCATCCAGATCCTGCCAGCTGCCGTTGATCTTCATCCGCGTCGGGCTCGCCGACTGCGTCAGCGTGAGGGTGCCGTTTGGATTCGCCCGGATCGCTGTGGTGTCGGTCGTTGCGGCGGTCGCTTCGACGGCCTTGCCTGTGCGGTGTGCCTCGGCGACCGCCTGCTCGACCGTTAGATCCGTCGATGCCGGAGTGGTCGCAGTGACGGCGGCGACCGCCGATGTCGGAATGGACAGTACTGCTCCGGTTAGCAGACCGACGGCAGTAGCCAGCGCGATCGGTCCTCGCGGTCGATGGTAGACGTCTATCCCCGTGTTCAATGCAGCGCTCCATCTGTGCAGGTCAGTTCGTGATCAGGGCGGGATCGTACCGGCCGCTGTGCGAGGTTGCGGGTGTGTGTCGGCGACTGATGGATTGACAGCATTGGCTGTAGTGGTGTCGTTACTGAAGGGTGATCATCGTCATACCGTCGATCGCTGTCGTCGTGTGGGAAAGTCCTCACACGACTTCGTTGATCAACGACGTTGTATCTCTGCTGTGCTGAGGAAGACGATCGACTGTGGACGTCGACGGGGGCCGTTCCGGCGTTGCCAGGCCGCAAGGTGTGCTTGCTCTGGTCACCGCCATTACCTGTTTCGTGACTGCGACGCTGGCGGTGCCGGCTCTGCCAGCCTTGGCGGCGCCGGCGGTGGCCGCGAAACCGCCTGCCCCGTCACCTGGGCACGCGGTGTCCGGGGTGAAGCCATCGACCTTCCGGTTCACCGAGCCGAAGAACGACGCGAAAACGACCTATCGCGCACACGCGACGAGCCTTCCAAAAGCTGCCAGCGCCGCGGTTGCCCTGATCGACGACACCGGAAAGCCGATCGGCAAGGCGGAGGCCGCCGGTACACCCGTGTGGGCCCGCGCGGTTGCCGGCACGCATGGCTACACCGGCCCGAAGCAGGCGAATGTCCAGGTGCTCGATCAACAGGTCGCGCAGAAGGCCGGCGTCTCCGGTGCCGTGCTGAAGGTGAGCCCGACGGGCGGTACCGTCGGCAAGGTCGAGATCGGCGTGGACTACGCGGCGTTCGCTGAGGCCTATGGCGGAAACTACGGCTCCCGGCTGCAGCTGGTGCAGCTGCCCGCATGCGCGCTGACCACCCCCGAAGTCGACGCCTGCCGAACCCGTACTCCGCTGAAGTCGGTCAACGACGCCAAGGCGCATGAGGTCTCGGCCGCGATCGACCTTGGCGCCGGTGGGTTCACGACCTCCAGCACCACGCCAGGGAAGGCGCAGAACTCGACGGCGCTGTACACCGGGCAGAGCAGTGCGGTCACCGCTGCCGCGCTGGCTGACTCGTCGGCAGTGGTCCTTGCCGCGACGACGAGTATCGGCGGCGAGGGCGGCACGTTCGCCGCCACCGACCTCAAGCCGTCCGGCTCCTGGTCAGGCGGCGGCAGCTCCGGTTCGTTCACGTACAGCTACCCGATCACGACGCCGACGGCCGCTGGCGATCTCAAACCCGCGGTCTCGTTGTCATACGACTCGGGCGCCGTTGACGGACAGACCGTCTCGACGCAGGCACAGTCGTCCTGGGTGGGCGACGGGTGGGGGACACCCCGGTCGTTCATCGAGCAAACCTTCGGCTCATGCGCAGACGATCCGCAGGGTAAGGCGGCGCCGGAAAAGACCGGCGACCTCTGTTACGAGGGGCCGATTCTGACCCTGTCCTTGAACGGAGCATCGTCGTCGCTGGTGTACGACGCCACTGCCAAGGTGTGGCGGGCTGGATCCGACAACGGAGAGGTGATCTCGCACTCCAGCAAGGCGCTACCGGGTGCGGACCCCGGCCACTGGACGGTCGTCACCCGGGATGGCGTCACCTACCACTTCGGCCTTAACAAACTTCCCGGATACGCGGCTGGGAAGGCCACCACCAACTCGGTCGACACCGTGCCGGTGTTTTCGGCGCACGCAGACAACCCTTGTTACAAGTCGGAGTTCAAGGACTCCTGGTGTGACATGGCGAACCGGTGGAACCTCGACTACGTCGTCGACGCGCACGGTAACGCGATGTCCTACTACTACCAGCAGGACACCAACTACTACGGCCGGTACAAGGGCGAGACCGACGACTCGTATGTCCGCGACAGTCGCCTTGACCACATCGACTACGGCTTCCGCGACGGTGACGCCTACGGCACCGTGCCGAACAAGGTCGAGTTCATCGTCGGTGATCGCTGCATCTCCGGGACCTGCCAGCCGTTGAACGACGCGAACAAGGCGAACTGGCCCGATGTCCCGTACGACCTGATCTGCAAGTCCGGCACCGACTGCGAACAGTGGGGCCCGTCCTTCTTCTCGACCGTCCGGTTGGCCGGGATCACCACGAAGCAGTACTCGACCGCGTCCAGCAGTTACGTGCCGGTTGACTCGTACGCGTTCACGCAGAAGACACCGGCCACCGGCGACGGGAACTCGCCCACGCTGTGGCTCGAGTCGATCACCCGGACCGGCCACGACACCACCGCGGGCGGATCGACGTCACCGATCACGCTGCCGTCGTTGACGTTCGGGAGCGTGAAGCTACCCAACCGGGTCGACACGCTCGGCGGAATCTCCTCGTTCAACCGGCACCGTATCCAGTCGATCACTACCGAGACCGGATCGGTAATCACCGTCGGCTACGAGCTGCCGCAACCCTGTACCGCAGGCGCCACTCCGGCTCCGGCGTCGAACACCTCGTCGTGTTACCCGGTGAACTGGACGCCGGAGGGCTTCACCGCTCCGAAAATGGATTGGTTCAACAAGTACGCCGTCACCCGGGTAACGGCCACCGACCCGACCGGCGGTGGGCTCGCGACGGCGACCAGTTATGCCTACCTTGACGGCGCGGCCTGGCACTACGACGACAACGAGACCGTCAAGGCCAAGCACCGCACCTACGGGCAGTTCCGCGGCTACAAGCGGGTCCGGACGCTCAACGGCGACGGAGTCAACAACCCGCGAACGAAGGCGGAGACGACCTTCTACCGGGGCATGTCCAAGAACAACAGCACCACGGTGGCCACCGTGACCGACTCCCTCGGCGGCGTCCACGAAGACCACAACGACCTCGCCGGAATGACTCTCGAAACGACCAACTTCCTGGGTGAGGGCGGTGAGGCCGACAGCTCGACGATCACCGCGTACTGGATCTCCGCGGCGACCGCCAGCCGGGCCCGCACTGGATTGGCCACACTGACGGCGAACTGGGTTGCACCAGCAACGACGGTCAGTAAGCAGCGGGTCACCAGTGGTGGTACCGGCGTGTGGCGCTATCAGCAGACCGACAACAGCTACGACGCCACTGTCGGCTCGGCCACCATCGGTCTGTTGAAGGCGAGTTACAGCCACACCGTCCCCAGGGACCCCGCCTTCGATCGGTGTACCACCAACACCTATACCCCCACCGGCGCCATCGTCGGGCTGGTCGCCGAGACCGAGACGGTGGCGGTTGCCTGTGGCGGTTTCAGTGCCGGCTCGCCCGCCTCGGAACCGGCCAACTACAACAACTTGACCGCACCCGCCACGGTGTCCCGCCCGGCCCAGGTCGTCTCCCGGCAGCGGTACTTCTACGACGACCCCAAATTCTCGTCGACCTTCCCGCAGGCCTCCGCGCCGACCCGTGGCCTGGTCACCATGACCCAGGCCGCCAACGACTACCTCAACGGCACCTATACCTACCAGACCGTCGGGAAGGCCACCTACGACCAATACGGCCGGGTCGTGGACTCCTATGACGGAAACGACAATCTGACCAAGACCACGTACGCGTCGAACGCGGTCGGGTTGCCGACCGGCGCAACTGTCACCGCGCCACTCGGACACGTGACGTCGTTCACCTCGAGCCCGTTGCGGGGCATCCCGCTGACCGCGACCGACGTCAACGGTGTAGTGAATCGCCAGCAGTCCGACGCACTGGGGCGGGTCACCGAGGTTTGGTTGAACAACCGGGCGACGACCTCGCCGGCGAACCTCAAGTTCTCGTACACCGTGTCGAAGACGGGCGTCACCGCGACGACCACGGAAGTCGCCAACGACTCGAACAACTATCTCCGGACCGTGGCGCTGTACGACGCGATGCTGCGTCCGAGGCAGACCCAGACGGTTACACCTCAGGGCGGCCGGATGGTCACAGACACGTTCTACGACACGCGAGGCTGGGTCACAGCGTCGTACAACGGCTGGTGGGACCCATCGACTCTGCCGACCGTCGGGTCACCGGTCACCGCCGCAGACCTGAAGACGAAGGTTCCGAACCAGACCTTCACCACATACGACGGCCTCGGGCGGCCGGTGATCGTCGAGTCGGCTCAGAACAACCTCACTGTCGCCACGACGACCACCGTTTATGAAGGCGACCGCACCACTGTGATCCCGCCCGCCGGTGGCACCGTGACCAGCACGGTTGTCGACCCGATCGGCCGTACCACCGCTCTCACCGAGTACAAGACCCGCCCGACGGTGGTGACGCCCACCAACACGTTCACCGGCACGTTCGGCCTGCAAATCCCGGCTGGTGACGTCGTGGTCACCTCGAACTACAAGTACAACGAACGCGGCAACCAGGACAAGGTTGTCGACACCAAGGGAAACACCTGGACCTCGACGTTCAACCTGCTCGGACGGGTCACCGGCAAAACCGACCCGGACGCCGGAACCACCACGGGCATGATCTACGACGCCAACGGCAATCTGCGAGAGTCCACCGACTCACGCGGTAAGACGACCTCGTCTACCTATGACGGTCTCAACCGGCCCACCGGCACCTATGCCAGCGCCTTCGCCGCGCAGACCAGCGGCAACCAGCTCACCAAGCTGGTCTACGACAACAGCAACGGCGCCATGACGAACACGGCATTCGTCAAGGGCAAGCTGACCACCGCGATCTCGTACGTCGGCGGTCAGGAATACAAGGTGCAGGCTCGCGGCTTCAACGTCTTCGGCGGTTCCACCTCGGAAACCGTCACCATCCCCGCCGTCGAGGGCACCTTGGCCGGTGACTACACCGTCGCGCACACGTACAGCACCAACAAAGGGCTGCCACTCAAGGACATCTACCCCGCCAAGGGCGGCCTGCCGGCCGAGACCGTGCTCGCCAGCTACGACGGCTTCGACAAACCGAACACCCTCGGCGGCGCCAACGGCTATGCCCAAGGCGTCACCTACGACGCCTATGGCCGGGTCAACCAGCAGACAGTCGGTTCGGCACCCAACCTTGCCTACGTCACAAACACCTACGACGAACACCACGGCCTGCTCACCGAACAGTTGGTCACTCGTACCTCCACCACACAATCCAACGTGCACCAGCAGAAATACCAGTACGACCTCGTCGGCAACCTCGTCCGGCAGACCACGAACCGCCTGCTCACCGGCGTGAGTGAAACCCAGTGCTTCGGCTACGACGACCTCCGCCGACTCACCGAGGCCTGGACCGCTACCGACGACTGCGCCACGACACCGAGCGATACCAACCACGCCGCGGTCGGCAACACCATCGGTTCCGGCACCGCCTACTGGACCAGTTGGATCGTTGACGACATCGGCAACCGCACGAGCCAGATCGAGCACTCGCTGGCCGCCGGCACCGACGCCACTACCACCACCTACAAGTACGACGGCAATGGCACCAACCAGCCTCACACGCTGACCAGCACTGAGACGACCGGCGGCCGCACCGGAACGACCGGTTACACATACGACGGCGCCGGCAATACCGAGACCCGAACCATCGCCACGGGTACGCAGAAGCTGTCCTGGAACGATGCCGGCAAACTCGCGACCGTCACCACCAGCGCCGGAACCACCACCAACATCTACGGCCCCACGGGTGACCTGCTCCTCGAGAAAAACCCCGGCAGCAACACCCTCTACCTCGGCACGCAGCAGTTCAACCTGAACACCGCCAGCAATACCGTGACCGGCACCCGCTACTACGTCCTTCCGGGCGGCGGCAGCGTCATCCGCACCGGAGCCGGCAGCAACTACACCTTCGCCTTCACGGATCTGCACGGCACCCCGGACTTCTATCTCGACGGCACCGCCCAGAGCCCGAATTGGCGTCAGTACACCCCCTACGGCGAAGCCCGCGGCATCAGCATGACCATCCCCGACAACCGCACGTTCCTAAACAAGACCCTCAACAGCACGACCGGCCTCATTCAGGTCGGCGCACGCCAATACGATCCTCGCATCGGCCGCTTCATCTCCGTCGACCCGCTGCAGAACCTAGCCACTCCTCAACAGTGGAACGGCTACTCCTACGCCAACAACAGCCCCGCCACCCTCAGCGACCCTGACGGGCTGGAGCCTCGGCCTTGGCACGATCCGAACTACAACACGACGAAGCCGTGCGACGGCCAGTACAAGAACAGCCAGGAATGCAATCCCGCCGGCAAAGAGAAGTTCAAGATCGGGTTGGGCGGCCTTTCGCAGAACGACTCCAATGCCGACAAAGATCACGATGGGGAGATCAGTCGCGCGGAGGCTGATAAGGACATCGACATGGATCAGCTGGTGTTGGAGGAATACCAGACATACTGCAGCCAGCACGGCCCCAATGGCTGCCGTGGGTTCCGCCCCGCCACCAAGGAAGAAGTGACGTCGGTGGTTGACCTCGCCATCAGCTACAGCGACGGTGAGGCCTGCTTCAAGGACGGAAACCCGGTCGGATGCGGGTTCTTCTTCGGACAGTTCCTTCCCTTCGGAAAGGTGGCAAAGTGGGGTACCAAGACGTGGAAGTCGTGGAGGGCGGAAAGGATTGTTCAGAAGTGTCTGAACAGCTTCAGTGGTGACACTCGTGTTTTGATGGCGGACGGCTCCGCTAAAGAAATGAGAGAGTTGCGGGCCGGAGAGCAGGTCATGGCCACCGATCCCGAGACTGGCGAAACCGGGGCCCACACTATCGAAGCCGTTTGGGTCCACGACGACGACCTTTACCTCATGATCATCGACGGTCAGCGTCTGATCACGACCGAAGACCACCCGTTCTGGAATGAAACTGATGAGGAGTGGCAGGGAGCCGAGGAGATCGACCCTGGCGACCTAGTGCGCACCCCTGACGGCACAGCACGCTTCGAAGACTTCGAAAAGGCGACGCACTGGTTTGCCCCCGCATACAACCTCACGGTAGGCAGTCTCCATACGTACTATGTGCTCGCGGGCGACACGCCGGTGCTTGTGCACAATACGGGTAAGCCTTGTCTTCCCGGGGTTGGCGATATTCCGCGGAAGGTGGTGAATAGCAACATGGGCCACATCGATGCTGAACGCGCTGCTCGCGCTGGCTTTGACAGCGTACAGTCGGCCCAGGCTGCGGTCAGAAATCTGGGTGATTCGATTAAACGTGATGGCTTCCCGGAGGGCACGATACCGGATTCTGCTCGCGCTGACCGATTGCTCGTTCCAATCGGAGATAATGGATTTGCGGTCTACCAAATTGCAACAAACGGGAATGCAGTCTTCAAAACTATTCTTACGCAGAGATAGTGATTCGTCATATGACAGACCTTCACGGTGATGAGGCGCCCCTAAGCCAGCCGTTTTGGATCTTCCAAGACGTGGCGGAAAGCCGAGTGGTTGGTGCAATCCTTGAGAGGAGGTTTCCAGGCGCTTACGCGGTTCTTTCAGATAGCCTTGAGAGGGCGGACCCTCTCGATATTGTCTATCCAGGTAACCCTGGTGAGTACAGTGACGTTGTTTTCGAAATAATCGTACTTCTGGCACCAGTTGGCGGAGACATTAAAAAACTTTCTGGTGACGATGTTGAACAGCTGCTTCGGGAGGGTCTGGCTAGACGGTTCGGCGAGTTGCCGGACGAGTCTAGAGTGCATGAGGCGGTGCGAATGATTCTGGAGAGTTGAATACTCCAGACCAGGCCTTTCCAGATTTTCTGCGTTCCGGTGGGGGCGAAGAAGTACGCGGACACGCCGTCAGGGTTGGCCGAGTCGCTTGTTAATCCAGTACGGCTTTCTCAGCCAACTTTCTCAGCCAATAGGCCTGCGCGTGGAGTATTTCGCGTGGTGTGGCTCGCGGCGGGCGGGGTGTTGCGGGCGCTGCGTATCTTGCCGGCCCGGTATAAAATTGAGGCGAGCAGCATTCATATGCCGGGGTTTGCCGCTGCTTATATGGAGGTCGGGTCGAGAGCCGGCGGGCATCGTCCCGGCGAAGGCGGATAACGCGTTTCGGCCGTTCCGGCGTCCGCCTCAGCGGGCGATTTCTTGCTGGCCATTTTGCGATGAGAATGATGAGCGCGGGCCGGGGCGGTCCACGGCCTCGCGCCGTAGCCCATACCGAACCTCGCCCGTTCCGGCGGACGCCTCCGCAGCGGAGATCCGGCCGACCTCAGCGATGGATCGGCGCAGGACGTTGCGCAGCCAGCGGGACAGTGGGCGCTCCACCAGCCGGTGCACCAGCCACGCCAACACGAGCACCAGCACGATCGCGCCCAGAAGTAGCACTGAGGCGTCCAGGCCGGTGCGCTCGTGGGCGTGTCGGATGAAGCTGTAGCCGATGCGCTGGTGAAGCAGGTAGAACGGGTAGGTCAGGGCGCCCGCGGTGGTGAGCCAGCCCCAGCGGATCCGGTCGGTCCAGCCGAGGGCGATCACCAGGACGAGCAGGTACATCACCGTGATGATCACGATGCCGGGCCGCATCGGCACGTCGAAACCTGGTTCGAGGTCGAGCACCTTGTCCCCAACCTGTTTGATGCTGACCAGCCAGGAGAACCCGACGATCGCCAGCAGTAGGGGCGACCGGCCGAATTTGTGGATCAGGAACATCGCGATCCCGGCGATGAAGTAGGGCGCGTGCTGCGGGACAACGAGGACGGTGACGAGCCGGCTGTCCATGATCGGGGCGATCACCGCGAGGGTCATCCAGACGGCACAGAAGATCACCGTACGGCGGAATGTCAGTCCGAACGCCACGAGCGCGGCGAACAGCAGGTAGAAACGTAGTTCGACGAAGAGTGTCCAGTAGACGGTGTCGACCGCCTTCACACCCAGTGGTTCGTGGAGCATCGTCAGGTTGACGGCGATCTCGCGCAGGCCGGGGATGTTCTTCACCGGGACACCACCGGCCACCGGATACATCGTGACGACTGCGGCCGTGATCAGCACGCACGCCCAGTACGCCGGGTACAGCCGACTCACCCGGGACACGAAGAAGTCCCCGACGCTGCGCCGCCAGCTGCTCATACAGATCACGAAGCCACTGATCATGAAGAACAGCTGCACTCCGAGCAGGCCGTAGACGGCCGCGGGCGCGATGGTGGGCAGGAAGTACTGCGGTGGGTGTGAGCCGTCGATGCGCCACGAGGCACCGAGGTGGTAGACGGCGACTGCTAGAGCGGCGAGCAGGCGCAGGCCATCCAAAGCTGCGAGGCGGGGCCCCGATTTCTTCTGGCCGTTGCTCGGAGGGTTTGTATCGTCGCGCGTCATCAGGGAGGCAGGCTACAACAGGCCGCAGGATCCTGGCGAGATGATCATCGACGAGGGATCGCGGCGATCACGACATCCAGCACCTTCACCGCGTCGTTCTTGTTCAGAGGGTTGTTTCCGTTCCCGCATTTGGGTGACTGCACGCACGAGGGACATCCGGCCTCGCACCCGCACGAGGAGATCGCCTCCCGGGTGGCCCGCAGCCACTCGGACGCCGTCCCGTAGGCGCGCTCGGCGAACCCGGCGCCACCGGGGTGACCGTCGTAGACGAAGACCGTCGGCGCCTCGGTGTCGGCATGGCCGGCCGTGGACAGCCCGCCGATGTCCCACCGGTCGCAGGTGGCGATCAGCGGCAGCAGGCCGATCCCGGCGTGCTCGGCCGCGTGCAGCGCCCCGGGGACCTCGCCGGGCTCGATCCCGGCCGCGGTCAGCGCCTGCGGCGACACGGTGAACCAGACCGCGACCGTACGCAGCTCGCGCACCGGCAGATCGAGCGGCCGGGTGTCGATCACCTCGCCACTGCCGATCCGCCGCCGCTGGTAGGAGACGACCTGGTTGGTGACGTCGACGTCGCCGAGGAACAGCCCGACCGGGCCGGCGTCCACGTACGACCGGACGTTCACCACCGACAGGTTCGTCACGTCCCGGGCGTGTGTGGTCCAGTCCGGCTCCTCCTGGTGCACGAGGGCGATGGCGTCCTCCAGATCGAGGTCGTCGACCAGGAACGTGACGCCCTGATGCAGGTAGACCGCCCCCGGGTGGAGCATGGCGTGCGACGACCCGTGGTCGACGGTGCCGAGCAGCCGTCCGGTGGCCGCCTCGACCACCGACACCGGCGCCCCACCGGTCCCGCGCAGGTCGACCTCGGGCCGGCCGCGGTGGGTCCAGTACCAACCCGACGGCCGGCGCCGCAGCAGACCCTCGGCGGTGAGCTGCTCGACGATGCCGTGACCACCGAAGAGTTCCAGGTCGGCGTCGGTGAGCGGCGCCTCGGAGGCGGCACAGCAGAGCTGCGGCCCGAGCACGTACGGGTTGCCCGGGTCCAGCACGGTCGCCTCGACCGGCCGCCCGAACACCGCCTCCGGATGGTGCACCAGGTAGGTGTCGAGCGGATCGTCCCGGGCGATGAGCACCGCGAGCGCCTCGTCACCGGCCCGCCCGGCCCGGCCCGCCTGCTGCCAAAGCGACGCCCGGGTGCCCGGGTAGCCGCAGATCAGCACGGCGTCCAGCCCGGTCAGGTCGACGCCGAGTTCGAGCGCGTTGGTGGAGGCCAGGCCGAGCAGCTCGCCGGAGAGCAGGGCCCGTTCGATGGCCCGCCGGTCCTCCCGCAGGTATCCGCCCCGGTAGGCGGCCACCCGGTCGCCGAGGCCGGGCACCGCCTCGTTCAGTGACTGCCGGGCCGTCGACGCGATCACCTCGGCGCCGCGCCGGGATCGTACGAACGCGATCGTCCGGGTCCCTGCGATCACGGAGTCGGTGAGCAGATCGGCGGTTTCGCGCAGGGCTGACCGGCGGATCGGAGCGGCGTCCTCGGCGAAGGGCTCGAGAAGCGGGGGCTCCCAGAGGGCGAAGGTGACGGCCCCTCGGGGGGACGCATCAGAAGTGATCTCTGTCACCGGAAGGCCGGTCAGCCGGGCCGCCGAGCCGCCCGGATCGCCGGATGTCGCCGACGCGAGGATGAACGTCGGCGACGCTCCGTACCGCGCGGTGGCCCGCCGCAGCCGTCGCAACACGTGCGCCACATGCGAGCCGAACACGCCGCGATAGGTGTGGCACTCGTCGATCACCACATACCGCAGCCTGCGCAGGAACACTCCCCAGCGCCCGTGGCCGGGCAGGATGCTGTGGTGCAGCATGTCCGGATTGGTCAGCACGAACCGGGCGTGCTGCCGGATCCACTCCCGCTCCTCGCGTGGGGTGTCACCGTCGTACGTGGCCGGCCGCACCCCGTCCAGACCGAGCCGGGTCACGCCGCGGAGCTGGTCGGCGGCGAGTGCCTTGGTGGGTGACAGATAGAGCACTGTCGCTCTAGGGTCCGTGGCGAGCGCGTTCAGCGCCGGCAGCTGGTACGCGAGGGACTTGCCCGACGCGGTGCCGGTGGCCAGCACGACGTGCGTGCCCTCCCAGGCGAGGGTGGCCGCGGCCGCCTGATGCTCCCACGGGACGCTGATCCCCTGCGCGACGAAGGCGTCCCGCACGGCGGGTCCGGTCCAGGCCGGCCACGGCGCCGTACGGCCCTCGCGGGCGGGCACTCGCTCGATGTGTGTGACCGGGGACACTGCCGTCCCGCTGCCGCGAGCCCGCAGCCGGTGCAGCAGCTCAGCAGGACCGAAAGCGGTTGAGGTCACGCATTGCACTGTGACACCGGTATGCCCCGAACCTCAAACGGGTAGGACGGTGGGTGCCACGCGTCGCCCCCTTCCCGTCGGTGGTTAGATTTCGCGGGGGGAGAGATCAGGGAGGAGGACCGATGGAGCTGTCACTCACGACACGGACCGTCGCCGGGCACACCGTGCTCGAGGTCGGCGGTGAGGTCGACGTTTACACCGCCCCCCGGCTGCGTGAGCGCCTCATCGAGCTGGTGGACGCGGGTGCGCGTGATGTCGTCGTCGATCTGGAGCGGGTCGACTTCCTCGACTCCACCGGGCTCGGCGTGCTGGTCGGCGCCCTCAAGCGGCTGCGTACCGCACACGGCACCTTCGGCCTGGTCTGCGCCAAGGAGCCACTTCTCAAGATCTTCCGGATCACCGCGCTGGATCAGGTCTTCCCGATCTTCCCGACGGTCGATGCGGCGACGGAGCGCGACGGCAGCGGTCCCGCTTCGTGATGGCTACCGTTCGGCTCTCCTTCTCACCGGCCCCGGTGCACGTGCGCACCGCCAGGCTCGTCGGCGTCGCCGTCGCGCGCCGCGCCGGGGTTGCGGAGGAGCTGCTCGACGAGGTCCGGCTCGCCATCGGTGAGGCCTGCACCCGGGCGGTCACCCTGCACCGGCAGTATGGGCTGACCGATCTCGTCACCGTCGAGATGTCCGACTCGGACTCGTACACCGTCCGCGTGATCGACCACGCGCCGATCGAGGCGAGCGTGGGCCTGGCGAAACTGCCTCCGGACGAGCTGGCCGACGAGTCGCTGACCGATGACGCGCTCACCACCGGCGTCGGCTTCGCGCTGCTCGCCGGCTTCGTCGACGACCTCCAGGTGCGGCCGGTGGATGACGGCCCGGGCACCGAGGTCCGGATGGTCTGGCCGGTCGCCCGCCGCTGACGCGGCCGAGCCAAAAAAGATCAACGACGCAGGGTGTACGGCATAGCGCCGCGCCCACCATGGGCGATATTTCCTGAAATGACCAGCTAAGTCAGGCGAGAATCCCGACACTGGCGGCTACCCGTGTACCCGAGATCGACTCCGGACTAACACAGTGGCGTTCATCGCCGCGACACGGCTGGTGCGACATGTGACGACCACCACGTAAGCCCTATACAGTACGCGAGTTGTCAGCTACTTACCGGCCTCGCGTCCGCAGGTCTGGTCGGTCGTTCCCCAGTCCCTCGGGGAATGCGCCCGGGAGGTCTCGTCCGCCCCCGGACGCCATCGGTGTACAGGAGGACATTGATGTCCGGGAGCTCGATACTCGCCGCCGAGGGTGGCGGGGTGTCCCTGAGCGGGTCAAACGTCACATTCGTCGTCGTCGCGCTGGTGTTCGCCCTAGTGGCGCTCGGTTTCGCCGCCGCGTTCGTCCAATCCGTGCTGCGTACCGCCCGCGGCACACCGAAGATGCAGGAGATCGCGGGCGCCGTACAGGAAGGCGCCTCGGCGTACCTGTTCCGGCAGTTCAAGACGCTCGGCATCTTCGTCGTCATCGCGGTCGTCCTGCTGTTCCTCCTACCGGTGCACGAAACCGACAACGAGACCTGGGTCAAGATCGGCCGCTCGCTGTTCTTCATCGTCGGCGCGGTGTTCAGCTCGTTCATCGGCGGCGCCGGCATGGCGCTGGCCACCCGGGCCAACCTGCGGGTCGCAGCCGCGGCCGGGGAGAAGGGCGGCCGGGAGACGGCGATGGGCATCGCCTTCCGCACCGGTGGTGTGGTCGGCTTCCTCACCGTCGGCCTCGGCCTGTTCGGCGGCGCGCTGGTCGTGCTGATCTTCCGTGGGGACGCGCCGACCGTCCTGGAGGGATTCGGTTTCGGCGCGGCGCTGCTGGCCATGTTCATGCGGGTCGGCGGCGGCATCTTCACCAAGGCCGCGGACGTCGGCGCGGACCTGGTCGGCAAGGTCGAGCAGGGCATCCCGGAGGACGACCCGCGCAACGCGGCGACCATCGCCGACAACGTGGGCGACAACGTCGGTGACTGTGCCGGCATGGCCGCCGACCTGTTCGAGTCCTACGCCGTCACCCTGGTCGCGGCGCTGATCCTGGGTTCGGCCGCGTTCGGCCAGGACGGTCTGATCTTCCCGCTGATCGTCTCCACGATCGGTGTGCTGATCGCCATCATCGGTGTCTTCATCACCAGGCTCCGGGCCAGCGACCGCAACGGTCTCACCGCGATCAACCGGGCGTTCTACATCTCGGCCGCGCTCTCCGCGATCGCGGTGGCCGTGGTCAGCTTCCTCTACCTGCCGGACAGCTTCGCCGGATTCGGTGACGCGGGTATCGCCGCCGACATCCTCAACAGTGGGCAGAACCCGCAGCTCGTCGCGGTCGGCGCGGTCGTGATCGGTATCGTGCTGGCCGCCGCCATCCAGGCGCTGACCGGCTACTTCACCGAGACGAACCGTCGTCCGGTGCGGGACATCGGCCAGTCGTCGCAGACCGGCGCGGCCACCGTCATCCTGGCCGGCATCAGTGTCGGCCTGGAGTCGGCGGTCTACTCGGCGCTGCTGCTCGGCGCCGGCGTCTTCGGCGCCTTCCTGCTCGGCGGGTCGTCGCTCACCCTGTCGCTGTTCGCGGTCGCGCTGGCCGGCACCGGCCTGCTCACCACGGTCGGTGTCATCGTGGCGATGGACACGTTCGGCCCGATCTCGGACAACGCGCAGGGCATCGCCGAGATGTCCGGTGACATCGACGAGCGTGGCGCGCAGATCCTCACCGAGCTGGACGCGGTCGGCAACACCACCAAGGCGATCACCAAGGGCATCGCGATCGCGACCGCCGTGCTGGCCGCCACGGCGCTGTTCGGGTCGTACACCAACAGCCTGGCCAGCGCGCTGACCGAGGCCGGCGTGACGAACGTCGGCAACGAGATCCTGGCCCAGCTGAACATCTCCAACCCGCGCAGCCTGGTCGGCCTGCTGATCGGCGCGGCGGTGGTGTTCCTCTTCTCCGGCCTGGCGATCAACGCGGTCTCCCGGTCGGCCGGGGCGGTCGTGATGGAGGTCCGCCGGCAGTTCCGGGAGTTCCCCGGGATCATGGACGGCACCCAGCGTCCGGAGTACGGCCGGGTCGTCGACATCTGCACCCGGGACGCGCAGCGTGAGCTGCTCACCCCCGGTCTGCTGGCGGTCATGGCCCCGATCGCGGTGGGCTTCGGCCTGGGCCCGGGCGCGCTCGCGGCGTACCTGGCCGGCGCGATCGGCACCGGCACGCTGATGGCGGTCTTCCTGTCCAACTCGGGTGGCGCGTGGGACAACGCGAAGAAGCTGGTCGAGGACGGGGCGCACGGCGGCAAGGGTTCCGAGGCGCACTCCGCCACGGTCATCGGCGACACCGTCGGCGACCCGTTCAAGGACACCGCCGGCCCGGCCATCAACCCGCTGCTCAAGGTGATGAACCTGGTCTCGCTGCTGATCGCCCCGGCCGTGGTGGCCTGGAGCTACGGCGCCGACGCCAACACCCCGCTGCGGGTCGGTGTGGCGCTCGTGGCGGTCGCGGTGGTCACCGCGGCCGTGGTCTGGAGCAAGCGCAAGCCGATCGCGATCGGTGACGACAGCGCAACGGCTTCGGCCGCCGGCGCCGCCGACACCGCCCGTGCGGTCCAGGACGCCCGCACCACCGAGGCGTCCCGGGTCAAGGACAACGTCTGAGGTAGACAAACGAGGGAAAGGCACCCGGGTCGACCGGGTGCCTTTCCTTTTCACGACGATCGAGGTGTGTGGAGTGTCCTACCGGAGTCGTACCCTGCTTCCATGCGCGCGGTCCGACCGATCTCCCTTGCTCTCGTCCTGGTGCTCGCCGCACCGCTGGCCGCCTGTTCCGGCCAGCCCGGCGCGCACGCCTGGGCCGCGCTGGTGTGCACCACGCTGAGCCCGTGGCGCAGCGAGATCGACACCCTGACCAGCCGCACCCAGCAGACGATGACGACCAAGACCACGCCGCCCGAGGCGAAGGAGAATCTGGCCCGCCTCTTCGACGGCGCCGCGACGGCGAGCGAGAAGGCGCGGGAGGGCGTGCAGGAGGCGGGTGTCCCCGATGTGACGAACGGGCAGGCCATCGCCGACGGTTTCCTGTCCTCGCTGGCCGGTATCCGGGATGCCTACGGCCACGCGCGCACCGGCATCGAGGGTCTCGCCACCGCCCCGCCGCAGGCGTTCTACGACGAGGTGGGCAAGGTGGTCGCCAAGCTCACCACCGACTACGAGGCCAGCAGCCTGGACACCACGAAGCTGGAGTCGGTCGAGCTCAGACAGGCCTTCGACTCCCTGCCCGAATGCCAGTGACACGATGACCGAGACCGGCTGGCCGCTGATCCCGCGCGAGGTCCTTCCCCCACCGGTGCCGGTGGTGAAGAGGGCCGTCCAGCGCGGCGTGCCCGGTCCGCCCGGTGGTCGCCAGCTGTCGATGTTCGGCGCCGAGACGACCGAGCCCTCACCCGCCGATCTGGCCGGCCTGCTGGCCGGGCCCGGCCAGCTCGGCCGGATGGGGGGCACGGCCCGCGTCTCGGTCCGGGTGGATGCCGCCTGGCGGGTGCATGTCCTGGTCGGCGAGCTGGTCGCCCGAGGCCTTGCGGCCACGTGGGAGCCGATCGAGGAAGTACGAGTCATCGACCTCGCAGATCACAAAGAGGCGATCGTCACGCCGGAACACCAGTCGACGGAGGATGAGCCGGACCTCACAGCGCCGGCCGGGGACGACCCGGTCGACGAGGAGACAGACGGCGACCAGATCGTGGACGACCCCACTGAGGGGGACGAGGAGCTGCCCGGCCCGGTCTTCGAGGTGCGTACCGCGTACTCCCGGAGGTTGAACGCTCTTGCCCGCGCCTGGCCGGACGCATCCGCGCAGCTCTTCCTCTCCGGTCCGCGGTTGCGGCTGTGGGTGGCCGCCGCCGGCGGCCCGCGCCCCGGCGGATGGGTGCTCGGCCTGGACCCGGCCAAGGACCGTCACGCGGTGGAGGCCGCGCTGGTCCGGGCCGGTCTGGCCGGTCGGGTGTCGGAAGACGGACGGCGATACCTCATATCAGGTGCCCGGCGTCTGCGCCGGCTCGCCGAACTGGTGGGTGAACGCCCCTCAGCAGCCCCGGAGGAATTCTGGCCGGGCGGCCAGGTCGCGTGATCTTCCGGGATTGTGTCCGACATAACAGTGTCTTCCCGGTGTACGGTGTCGCGGTCAGACGCATGCGGTGGCCGGACCGTTACCATCCGACTGCGGGGTTCCCCGGGAATGCAGTCTTGTCCGGCGCGTTACGTTGAACGTCTGTGCTCCGCCGGGCGGGGCAGGGGAGTGCTGAGGGCTGAAATAAGGAGTGCCGTGCCGAGTGACACCAGGACGACCCGTCTGGTCATCGTCGAGTCCCCGTCGAAGGCCAAGACGATCGCCGGTTACCTGGGCCCCGACTATCTGGTCGAGGCCTCCGTCGGCCATATCCGCGATCTGCCGCGCAACGCCGACGAGGTCCCTGAGGAGTTCAAGGGCCAGCCGTGGGCACGGCTCGGCGTCGACGTCGACAACGGCTTCCACGCCCTCTATGTGATCTCCGAGAGCCGCAAACAGCAGGTGGCGAAGCTGAAGCGGCTGGCCAAGGAGGTCGACGAGATCTTCCTCGCCACCGATGAGGACCGCGAGGGCGAGGCCATCGCCTGGCACCTGATCGAGACGATCAAGCCCAAGGTCCCGTTCAAGCGGATGGTCTTCCACGAGATCACCAAGCCGGCCATCCAGGCCGCGGTGGCCAACCCCCGTGACATCGACAGGTCCCTGGTGGACGCCCAGGAGGCGCGCCGCATCCTGGACCGGCTGTACGGCTACGAGGTCAGCCCGGTCCTGTGGAAGAAGGTCATGCGTGGCCTGTCCGCGGGCCGCGTGCAGTCCGTCGCCACCCGCATCGTCGTCGAGCGTGAGCGCCAGCGGATGGCGTTCCGCTCCGCCGAGTACTGGGACATCCTGGCTCACCTGGCCGTCCAGGGGCAGGTGGAGGGCCCGCGCGCGTTCAACGCCACGCTGATCGCGCTGAACGGTGACCGGATCGCCACCGGCAAGGACTTCGAGCCCACCACCGGGCAGCTCAAGCCTGGTTCCACCGCGGTGCAGCTGGACGGTGACGGCGCCCGTGGGCTGGCCGCCCGTCTGGAGGGCCGCCCGTTCCAGGTCACCCGGGTCGAGGAGAAGCCGTACCGCCGTCGGCCGTACGCGCCGTTCATCACCTCCACGCTCCAGCAGGAGGCGGCCCGCAAGATGCGGTACTCCTCGCAGCAGACGATGCGCACCGCGCAGAGCCTGTACGAGAAGGGCTACATCACCTACATGCGTACGGACTCGGTGAACCTCTCCGAGACCGCGGTGGCCGCCGCCCGCCGGCAGATCGCCGAGCTGTACGGCCCGAGCAACGTGCCGCCGCAGCCGCGCAAGTACACCACCAAGGCCAAGGGCGCCCAGGAGGCACACGAGGCGATCCGCCCGGCCGGGGACAACTTCCGTACCCCGGGCGAGGTGGCGAACGAGCTGAGCAGCGACGAGTTCCGGCTCTACGAGCTGATCTGGCGCCGCACGATCGCCTCGCAGATGACCGACGCGGTCGGTAACTCGATCAGCGTCCGGATCCGGGCGACCACCGCGGGCGGTGAGGAGGCCGACTTCGCCGCCTCCGGCAAGACGATCACCGACCCGGGCTTCCTGCGGGCCTATGTGGAGTCCTCGGACGACGAGAACGCCGAGTCCGACGACGCCGAGCGCCGCCTGCCGAACCTGGTGAAGGACCAGCCGCTGACCGCCGACCAGCTGAACGCGACAGGCCACAACACCACGCCCCCGGCGCGGTACACCGAGGCGTCGCTGGTGAAGGCGCTGGAGGAGCTCGGCATCGGCCGCCCCTCCACGTACTCGTCGATCATGCAGACCATTCAGGACCGCGGCTACGTGGAGAAGCGTGGCCAGGCGATGATCCCGTCGTTCCTGGCGTTCGCGGTGATCGGCCTGCTCGAGGGCCACTATCCGCGGCTGGTGGACTACAACTTCACCGCGGCGATGGAGGGCCAGCTCGACGACATCGCGGCCGGTGACGGCACCCAGCTCGCCTTCCTGTCGTCCTTCTACTTCGGCAGCCAGGAGGCCGGGGCGGACGACGACATCGCCAAGGCCGGCGGCCTGAAGAAGATGGTCACCGAGAACCTCAGCGCGATCGACGCCCGCGAGGTCAACTCGATCCCGCTCTTCGTCGACGGGGAGAACCGCCGGGTCGTCGTCCGGGTCGGCAAGTTCGGGCCGTACCTGCAGCGCAAGGCCGTCGACGGCGGCGAGGACGCGCCCGAGGACAAGGCGTCGCTCCCGGACGGGGTGGCGCCCGACGAGCTGACCCCGGAGCGGGTCGAGGAGCTGTTCCTGGCCGGCAACGGCGACCGGGTGCTCGGCGACGACCCCGCCACGGGTGACGAGGTCACCGTCAAGTCGGGCCGCTTCGGGCCGTACGTGTCGGCCGGCGAGCGCAAGTCGTCGCTGTTCAAGAGCCAGTCGCCGCAGACCCTCACCCTGGAGCAGGCGCTCGACCTGCTGAAGCTGCCCCGGATCGTCGG
The DNA here is from genome assembly GCF_040638175.1 of Actinoplanes sp. NPDC026670. Classification (NCBI taxonomy): domain Bacteria; kingdom Bacillati; phylum Actinomycetota; class Actinomycetes; order Micromonosporales; family Micromonosporaceae; genus Actinoplanes; species Actinoplanes sp. NPDC026670. The sequence continues at coordinate 173,601 of NZ_JBEZXU010000003.1, forward strand.
CAAGGACACCGAGGGCAACGAGATCGTGGCCCGTAACGGCAAGTTCGGGCCGTACATCTCCCGGGAGAAGGACTCGCGTTCGCTCGGCAGCGAGGACCAGCTGCTCACGATCACCCTGGAGGAGGCGCTGGCCCTGCTGGCGCAGCCGAAGACCCGCCAGGCCCGGACGGCGAAGCCGCCGCTGCGTGAGCTCGGTCCCGACCCGGTCAGCGAGAAGCCGCTGGTGATCAAGGAGGGCCGGTTCGGGGCCTACGTCACCGACGGGGAGTTCAACGCGACGCTGCGGCGCGACCAGAAGCCGGAGGAGATCACGCTGGCCGAGGCGTCCCAGATGATCGCCGACAAGCGTGCCAAGGGGCCGGTGGTGAAGAAGACCGCCGCGAAGAGGGCGCCGGCCAAGAAGGCCGCCCCGAAGGCCGACGGCGAGGCGACCCCGGCCAAGAAGGCACCGGCCAAGCGGGCCGCCCCGGCGAAGAAGACGGCCGCGGCCAAGAAGGCCGCCCCGGCCAAGAAGGCGGCCCCGCGTAAGGCGGCGACCGCCGCCGAGTGATCGTGCTCGGGAGCTGAGTCCGCTCAGCTCCCGAGAACCCGCTTCAGGTAGTCGTTGGTGAAGACCCGGTTCGGGTCCAGGCGGTCCCGCACGGCCAGGAAGTCGTCGAAACGGGGGTACGCCGCCCGCAGCGACTCGGCATCCCGGTAGTGCAGCTTGCCCCAGTGGGGACGCCCGCCCAGTGCCGTGCAGACCTCCTCGAGGGCCTGGAAGTACGGCTCGTAGGGAGCGCCCCGGTACTGGTGCACGGCGATGTAGGCGGACTCCCGGCCGTACCCGTGCGACAGCCAGATGTCGTCCGGCCCGGTGAACCGCACCTCGACCGGGAACTGCACCTTGAACGGGAGCCTGGCGAAGATCTTCTCGAGCTCGTCCAGAACCTCGGGTAGAGCGGCGCGCGGTACCTCGTACTCCATCTCGGTGAATTTGACCTTGCGCGGTGAGCAGAAGACCTCATCGGACCGGCCGGTGTAGGTCCGCGCGCTGAGCGCGCGGGCCGAGATCGCGTTGAACGCCGGAACCGTCGCCGGCACGCGCCGCCCCAGCCCGCAGACGCCCTGCCAGACGGTGTTGGAGAGGAAGTCGTCGTCGAACCAGCCGCGGAACCGCCCCAGCGGCTGATCGTTCTCGGTCACCTTCCGGTTCCGTTTGAGCTGCGCGCGATCGGTGTACGGGTACCAGAAGAACTCGACGTGGTCGTTCTCCGGGATCCACTCGTCGAGCCCGGCCAGCACGTCCGGGAGCAGCATCGGCCGCTCGTCGGCGAGCAGGGTGAACGCCGGCACGCAGCGCAGGGTCACCTCGGCGATCACGCCGAGCGCGCCGAGCCCGACCCGGACGGCCGGGAACTCGGGCGAGGCGGGGGTGTACCGCTCGACCCCGCCGGCCGCGGTCACCATCGTCACCGCTTCGACGCAGGAGGCGATCGTGGAGTACGCGATGCCGGTGCCGTGCGTGCCGGTGGAGATCGCCCCGGCGATGGTCTGTGCATCGATGTCACCGAGATTGGGCATGGCCAGCCCGTGCCCGGCCAGGATCGCGTTCAGTGCGGACAGGGTCATCCCGCCCTGGACGGTGACCAGCTCGCCGTCGACGGAGACCAGCCCGGCCATCCGGTGCACGAACATCCGCTGGTCATCGGCGACCGCGATGGAGGTGAAGGAGTGCCCGCTGCCGACGACCTTGATCCGCCGGCCACTTTCTGCGGCCTGCTTCACTTGGGTGGCGACCTCGTCGATGGTGCCGGGGGTGAGCACCTCGGCGATCGACTCCTGATTGCGGCCCCAGTTGGTCCACCGGCGGGCGTTAACGGGTGTAGTCATTCCGGCCTTTGTCCTCCGTCCGAGCGGACACCGTCACCCGGCGTCCCGTCGATGCGCCTCGCTCGTTGATCCGAGTAACGTTCTTCTTAATACTGCTGAGAGGGAGTGGCGACGCGTGTCGACACCAACCGTCAGCACCGGACCGCTGAGGCGGGTTCCGGTGCAGGGCAGAAGCGTTGCCCGGGTGCAGCGCATGCTCGACGCATGCGCTGAGCTGGTGGACGAGGTCGGTTATGAGGGCTTGACCACGACGCTGCTCGCCGAGCGCGCCGAGGTCGCCATCGGCTCGGTCTACCAGTTCTTCCCGGACAAGCGAGCCATCGTCCAGGCGCTTGCGCTGCGCAACATGGACGCCTATCTCCAGAGCTTGTCCGATCGTTTCGCCAGCGAGACCTTCACCCATTGGTGGGACGCGGTCGATGCGGCGATCGACGCGTACATCCACATGCACCGCAGTGTGCCCGGGTTCCGGACGCTGCATTTCGGCGACGTCGTCGATCTGCATCTGCTGGATTCCGACCGCGACAACAACGCGGTCATCGCCGAGCGCCTGGCCGAGCTGCTGATCGAGCAGTTCAAGCTGGCCGACCGGGGCCGTCTGCGGTTCGCGCTGCAGATCTCGGTCGAGGCGGCGGACGCGCTGATCAAGCTGGCGTTCCGCCGTGACACCGGGGGTGACGACTCGGTGCTCACCGAGGCGAAAGCGCTGATAAGAGAGTATCTGCACCGCCACGTGTCGGCCTGAGGCCCGATCACCCCAGGAAGGCACGGCCTTCTCCTCGGTACGTGAGGGCCGGCGCGCTCGTCTCACCGTCGACCAGCTGCAGCTCGTTGACGTGCTCACAGAGCTCGCCGGCCTTGGCATGCCGGAACCACACCCGATCGCCGGGTCGCAGGTCTTCGGCGGCGGCGCCCAGCAGCGGGGTCTGCACCTCGCCGGCGCCCTCGTCGGCCTTGAACCTCAGTCCCTCGGGCAGCCACGGGACGGGCAGGCGGGACGCCTCGGGTGTGCCGGAGGCGATCCAGCCGCCGCCCAGCACGGTGGCGATCCGCGGGGCCGGGCGGCGCACCACCGACAGCGCGAAGTAGGCCGCCGGGGTGGGCCGCCAGCTGCGGTAGGAGTCGAAGAGGGTGGGGCCGTAGAGGCCGGATCCCGCGGTCACCTCGGTGACGGCCGGGTCGGCGCTGGTGGCGGAGACACTGCCGGTGCCGCCACCGTTCACGAATTCCAGGTCGGCGTGTTCGCCGACGGCGCGGACCGCCGCGGCGCGCCGGGCCCGCAGCTCGGGGAAGGCCCGGCTCTGCATCAGGCGGATGGCCCGGCCGCGCAGCGCCTGACCGGGCGGGTCGTCACCGACACCGGCGATGTGCGCCTCGTAACACATCACTCCGACCAGCCGGAAGCCCTCGCGCTCGGCGATCCTGCGGGCCAGGGCGCCCGCTTGCGCGGCCGAATGAACAGGCGACCGGCGGACCCCGATGTGCAACGGCCCGGCGGGCCGCCAGGAAGCATCAAGATCGATACATAGGCGTACGGCCGGACGAACGCCCGGAGCGGTCTCCTGATCCACCACGTCCAGATGTGACGGATGGTCCACCATGAGAGTGATCGCGGCGGCCAGTTCCGGGTGTGTGGTCAGCTCCCGGAGCCCGGCGCGATCGACGGTGGGGTAAGCCACCAGCACGTCGTCCGTCACGCCGGAGCGGACCAGCCAGATCGCCTCGGGCAGGGTGAAGGCCATCACGCCGTGCCAGCCGGGGCGGGCCAGGACCCGTTCCAGCAGGGTCCGGCAGCGCACCGATTTGCTCGCCACCCGGATCGGTTTGCCGCCCGCGCGCGCGGTCAGGCGCTCCGCGTTGTCGTCGAAGGCTGCCAGATCCACCACGGCGACCGGCGTCTCCAGGTGGCCGGTGGCCTTGTCGAGTCGCTGGCGCAGGTTGACGCGGTCAGTGAGCACGCGAGCACGGTATCCCGTGACCTGGGTAACGCGAAAGACATTCATCTCTGCTCCACCCGATCGTGGTTGCCCCCAACCCTTGGTAGTGGCCGGTTACAGTGCTCCGAGCACTGACCACGGGAGGTAGGGCCATCAACACGGACACGCAGCAGGACCCGGGGCCCGCCGACCTCAGCGGTGTGGCCGCCCTGCGCTCGGTTCTGCGCCTGCGCGGTTTCCGCCGGCTGTGGCTGGTGCTGGCGGCCGCCTCCTTCGGCGACTGGATCGGCCTGCTCGCCACCGCCCTGTTCGCCTCCGCCCAGTTCGAGAACACGGCGGCCCAGGGCGCGGCCTTCGGTGGCACCATTGCCGTACGGCTGCTTCCGGCCCTGCTTCTCGGCCCCATCGCGGGCGTCTTCGCCGACCGGTTCGACCGCCGTTACACCATGGTCACGGTCGACCTGCTGCGGTTCGTCATCTACGGCTCGATCCCGCTCGCCCCGGTGTTCGGCGCCACCCCGACCCAGACCGCGGCCTGGGCGACCTTCGCCACCCTGATCGGCGAGACGATCACCCTGATCTGGATCCCGGCCAAGGAGGCCGCGGTCCCCAACCTGATCCCCAAATCCCAGATCGAGGTCTCCAACCAGCTGACCCTGATCACGACGTACGGGATCACGCCGATCCTCGCAGCGCTGTCGCTCGCCGCGCTCTCCGCCGGTCTCCAGCAGACCGGGGCCTCCCTGCCGGACTGGGCCCAGCCGGTGTCGATCGCCCTCTACATCAACGCCTTCTCCCGGCTCGCCACCGCGATAGTGGTCTTCTTCGGCATCCGGGAGATCGGTGGCAAGAGCCCCGAGCGGGAGAAGGCCGCCGAGCAGAGCATGACCCGCCAGTTCCTGGAGGGGTGGAAGTTCATCGGCACCACCCCGCTGGTCCGGGGCCTGGTGCTGGGCATCTTCGGCGCGTTCGCGGCCGGCGGCGTGGTGATCGGCGCGGCCCGTACCTTCGCCTACTCCCTGGGCGCCGGCGAGGCCGCCTTCTCGCTGCTCTTCGGCTTCATCTTCCTGGGCCTCGCGCTCGGCATCGGCCTCGGCCCGATGATCGTCAAGGACCTGTCCCGGCGGCGCTGGTTCGGCATGAGCATCGTGCTGGCCAGCGGCTCGGTGATGTTCCTCGGCCTCGCCTTCCACCTGTCCATCGCCCTGTTCGGTGCGCTGATGGTCGGCGCCGGCGCGGGCATGGCCTTCCTGGCCGGCACGACGATGCTCTACGGCGAGATCGACGACGCCATCCGCGGCCGGGTCTTCGCGGTCGTGCAGATCGGCGTCCGGACCGTGCTGCTGCTCGCCATCACGCTCGCCGGCATCCTGGTCGGTCTGGGCAGCTCGCGCCGCATCGAGTTCGGCGCCTTCCACATCGACATCTCCTCCACCCGGGTGCTGCTGTTGGTGGCCGGGGCCATCGGCATCTGGGTGGGCATCGGCTCGTTCCGCCAGATGGACGACAAACCGGGTGTGCCGGTGCTGGCCGACCTGATCGGCTCACTGCGCGGGCGCCCGCTCTCCCCGCCCGAGGAGTTCGCCCGCTCCGGCGTCTTCGTGGTCTTCGAGGGCGGTGAGGGCGCCGGCAAGTCGACCCAGGTCACCCGGCTCGCCGAGGCGCTCAAGGCGGAGGGCCGCGACGTGGTCGTCACCCGCGAGCCGGGTGCCACCGACATCGGCGCCCGGATCCGGGGCCTGGTGCTCGACCGGGACAAGACCGAGGCCCCGTCCGCGCGGGCCGAGGCGCTGCTCTACGCCGCCGACCGGGCGCACCACGTCGCCACGGTGGTGCGGCCGGCCCTGGCCCGGGGCGCCGTGGTGATCAGCGACAGGTATGTCGACTCCTCGCTGGCCTACCAGGGCGCCGGGCGGACCCTGCCGGTCCAGGAGGTCTCCTGGCTGTCCGCGTGGGCGACCGGCGGTCTCAAGCCCGACCTGGTCGTCCTGCTCGACGTGGACCCGGGCGTCGGGCTGACCCGGGTGGACTCCCGGGGCGAGGGCGCCGACCGGCTGGAGAGCGAGTCCCGGGCCTTCCACGAGCGGGTCCGGTACGCGTTCCTCGACCTGGCCGCCTCCGACCCCAAGCGCTACCTGGTGCTCGACGCCGCCCGGCCGGTCGACGAGATCGCCGAGGCGGTTCAGGAGCGGCTGTCAGGGGTGCTGGAACCCGCGTAGGCGTACCGCTGCGGCCATCGCGGCCATCCCGGCGTCGTTGGGGTGCAGATGGTCGCCGCTGTCGTAGGCGGCGGCCAGGCGCAGCGGGTCGGCGGTGTCCCGGACCGCGGCGTCGAAATCGATCACTTCGTCGTACTCGCCCGAGGTCCGGATCCAGCGGTTCAGGGCGGACCGCTTCCGCTCGTTCTCCGGGGTGTAGAAGCCCAGGGTGTCGCCCTTGAACGGCAGGATCGTGGCACCGTGCGTGCGCAGGCCGGCCTGCCGGGCCCGCGCGATCAACTGCCGGTGCCCGGCGATCAGGTCATCGGCCGTGACCACCTCGCTCAGCGGGGCGACGGTTCCGGGATGACCGAGATCGTTCACCCCGAGCAGCACCACCAGATGCGTGGCGCCGGGCTGGGCCACCACGTCCCGGTCGAAGCGGCGCAGGGCGCTCTGCGCGAAGTACGCCGCGAACGTCTCGGCGGGCTCGCCGGCCGGCGGGTTCGGGTCGTGCAGCAGCCGGTTGCCGGAGACACCGACGTTGGCCACGCCCAGGTTGATCCGGGCGGTCCGGAACCGGGCGGCCAGCAGATCCGGCCAGCGGTGGTTCGCGCTCGTCTCGGTGTTGGCCCCGTTGGTGATCGAGTCGCCGAGCGTGACGACGGCGCCCTCGCTCACCTCGCCGCTCACGCTGACCCCGGACAGGAACAGGTACTGCGTGATCGTGCTGGTCGGGGTGATCCGGGCGGCGCCGGTGACGTTGCCGGCAGCGATCGCGTTCTCCTGGAAGGCGAAGGCGGCCAGCGTGGTGACCGGGGTGCGGTCCGGCAGCCAGATACTGATCACCAGGTCGGCGCCGGGCGGCACGGCCAGCCCGACCGGATCGCTGACCAGGGGCGCCCCGGCCGGGACGGTGGCCGACCGGTGCCCGCCGAAGGTGACCCGCCGATCGGTTCCGGGCTTCGCGTCGGTGCTCGCCCCACGGCCGGCCCGGATCGCCACGTGCACCTCACCGACGTGCAGCGCAGTGGCGCCGAACTCGTTGGTCAGGCGGATCCGGAGCTGCTCGCCGCCGACGCTGGTGTGCACCACCTGGCGAACCGTCTGGCCGGCCAGTTCCAGCGGCGGGCCGGGTGGGATCGTGGTCGGCGCGGCCGCCCACGTCGCGGTCCAGCCGTCGTCACGGCCGTTCGCGGCGGCCGGTTCGGGAAAGGCGGCGGCGGTGATCGCCGCACCGGATGCCAGGGCCAGAATCTCGCGTCGAGTCGACATCTTCACTCCGAAACTTTTCTTCACTCCGGAACTTTTCTTCACTCCGGAACTTTCGGAAACCGGGCGGTCGAGTGCCCGTAACGTAAATCGACGTTCTTCCGCAGTCAACCATTGACCGACGTCGGTGTGTGTGCCTAGCGTTGCGCCCTGACACCGAAACAACTCCGAAACTTTCGGGAGGGTTGGATGGCTACCCGACGTAACGTCCTGGCTGTCGTGGCGCTGGCGCTGGCCACCGCCGTGAGCAGCGCCGCACCGGCCGTCGCCGGCTCGGACAACGACACCCTGCGCGCCGCCGCCCGCGGCAGCGGTGTACGAATCGGCACCGCCGTCGACATGACCGCCCTGGCCGACGACGCCGAATACCGGGCGCTCGTGGCCGCCCAGTTCGACTCGGTGACCGCCGAGAACGTGATGAAGTGGGAATCGATCGAGCCCCAGCAGGGGCAGTACAACTGGGCCCCCGCCGACCGCCTCGTCGACTTCGCCAAGGCCAACGGGCAGGTCGTCCGCGGACACACCCTGGTCTGGCACAACCAGAACCCGTCCTGGCTCACCGAGGCCGCCTTCACCCCGGAGCAACTCCGCCAGATCCTGCGCGACCACATCAAGACCCAGGTCCGCCACTTCAGGGGCAAGGTCTACCAGTGGGACGTGGTGAACGAGGTCTTCAACGACGACGGCACCCTGCGTGACACGATCTGGCTGCGCAACCTCGGGCCCGGCTACATCGCCGACGCGTTCCGCTGGGCGCACGAGGCCGACCCCAAGGCCAAGCTGTACCTCAACGACTACAACAACGAGGGCGTCAACGCGAAGAGCGACGCCTACTACGCGCTCACCAAGCAGCTGCGGTCACAGGGCGTGCCGATCCACGGGTACGGCATGCAGGGCCACCTCGGCGTGCAGTACGGCTTCCCGGGCAGCGTCTTCGACAACGTGCGGCGCTTCGACGCACTCGGGGTGCAGACCGCGTTCACCGAGGTCGACGTGCGCATGATCCTGCCCGTCGATGCAACCAAGGAGCAGGCTCAGGCGTACGGGTTCAGCACTCTCCTGCAAGCGTGCCTGCTCGCGCGGCACTGCGTGTCCTACACGGTCTGGGGATTCACCGACAAGTACTCGTGGGTGCCCGGATGGTTCGACGGTCAGGGGGCGGCCACCCCGTACACCGAGGCTTTCCAGCCGAAACCCGCTCGTGAGGCGCTCTTCCACACCTTCCAGCTGGCCCGCTGACCGCGTCGTGGTCGCGCCGGCCCGTCCGCCGGCGCGGCCGCGGCGCCCGCTCAGCCCCGCCAGAGGGTGACCATCATCGCCTCCAGGGCGACCTGGGGCTTCACGTTCTTGTCGATCGCCTCGCGGCACGTGAGCACCGCCTCGAGCCGGCGCAGCGTGCTCTCCGGTGACCACTTCTCCGCGGCCGCCGACGACACCGCCGCCAGGTCGCCGTGCACCACCGGCACCGGCGCCCGCATCGAGGTGACCAGCACATCCCGGTAGAAGCCGATCAGATCCTGGAGAGCCCGGTCCAGCGCGTCCCGCTGGGCCCGGGTGGCCCGCAGCTTCTGATTGCGCTCCAGCTCCTTCAGCTGACCGGCCGCGCCCCGCATCGCGCCCGTCGCGCCCCGCCCGGTGCCACCCGCGCCCAGCGCCCGCTCCAGGGCCGCCCGCTCGGCGACATCCAGCTCGGCCACCGCGCCCGCCGCCTCGGTCTTCGTCGCCGCCTCCAGTTTCGCCGCCACGTCGAAGCAGGCGCCGATGCTGGTCAGCCGCCGCGGAACGGACAGCACCTCCTCGCGGCGGCCCCGTGCCTCCGGGTCGGCGGCCAGCTGACGGGCCCGCTCCACGTCACCCTGTGCGGCCGCCGCCGCCCAGCTCGCCTGCTCCGGCGCGACATCGAACCGCCGCACCAGGAAGTCGGCCACCGCGGCCGACGGTGGCTGCCGCAGCGACACCAGCCGACACCGGGACCGGATCGTCACCAGGATGTCGTCCGGATGCACCGACGGCGTGCAGAGCAGGAAGACCGTCCGGGGTGACGGCTCCTCGATCGCCTTGAGCAGCGCGTTGCTCGCCCGCTCGTGCAGCCGGTCGGCCGCCTCGATGATCACCACCTGCCAGCGGCCACCGGTCGGCGCGCTCGCCGACCGCAGCACCACCCCACGCGTCTCCTCGGTCTTGATGGTCAGACCCTCGGTCGTCACCACCTGCACGTCGGCGTGGGTGCCGGCCAGCGTCGTGTGGCAGCCGTGGCACTCGCCGCACCCGGCCCCGTCACGCTGACACTGGAGCGCCGCGGCGAACACCCGGGCGGCGACGGTGCGCCGTGACCCCGGTGGGCCGGTGAAGATCCACGCGTGGGTCATGCCGCCACCGGCCGCCGGCTCGCCGGCCACGATCCGGGCGGCGGATGCGGCGGCCCGGCGCAGGGTCTCGACCGGCTCGTCCTGACCCACCAGCTCGGAGAAGACGTCATGCGGAGTCACCCGACGATGGTATTGCCAGGCTCCGACAGAAAGCGCCACCGGTTAGTGTTGATCACGCAAGGTAGTTGTAGTATGGGCGTTCCGTGACGCTCTGTGGTGCTGTCGGAAGTTATCCACAGGGGACACATCGGCCGTAGCGGGACAGCGACCGAAGCGGGTACGGTCTCAACCCGGAACGCGACGGCGACATGACGCGCGGTGAGGAGCCATGGATGGCCCGCGAGATCGACGAGGCGTGGATCGACGAGGCGATCGAGCGATATCGGCACATCGAAGACATGCGTGCCGATTTCGACAAGGCGGTCGCCACCCACACCGTGTCGGTGCACTCTCCGGACCAGTCGATCGAGGTGGTCGTGACCGCCGCGGGAGACATCGTGGACGTTCGTGTACACGGATCACTGCAACATCGTCAGCCGGCCGAGTTCGCCCGTGAGATTCGTACCGTGGTCACCAGCGCGGCCAAGGCCGCCCGCTGGGCCCGGGAGAAACTGCACGGTGAGGTGTTCGGATCGTTCCGCGCCCTGGAGGAGCACTGAAGTGGACCGACTCGCCGACCAGATCGACCATGCCGCCGCGGCGCTGGCCATCATGGACCGTCGGGTGCCAGAGCTACTGCCAGGCGCCGCCGACTTCGCCGCCGACGACGCCGGCCGCCCGGGCCGGATCGGCCGTGCCCTCTACGCCGGTTGGTCCGCGACCCTGGCCGCCCGTGCCCGGGAGGCCGCTGACGCCTCGTCGAAGCTGACCGAGATGGCCCGATCCGTCCGATCCGGCGCCAGCGCGTACACCGAAACCGACGAGCTGGTCCGACGGCGCTTCCAGCGAGGTCTCTGATGCCCGACCTGGGCGCCCACCACCCCGAGCGGCCCATGACCCGATTTCGGCGAGGTCGCTGATGGATCGCCTCGACGAACTGCTGAACGTGGCCGGCGCCCTGCTCGAACGGGTCGACCGGGTGCTGTCCGAGATCGGCGCGCCCGGTGGCCACGACGTCTGGCGTGAGCTGCGCCGGGTGCGGCTCCTCCCTGGAGACGCCGCCCGTGCGGTGGCCGCCCTGCATCCCACCGCGATCCTCGACGCGGCACCCGAGCTCCGTGCCGACGCTCGCGCCTACGCTGATCTCGCCGACGCGCTGCCCCTCGCCAGTGACTGGACCGGTGAGGCCGCCGAAGCCTACGAGACGGCCCGCCGCACCGCCGCCGAACATCTCAACGGCGGCCCCGACAGCCTCGGCCACCGCATGTCGGCAACCGCCGACCTGGCCGACTCGCTCACCGGCTGGATGCTCCGCACCCGTGCCAGTGTGGCCGCGGTCCTGGCCGAGGCGATGCTCTCCACCGAGACGATCGTCCTGACCACCGGCGACCACCCACCATCCGACCAGGCAGACGCGGCCGCGGCGATCGGCGCCCGCCTCCTGCGAACCGTCGCCGACGCCTACGACGAGGCCGAAGACCTCCTGACCGGCTCCGCCGACCTACAGGCACCCTTGTCGGTCTGACGTCCGTGTTCGGTCTGCCGTCCGCCCTCGGGCTGCCGTCCCGCTCGGCTGTCCCGGCGCTGCCTTTGCCGGCGGGCCAGGGGGTTCGGGCGGCGGCAGAGGCGCGCGGGGGTCGAGCGCCCACCTCTGCCGCCTGGCTTCTTTCTTCCCGCTCCTCAGCCGGGTGCACGTTTTGCGTCCAATGTGGCCTTCAGGGGACGGTGACTTGGTTTCGCGCCGAGGTCATGTGCGCTTGCGGCGGCGGGAGGTCAGGTACACGGCTGCGGCTCCGGCGGCGATCATGGCGACGCCCGCGATCAGGAGGGAGACCACTCGGGGGCCGGTAACCGGCAGGGCGGCGGTGCGCAGACCCGTGCCGGAACCCGACGAACCCTGTCCAAGCGTGTCGTCATGCCCGGAAATCCCCGATACGCCATCCCTGCCGGACACGCTGCCATCGCCGGACGCGGCGTTCTGGCCGGGCGCGGTGCCGGTGCCGGATGCGGCGTTCTGGCGGGACGTGGTGCCGGTGCCGGATGCGGCGTTCTGGCCGGACGTGGTGCCGGTGCCGGGCGGGGTGCCCTGGCCGGGCGTAGTGCCGGTGCCGGATTTGACGCCCCGGCCGGATGCGTCGCCCCAGCCGGAGTTGATGCCCCGGCCGGATGTCGTGCCGGAGCGCTGACTCGACGCGTTGGCCTTGGCGGTCGTGTTCTGGGACGAGTACCGGCCGATGATCTTGCCGGTCGGGGCTACTGCGGCAGCCGAAAGCGATCCGAAGCCCAGGTCGGCGACCACACTGGACGGACCGGCGGCGACCGGACCGGGACCTCTGTCCACATTGCGCGTCAACGTCACCCGGATCGCCGTCACGCGGGCTGCGACGGCGTTGTTCTTGCTCGCCTGGCGTACGTCGCCGAGGGTGATTCGTAGCGTCGAGCCGGATTTGCCGTCCGGCGTAGGAGTGGTTTCCGTCCTGCCGAGCGCCGGCAGTCCGGAAACCTTCGGCAGTGGCGGGTCGCCGATCGGGTCGAGTCGTGTCGGCAGCGACTCCAGGGTCCGAGTGTCATCACTGAGCGTGATCTCAATGTGGTCACCCGCAGTGCTGAGCCGGGTCTTCTTGCCGTCCTTGCCGGTGACTTCGACGACCGGCGGCTGGTACTCGACCCGGCTCTGACCGGTCGCGGTCATGCTCACCCGCAACTCCGGGGCCCGGAGCAGGCGGAGGCGGACCTCGTTGTCGGCCAGGCTGATCCGTCCAGCGGTGATGGTTGCGGAACCGACCGACTGCTGGACGCCGCCACGGAGCCGCAGGGCCGTACCGCTGCGGCTGGTGATCTTCTCCGGTATCCGGACCAGTGATGCGCTGCCGCCTCCGGCGATCGTGACCCGGCTGATCCCGGCCGATGCCGAAGAGGTGTCGCCCACCGCTTTTCCGCAGGCCATGCCGTGGGCCCAGACCGCCCGGGCGCTCAGACTGCCGGCGCCGACCTGCATCGGGCCGAACTTCTTCGATCCGGTACGCCTGGTGTCCGCCTTGGGGTTGACCGGAGGCGCCTTCTGGATGGCGATGTCGCCCCGCTCCTTGGATCCGGTGACCTTGCCGTTGAGGGTCCGGGCGGCGCCGGCCGAGTTCACCGGCCCGTCCGCGATCACCACGGTCCGGACGTCACCGAGCCCGACCCCACCGACAGCCGAGTCTGGCTTTCCGCCCTCCAGACCGGGTGCGGCCGTACCGGAGGAGCCGGGTGCGCCCGTACCGGAGGAGCCGGGTGCGGCCGTACCGGAGGAGCCGGGTGCGCCCCTGCCGGAGGAGGCGCCTTCGCCCGTACCGGATGAGGTTGCCTGGCGGTTTGCCGGCTTGCCGGCGGAAAGGAGATCGAGTCGATCGATCCGGAGGAACTCGGCGGAGGATTGGGCGGCGTAGTGCTTCGGCCGCTCGCAGGGCGGGGGAGCGGCCGATGGGACGAAAGCATCGAAAGGTGACACCGCGAACGCCGGCGAAGGGCCGATCACCGCCCCCGCCAACCCGAGCGCTACGACACTGGCGGCCACCGAGCGGGCGCGAGTCATGGCTGGTCCTTTCGAGGCGTAGACGTCTACGGGACTGGCCAACGAGGGTCGATAAGTCCGGTTGCGGGGCATCTATGCGACAACCCTCGCGGGTAGTTCAAATCCGGCATTTGGTACGGCTTGCCAGCCGTCGTAGGGTTGATCGCATGGGCATGCTGTGCGCGGTCAGTTTCAACCGGTACGGCCGCCTCTACTACCTCGATCCCGCCGGTTTCACGCCGGCTGTCGGCGACCGTGTGCTGGTGCCGACCGATGACGGTCCCGAGGTGGCGGAGTGCGTCTGGGCGCCGCAATGGGTCGACGAGGAAACCGACGGGTTCCCCAAGGTCGTCGGGATCGCCGACGACCAGGACCTGCACCGGGACGAGACGTTGCGGAAACGCAAGGCCGAGGCCAAGGTGGCCGCGAAGAAGCTGATCAAGGCGCACGAGCTGCCGATGAAGGTCGTCGCCGTCGATCACGTGCTGGATGCGCCGGGCAACGGCGGCGCTCGCACCACGATCTACTTCACCGCGCCGCACCGTGTCGACTTCCGGTCACTGGTCCGCGACCTGGGCGCCACCCTGCACTGCCGGGTCGAGCTGCGTCAGCTCTCCGCCCGCGACTCGGCGCGGGTCCAGGGCGGTATCGGCTCGTGCGGCCGTGACCTGTGCTGTGCGACGTTCCTGACCGATTTCGAGCCGGTCACCATCCGGATGGCCAAGGATCAGGACCTGCCGCTCAATCCGCTGCGCATCTCCGGCGCGTGCGGCCGCCTGATGTGCTGCCTCAAGTACGAACACCCGCTGTATTCCGGAAGCGGCACAAACGACTTCCATCAGGGACAGCGGGTCACCCTCGCCGACGGGACCGAGGGCAAGGTGTCGGCGAAACACCCGCCATCCGAAACCCTCACCGTCCGAGGGCTGCAAGACGGGCAGCCTCGTCGCTGTTCGGTCGCCGACGTCTGCGGCTCCCGGCGAGCTTACGACGGAGGTGATGCCTCCTAAAAACAAACAGGCCCGGCAGGTGTCCTACCACCTAAGCGCCGGGCCTCGACCGCTGAAACGGAGCGATCGTGAGCACCAATCGTACCTCATCTACGCAGGTGGCGGCATGAGCATCGAGGCCCTGGCCTGGGCGCTCGAGCAGGCCCCGGACGTCGCTCCCCACGAGCTGCCGACCCTGATCGGACTCGCCAACCACGCCCACGCTGACGGCACCGCCGCCTACCCAGCCGTCCCGAAGCTCGCCGGCTACGCCCGCAAGGGCGACCGCGCCGTGCAGCGCGACCTCGCCTCCCTCTTGGAGAAGGGCGTGATCCGGCTCGGCGACCAGCGCCACGTCGCGCACATTCCGGCCGACCGCCGGCCCGTCGTCTACGACCTCGCCCTCGAGCGGCGCATGGACGGCGGAGTCGTCCAGCCCCCGAAGCGTCCGGTCTCCGGCCGGCCGGCTGCGCCCATCGGCCAGCCCGCTCAGCAGCCCGCTGCGGGTGACGGATCACGTCCGGGGGCGAAGGGTCAGGGTGCGTCGTCCCGGGCCGACAGGAAGCCGTGGCAGGACCAAGCCCCGAAGAACGAGCGGCGCGGTGCCGACCCGGTGCCGGACGGCGAGAAGTGCGTGATTCACCTCGGCTACCTCAAGCACAACTGCGGGGGCTGCAAGGTCGACCGCCAGGTGGCGTTGCGCGAGCAGGCCGAGGCCAAGCTGCTGGCTGCCGGCGAGGACCCGGAGATGCTCCGGCTGATCAACGAGCTGGCCGACCGGCTGGAAGGGAGCGCAGCATGAGCGCCTGGAAGGTCGGCCGGTTCGTCATCATCTTGGCGCTCGGCGTCGGGGCCGGCTGGATCTCGCTCGGCCACGTCTACGAGTTCGTCATGGAGCACAGTGCCGCCGGCACGCACCCGTCCACCGGGATCATCGTCGCCGCTGTGTCCGAGCTGATGCCCCTGGGTGTCGCGGTGCATGCCCGGCTCGAGGGCCGCTTCAGCGGGTGGGCCATCGCCCTGCTCCTACTGGCCGGCGGCTTCAGCCTGTGGGCGCAGATCGCCACGGCCGACCCGGGCGTCGCCGGCTACGCCGTCGCGGCCTTCCCGACGCTCGCCTTCATGGCGCTGATCAAGTTGGTGATGGGCGGCCACGAGGTGGAGCAGGCCGAGCCGCACGCCGCTGTGCAGCTCGGCCCGATCCCGGCGACCGTCACCAAGGTCGCCACCCCGCCCGCTTGGGGCGTGTCGGCAAACGACGGGCGGGAGTCGGGGTCCGGCTCGGCCGCCATCACGGGGGAAGTGGCTGCCGAGCCGGACGTGAGCGCGACGCCGACCTCGCCAGCGGCGAAGAAGTCGGGCGACAGTCGACCTCGCAGGTCGGCGTCGCGGGCTCAGACCGCTGCGAAGATCCGCGCCGTCCGCCACGAGCTGGAGGCGGAGCTGGGTCGGAAGGTTACGCAGTCGGAAGTGGCGAAGAAGGTCGGGTGCAGCACCGCGACCGTCAGCCGCGCGGAGTCAGGTAAGACGAACCTGAGCCTCGCGGCGTGATCCAGGGAGACGAGCCGCATCACAGGAGGTTGTGGCTCGTCTCCTTCTCGGTCGCGTGCCGCAGTGCCCGTGTGATCTCGTCGATGTCGAGCCGGTCGAGGTAGTCGATCATCAGTGAGCGCACGTCCTTGACGACCTCCGGCAGTTCTCCGGGCTCCAGGTCTACTGGCGGGATGACCGCGCGGAACCGGTCGTCGTTGATGGCGCTGGCGATGAGGCGCTCGGCTACCCAGAGCGGTGAGCGCTCCTTGAGCACGAAGGTCACGTGGACGCTGGTCTCGGTCGCGTTCTTGGAGTGGGGGTTGTGCACCCATCCGCGAGGCAGCACGAGGGCTTGGCCGGCGGTCAGCTCGACCGTGATGTCCGGGCCGCGCCCCTTCCACTCGTCGACCCATTCGTCTTTCCACATGCTGGTGGACATGGCGTGGTCACGATGCGGGGCGTCGGCCTTCGGCTCGAACAGCTCCCAGGTCTTCGATCCCTGCAGTTGCACGACGAGCCCGAGATACTGGTCCCAGTGGTGCTCGAGCCCCTGCTCGCCGGCCGGCGTGACGAACGCCGAGACGTACGTCGGGTACCCGGTCTCCGCCTGGATCGCCGCACAGATGGCGCTGAAGGGCGGATGCCAGCGGTTCATCTCGCGCAGTTGGAAGGTGCAGCCCTGCTCCAGGAGCAGGTTGACGGAGGCCGGAGCCACGCGGTCGTCGACCACGAACCGGGAGGGGTGCAGGCCCTCGCCCTTGTAGAAGACGTTGACGTAGTCACCCGGCGCGCAGCCGGCGTCGAGGAAGCCGAGGATCGTCTGCGCACTGAGCCGCTTTCCGAGCGGGCTGCTGTCCGGGAGCGGGTGTGTAGCTGGACGCTCCGGCCAGCTCCGCAGCATCTCTGAAACGGTGTCGGGATCGAGGAGCATATGCAAGGACATGGGTCTCTCCCAGGGGCGAAGTCAGTTCGGTGGGAGGGGGCACGGCGTCGTGGTGTGGTGCCGGTGCGGGCAGCAGATCACGGCCATGACCAGCACACTCCAGCCGGCTAAGGCGTAGTGCCACACCGCGTCAGCTCCGTTGAGCAGCCCATCGCGCGAGTGCTCGACCTTGGCCTGAAGTGGCTCATAGGTGAGGATCGGGTTAGGCGGGCGCGACTCGTAGTTCATGACCAGCCAGGCCATCGCCTCGTCAACCTCGGTCCAGGTTGTCTGGCGCGTGGTCTGCCGCCTTCGCAGAAGGTAATTCCCGGTAGCCACCGGCGGAACCTCTGAGCTGATGAATCCCGGGTGTTCGGGCTGTCGCACGAAGTCGTTCTTCATCAAGAAGGTCTCGTCTGGCCCGGTCCACGGCCCGTACCCATGCCAGTGCTGCACTCCAGTCGCCATTGCTCCCCTTGATGCGGGCTGGCCGCACATCGCAGCGCGGCCAGCCCCTCGTCGATCAGATGTCGCCGGACTCGAAGGCGTCGAAGAAGTTCTTCAGCTCGCCGCGAGTGAACCGCAGCGTCGGCGAGTCAGCGCCGAGCTTCGAGTCCCCGATGATGATGGCGTCCTCGTCGCCCGGCAGGATGGCTGCGGCCACGCACGACTCCATCGTGTTGGTGATGCCGCCGCCACAGAGCTTCCGGAGGTTCACTCCGGAGGCGTCGATGGCGTACAGGTCTTGAGCCGTCATGAGACGATCTCCTCTCAAGGGGTACTGCCATGCGGGGATTCGGTCCCCGCGCCGGTGGTGCACCTGCACCCCGGTCCGGTCGTCTGCTTTCGACGGGAGGCGATCGGGCCGGGTGTCTCGGGGCCTAACGTCAGGCCGCGTTCGCGGAGTCGTTAATCGTGTCGGTCCAGCCGAGCACTCGCTCGAACAGGTCGCCCGGCACTTCGGCGTTGATCATGTCCATCACGATCGACATGAGGTACAGCGTCAGCGAGGTGGTCTTCGTGCCGTACTGCTCGGCCAACTCGACCTTCGCTGGAGCGCACGGCCAGGTCTGGTGGCACGCCCTGCAATCCCAGGTCGAGTCGTCCGGCTGATGCTCGGTGCGCGGTACCAACATCACCGCCCACCGTTCCCGCGATAGCGCTGTGCCGGCGTGAGCCAGTCGGTCCGCTGCACCTGGCGGTCGCGCTCGACGACGGACAGCCGCTGCGTTGGAGCCGACCATGCCGGATCAACCTGCCGTGCTCTGGCTGCCTGCAAACGGATCTCGATGCACTCCCACGGAAGACCGCATTCGCATCGAGTCCGACCGAAGGGCTTCCACCACTTACGTGGGCGTCTCGCGTGCATCGGTCCTCCCTTGCAATCGGGAATCTGACGAGCACTCACGATCGGGTGGTGATCATGGATGGACGTCACTCTCTCGTGTGCAACACCGTACGCCGTGCAACTCTTGTGTGCAACGAGACACGACGTGCAACTCAAACGGAGTATGCAACTTGCACGGGGGACGCAATGGGCCGAGGGTGTCCGTAATTTGCAACACTGGGCACACCCTGCACAGGAGGTGGCGATGGGGACTGCAAGTGCAAGGAGCCTCGGCACGGCCTTGCGCAAGCTGCGGGTCGGCGAAGGCGACGAGCGCAACCCGCAATGGACCCTTGACGAGGCTGCGGCCAGCTTCGATGGGCATAAGTCGAAACTGAGCCGGATCGAGCGGGGCTTGACTGCCGCCGCACCTCGGGACATCCGTGCCCTGCTCGCGTTCTATGGCGTCGAGGACGCCGAGTTGACCGAGGCCCTGCTCACCCTGGCCCGAGGCGGCCGGCGGGGGAACTGGTGGACGGACTACCGCGACGTCCTGCCTCGGCAGTTCACCGCGTACCTGGGCCTGGAGGCGGAGGCTGAGGCCCTGCTTGCATGGCAGCCGAACGTCATCCCGGGCCTACTGCAAACCGCAGGGTATGCACGAGGGCTGGTTCTTGCGCACCGTCAGCGCAAGAATGAGGAAGAGGCGACTCGACTCGTTGAGGCCCGCATGGAGCGCCAGGCAATCTTGCAAGGACCGAATGCGCCCCTGCTGCAAGCGATCATCGGCGAAGGTGCGTTGCATCGGATGGTCGGTGGCAGGCAGGTCATGCATGAGCAACTGACTCACCTGGCCGAGGTTGCAGAGCAGCCCAACGTGCAGGTGCAAGTCCTCCCGTACTCGGCCGGCGCTTACACCCCCGAGGAGGGCGGCTTCCAGGTGTTGCGCTTCGCCGACACTGCGGCCGGGGAAGTAGTGTGCGTGGACCTCCTCACTCGGACCCTGTACGTGGACGATAAGGGTGAGGTCTTGCAGTACCGAGATGCCTGGGAAGACGTACTTGGGAAGGCCGCGCCGCACCAGGAGTCCATCAGGATGATCATGGCGGCAGCCGAGGAGATGAAGTGATGGAAGACCCGACCAAGGGGTACGGACATATCGACCCCAACACGCTGACATGGCGCAAGGGCAGCCGGTCGAACGGAAACGGCGGCGATTGCGTCGAGGTGGCCGACCTCCCGGACGGCGGCTTCGCGGTGCGCGACTCCAAGAACCCGCTCAGCCCCGCGCTCTGGTTCACGCCGGCCGAGAAGGCGGCGTTCGTCGAGGGCGTCAAGAACGAGGGTCTGCTCGACTGACCCCGCAACGCAGAGAGCGCCCCACCCCGCATCGCTGCAGGGGTGGGGCGCTTCGCTGTATCTACCGGTCGATCGGCACCAGCACGGTGCACCACTCCAGGAACTCGGTCTCGTCCCGGCCGGCGGCGAGCTGCTCGTCGTAGTCGATGTCGGGCGGGCAGCAGGCGAACTCGAAGACGCTCGGGTCGTCCCAGCCGACCTCGGCTCCGTCCTCGTCGGCCGCGCTGTAGCCGGCGGCCTCGGCCGCCTTGCGAGCCAGCTCGACGTCCGCCGGCCGGAAGCCGGGCGCGCACCAGATCCCGCCGGTGCTGTCCTCGGGTACCGGCAGGAACCGCACCAGGCCGTCCGCCGAGATCCAGTCGACGATCTCCCGTGCTTCCGTGCTCACTCGCTACCTCCCCCTTGGGAGTCCGCCATGCGGCGTACCCCCTGCTCACAGGCCCTCGTGGACCGGTGCAATGACGCTACGACAGCTCTCAGACACGTCACTGTTGGAGCAGTCGGGTCCTGTGGATATGGCGTGGCCTAAATGCGGACACATCATCTCCAAGTGCCCGGCGTGAGTGACACAGCTCACGCAGAGCCTGGTTATCTCTTGATGGTCTGGCGTCGATCTTGCCGCCATTCCCGAGCCACGACGGTACACCATTCTGAGCAGCAGTCAAAGGTTGGCTCTAGCTGGTACCAAGTAGGGCGTTTAAACGGGTGTTCCTGCTGGTCACCTTGCAGTCATGGCTGCAAAGAATCGCTTGACGGAATGGCGTGTAAACGTAGTCTCGGGCTCTAGCGGAATTGCGCTAGACCAGGCTCTAGAAAGAACAGGCAATGCCCCTCCCTATTCTGTCAAGCGGAAGGGGCATTGCCGCAGGTCAGCGGACGGGGCAGGCCCCGCTCGCGCACGCCTCGTCGTAGCCGACACCCTGCTCGGCCATGTACGCGTAGATCGCGTACTCCTCCGGGCTCATGCGCTCGAGCGGCATCTGCGGCCGGCCCTGGTCGGGCATCACCGTGGTGCCCTTGAGGTACGGCAGGTACTCGCGGAGCGCGGCGTCCAGCTCGGCCGGGTCGGTGTCCGGGTCGATGTTGCAGGTGTAGGAGATCGCGTTGCCGCGACCCTTCCCGCCGTCCACGTACTCGGTCTGGAACATGGCCTGCGTGGCGAGCTTGTCGGCCAGGCTGACCTGGTCCTGGCTCTCGATGATCTCGAGGGCTTCGGCCTCCGACCAGCCGAGCGCGACCATCTCGTCGAGCAGGTTCACCCGGGTCGGGTAGGCCACGACCAGCGTGTTGCCGCTCCGGTCGTAGACGTCGACCTCGACGGGCAGGCCGGCGGCGCGGGCCATCTCGACCTCGCCCAGCTCGAACGGGACGTTCTTGTTGAATCGCACCCGACGCCAGTAGTAGATAGCGTACAGCTCCTGGATCGACGCCGGGACGCCGGGCAGCATCGAGGTCGAGCCGGTCGGCGCCTCGGTCCGGGTCTTGATGGGCTCCGGGATGCGCAGCTCGCTGGCGATCTCGCGGGCCGCGTCCTCGACGACCTGGGCCAGCTCGCGCAGCTTCTCCCGCTCGCGGCGGGACTTGTGCACCTGGCTGTAGCGCTGGCCCTGCTTGTTGTAGAAGGACTGCGCGCCCATGTGGCCGACGCCGATGCGGCGCTCGATCTCCATGATGTGCTTCTGGCCGGCGTCGTTCATCGTGCCGAACGTGGCGCGGACCAGGAAGCGGGCGGCCAGGCGGTGCGCCTCGAACAGGCCGAGCCAGTCGACCGGCCCGCCGCGCCGGCTCGGGGCGAAGTAGTCCAGGTTGACCGCGCCGAGCACGCACGCGCCCCGCTCGGGCAGCGGGATCTCGCCACACGGGTTGGTGGCGATGATCTCATTGACCTCGCCCACGTTGCTCAGCTCGGAGTTCCAGTACCCCGGCTCCCCGTTGGCGGCCATGTTGGCGACGACCAGGTTGTGCACCTCGGTGGCGTACTCGTCGCCGTCCTTGAGCGCCTGGATGAAGGCCCCGTCGATCTCGACCGACAGGTTCGTCGTCCAGTGCAGGCCGGAGTCCTGCTTCACCGTGATGAAGTCGCGGACCTGCGGGTCGGTCCAGTGCACGATCGCCATCCGGGCGGACCGACGCTTGCCGCCGGCAATCACGCACTCGGCCAGGGCGTGGTCCAGCTCCATCACCTCGAGCGGCGTGACGTGGTCCATCCACCAGAACGAGCTGTCCTCGCCGATGAGCTGGTCGCGCTCGTAGCTGCGGTTCAGGATGCCGTTGAACTTGTGCAGCATCTCGGCCAGCGGCTGCGGGCCGGAGGCGACCCCGCCGAAGGTCTTGAGCCGCGCGCCCTTGGGCCGCACCTTGGTCACGTCGAACACGCGGTTCTCGTGCTGGACGTAGTCGTCGGTCATGTAGGTGTCGACCAGCTCGGTGACCGCGTCGGCCCAGCCCTGCCGGCTGTCCTCGACCTCGAAGCTGCCGACCCAGGACGGGCTGTACTCCGTCGACAGCAGGCCGGCGTCGAGCATGTCCCGGTAGTTCGGGTGCGTCGGGTCGCAGACCACGTGCACCTTCAGCGCCCGGCGCGGCGAACCGTACTGCTCCAGGAAGCGCGAGCTGTAGTTCCCGCCGACGCCGCCACCCTCAGCGAGCCGGTTCAGCACGAAGTCGAAGTGCTCGCTGAGCTTCTCGCCCCACGGCGCGACGTGGCAGTTGAACAGGAACTCGCGCCCCTTGACCCCGGTGGCGTAGAGGTGCCGGCCGGCGGGAATGAACGCCATGCGCAGCATGAACTGGTGCAGGCGCTCGTACTCCTCGTGCACCTTCGCCGGCCAGGTCGAGCGGGGGCCGTGGACCAGGGCGAGGTTGCCCTCGGCGACGCGGCGCACGGTGTCCGGCCAGGTCTCCGGGCTGCCGTCCTTAAGCTCGCGGGCGTAGGTGCGCTGGAAGACGACCTCGCCGGACGGGCCGAACGCCCACTCGGGGGCCTGCTCGACGGTCTGGCCGAGGTCGATGAAGTTGTGTGTGCTGGTCACGCGGTGGTGCTCGCTTCCGTGTCTTCGTCGTCTTCGTCGTCGCCGTTGAGGTAGGCGGCCAACCGGCCCACGCCGGCATCGACCAGCTCGGCCGCGCTCTGCTTACGCATGCCGAGCTGGTCGCCGACGCGGACCAACGTGAGGTCGAGGCCGAAGCGCAGGAACAGCGCTCGGCGCTCGGCCAGGGAGAGGGGCGCGTACTTCCAGCCGGCGTGGATGTCGGTGAGGTACGCGTAGATCGTGTTGCCGGTCTTCGGGTTGGCCTTGACCTTCGGCATGTCCGGGTCCGGCTTGTACGGGTTGTCCAGCCCGGAGTAGACGAACCACCGGTCCCAGACCGCCGGGAGCAGCCGCTCGACCAGCTCGCGGGTGTAGCTCACTCGCTCCACGCCTCCACGGCGACCTCGTAGGAGATCGACCGGCTGGCGCGCTGGTACTCGGTGCGGGCCTTGTCCTGGATCTTGCCGCGCAGCCAGACGTAGAGGTGGTTCACCTCGCCGGCCGAGAGATACCCGCGCACCCGCTCCGCGTTGCCGGCGCACAGGATCAGCGCCTCCTGGAACAGGTCGTCACGGTCGAGCAGCGTCTGCTTGCCGTACTGCTCGGCGCAGTGGGCGGCGGCCTGACGCGCCTTCTCCTCGACTAGCGGGGTGATGACGGACCAGTCGATGGTGGTGTCGGCTGCGGGGTATTCAGTTGTGGGTGCCACGGATGCTGCGCTCCTAGCGGATGTGCTCGATGAGGTTGGTCTGGCCGTCCTTGGTGAGGGCGAGGACGATGCCCGGGGCACCCGTGGTGCCGGTGGAATGGCGGAACCAGGTCGACTCGGACTCGAGGGCCGGGGCCTGGATGAATGTGCGCGGCCCGTCGGTGTCGACGACCAGGTGGTGCAGGTGGCCGGCGACCAGCAGGTCGGTCTGGTGCATCGGGCTGGCCTGGTTGAACGCCTGGCCCTTCCACCAGTCGAAGTGCCGGCCGGGCCGCCACATGTGCCCGTGCGCGGCGGTGACCACGGTGCCGGCGACGTCGAGCGTCACGGTCAGCTCGTCGGTCTGCGGGACGTAGAACTCGACGTGGTCCAGGCCGCGCGACTCGGCCAGCTTCACCGCGTCGGAGACCGCGATCAGCGCCTCGACGTCGTGGCTGTCGTCGTAGGTCGTCACGCCCTTGCCGTTGATCCGCACGGCCTGGTCGTGGTTGCCGGGCACGCCGGCCAGGGTGAGCAGGCTGACCAGCGGAGCGAAGGTCAGCACGCCGTGCAGCATCATGCGGCGGGTCAGCCGGATCTGCTCGGTCAGCGTCAGCGGGGTGCGCCAGACGTTCGCGCCGCCCTGGCTGACGAAGCCCTCGACGTGGTCGCCCAGGAAGACGACGTGCGCGTGGCCGATCGAGTAGAAGTCGGAGAGCTGTTCGAGCCGGTCGGCCGCCTTGTTGATGCAGTCGATGGCCCGGGTGAGCGTGCCCTCCACGCCGTCGCCGTCCGCCTTGCCGAACTGGGTGTCGCCGATCAGGATGACCGCGCCGTGGTCGCCGGCCGGCCGCGCGCCGCTCGGCTCGTGCGTCCTGATCGTGGCGAGCAGCTCGTCCAGCGGGAACCGGACGCGATCTGTCACGCTGCCCCGGCGTTTGAAGGCGAACTTCGTCGACACGCCCGGCTCGCCGTTCGGCCGCGTCCACTCGCTGACCTTGAAGCCGACCGCCTCCCACTCGGTGGGGTCGAGATCCTGCTCGATCAGCGTGGCCGTGGCCGCGTCCTCGCCGACCTTGACCGGCGCGTTGATGACGACCTCGGCGCTGTCCCCGGTGACCTCGACCTGGCGGGTGAAGTCTCGCTCGGGGACCGTCTGCCTGGCGGGGGTGGCCGGGCCGACCGGCTTGCTCAGCAGCTCGCTCAGCAAGCTGGGGGGCGTGTCCACTACTGCCTCTTCTCTGGCGGCAGGGACCGCCGGTACGCGCGAATGGTGCTGGCCGACACCGGGGTGCCGTGCCGGGTGAGCAGGTCGGACAGCCACTCGGCCGAGGTGTCGCCGGCCAGGTGCGCCCAGAACGCGTCGCGCTCGTCGAGCGACATCGCGGCCCAGGCCGCAGCCAGCTTGGGGCCGGCGTTGCCGTAGAGCGGGGCGGTCGCTACACCCATACGGCGGCCACCTTCTGCACGACCTCGACCTGGTCGATCGTGTGCGTCAGCGCGGTGCCGAAGAACTCGAACTCGCCCTCGGTCTCGCCGCCGGCCGTCGTCCGGCTGACGTAGCGGGCCAGCTCGATGCCGTCGCCCAGCGCCTTGATCTTGACCAGCGCGAGGTTGCCGTGCTCCAGCTCCTCGTTGGCGGCGTCGGTCAGCTCCTCGACGTCGACCGTCAGGTATTCCTCGCGCGGGACGTTGACGAGTCGGTCCTTGCGGCCAGCCCGGTGACTGTTCACCACGGTGTCGGTGCCTCCTTGCCGATCAGGGCGAAGATGCCGTCGAGGCCCTTCGCCAGGTAGGTGTCCGTCACGTCGCCCTCGCGCAGGTTGACCTGCTTGGCCTGGCGCAGCGAGCGGACGATCTTGCTGTTGAACTCGGCCCCGGCGTCGTCCGGGTCGCCCCAGACCCACACCCGGGAGAAGCCGGCCAGCATCCGGCGGTGCCGGGCGAAGTAGTTCTTCGCGCCGGGGATGGCGACCGCCGGCAGGCCGAGCACGCGGTCGAGGATCAGCGCGTCCAGCTCGCCCTCGCAGACGTGGACCTCGTCGCCGGCCCGGTGGATCGCGCCGACGTTGAACATCCGCACCGGCTCGCCGGCCAGCGTCATGTACTTGCCGTGGCCGGCCTCGCGGTGGTCGTGCTCGACCAGGCAGCGGAACCGGATCTGCAGGGGCATGCCGTCGCGGTCCAGGTACGGGATGGCGAGCTTGCCCACGTGGTGGCCGTGACCCGGGACGGGATCGCTAACGACGCCAAGACGGGCGGTAGCCTGCGCCTGCGGACTTAGTCCCCTTGCGGCCAGCCACGCGGCGGCGTCCGCCGTAAGCGCTGCCTGATACCTGCTCGTCGCCTCCTCGAGCTGCTCCCTCTGCGAATCGCTGAGAGGCCGCAAAGGCTCGCGCTCCTCGGAAATCGGTCTGCTCCTTCTCCATGATCAGGTCCCATGCGGACCCGGCCTTGCCACACGAGTGGCAGTTCCATAGCTGGCGGGTGAGGTTGATCGAGCAGGACGGCGTCCGGTCCTCGTGCAGCGGGCACTTGACCATCTGCAAGTTGCGTCCTGCGTGGACGAACACCTCGTAGTGCTCGAGCACCGCAGCGAGGTCCGGACGCTCGTCGCTCACAGCTCGTCGAGCCGGAAGTAGTCGCGGACCGTGGTGAGCACGTAGGCATCGCGCCAGTTCTTGCCGCGCGCCTTGGCGATGACGATGGCCTGCACGTTGTCGTCCGGGACGTCACGGTGCTTGGCGAAGTTGAGCCGCTCCGTACGCGCCTCGCGGACGAACTCGGCCGGGTGCAGCGCGCCCGACTTGGCCTCGATCACCGTGTAGCGGACGACCAGGTTGCCGCCCCGGATCACGAGGTCGCCCTCGTCGTCCTTGCCGGCAAGCCGCAGCCGTTCGATGTCGAAGCCCGCCTCGCGGAAGCCCTTCATCAGCTCGATCTCGAAGGCCGCGCCCTTGCGCTTGTTCGCCGCCGGGCTACTCATCCCAGGTCACCTTGACCTTGGCGAGGCTGATCAGCCGGAACACCCGCTCCTCGTTGAGGCCGAAGTGCTTGACCGCCTGCTGGACCAGGCCGGACGGCGGGTTCTCCCCGGTCAGCCGGATCAGCTTCTCTGCGAGATCTCGTTCGTTCACCGGGGAAGTCCGATCACGTTGCCCCGGTTCATCGGGGAGGTGGCGTGGAAGCGGGTCAGCTCGGGCTCACACCAGACGACGGCGTAGCTCCTCGCGGTGGGGTCGCAAGGCCCCATCCTTTGTTTGACGCAGGCGATGCGGTACTCCATCGAGTGCGGGTCCAGCGCCACGGTCAGCGCCAGCTCCGGCTTCTCGCTCAGCCCGCCCTTGACCTGGTCACGCGACGGCGGCATCCACGGGTCCTGCTTGGCTTCCCACGTCTTGTCGCTGGCGTGGTGCATCAGGATCACCGTCGAGCCGGTCGAGCGGGCCAGCTCGGTGGCCGACTGCATGACGGCCATCTGCTCGGTGTAGTCGCTCTCCGCGCCCTCGAAGTCCATGAGGTTGTCGAAGACGATCACGCTGGGGAAGCGATTCCACAGCTCGACGTAGGCTTCCAGCTCCTCGTCGACCTGCTTCCAGGTGATCGGCGAGCCGAAGCTGAACTGGATGTTGGAGTCGGCCAGAGCGTCGATGTACTTCTGCCGGCCCTCGCCGGCCATGCCCGCCTCGACCACCTCGCCCAGGTCGCCGGTCGCCATGCTGGCGAGCCGGCTCGACGCCGTGAAGGCGCTCATGTCCGCGCTGAAGTACAGCGAGGGCAGGCCCATCTGGGCGGTGAGGAACAGGGCCAGGCCGGACTTCTGTGTGCCGGAGCGGCCGGCGATCATGACGACCATGCCCTGGCGGAACTTCACGCCCCGGCGGTACAGCGACTCCAGCGCCGGCACCCGGGGCAGCTCCTTGCCTGACTCAGCGTTCAGAGCCAAGCTGCGTCCTGCGGTAAGCACTCGGTGTTTCCCTCCCTACTGAGTGCGAAGGACCAGGGGCGGCCCGCGAGCTGCGAGCCGCCCCACTCAGGACGTGATCTGTCAGAAGGACGGAGCCTCAGCGACGGCAGCCTTGATGGCTTCCTCCCGCTTCTCGGCGTACGCGCCGACCAGGCCGGCCTTCTCCGCGTCCAGGTCGCGCCAGACGAAGCCCGCGCCCGACTGGGTGGGAACCTTGTCCAGCCGCACGGCGACCGCGTTGTCCGGGCCAGCCGCGAGCACCTTCTCGAGGGTGTCGCTCAGCATCCCGTGCACGACCCGGGTGGCCTTGATGACCTCGTCCGGGACGCCCTTCTCCAGCGACTCCAGGGTGCGGAAGACGGTGATGTCCGCCGTGACCTCGTCACGGTAGGTCGTCTTGCCCTGGTAGGTGTTCGGCTGCTGGCGGGCGATCGACTTCGGCTCGATGAGGAACGCGACGTCGGAGATGTGGTCCTTCGGCTTGAAGACGGAACCACCGGCGAACGAGGACGGGGCGACGATGTTGAGACCCACTGGGAGACTCGCTTTCTGCAGGCTCGCTATGGCCTGCGATTCAGTTGTCTGACGTCTGGCTTGTGGACGTGATCTGTCACGTCCGACTGCGGGTGGTTCGGTGTGTCAGGCGAGCAGGTCGCGCAGCTTGGCGGCCCGCTCGCGGTTCCGACGTCCGTCCGAGATCGCGTCGTCGCGCAGCTCGGTCAGCTCGTCGATGGTCGCCTGCGCGTCCGCAGCGACCTGGTCCTGCTGGTCGGCCGCCGCCTCGAGACTGGCGACCGCCTCCGAGAAGCCCTGCGTGGCGTAGTCGGCGAGCGCGTGAGCGCCGGCCGCCGCGTCGTAGAGCAGGTTCTCGGTGGTCTGGATGGGGGCCGGCTGCTCCTTGGAGATCAGGCCCGCGAACAGGGAAGAGATGGTGGTGCTCCTCTCTCAGCGCTGCATCAGGCAGCGCGCCGGGACGTCCTTGACGGGCGTCAGGTTAAAGAAGCCGCACGGCGCGAACGCCCGCGACCAGAAGGCGAAGCCGATCAGCAGGACGATCACGACCGCGACCGCCAGCTCGACGCCGCCGCGCCTCACTTGCCGGTGAGCTTCGCGCCGCGAGCCTTGTACGCGTCCATGACGCCCGGCTCGCTGAACAGGGGCTGGTTCTCAGCCCAGAGCCGCTTCAGCTCGTCGACCGTCTCCGCCTTACCCAGCGCCTCGATGAGGCCCTTGGAGGGCGGCTCCTCGGCCTGAGCCTGGGCCGGCGCGGAGCGGGCCGGAGCGGCGCTCTCGCGACTCGCGTGGCCGGTGTTGATCACCTGGCCGCCGAGCCCCTTGCCGAGGTTGCCCTTGGCGTGGGCCAGCGCGGTTGCGTTGGTGACGATCTCGCTGAGCGTCAGGCCCTCGACGTCCTCGGGCTTCATGCCGAAGGTGTCGATGACCATCTGCCGGACCTGCGGGACCGTGCCCCTGGCGTTGAACCAGGTGTCCTCGTAGCCCTTGCCGTACTTGATCGTGTAGCCGATCGTTCCGGGCGCTCCGTCTTGCTCTGCCGTGGTGGTCACTCGGCGCTGTTCCCCTCTCCGTGGCTCATGCCCCAACGATAGCTCGGTGACAGATCGCGTCCACGCTTCCCATGTCAATGTGGCCTCGGCCTCATTTAGGACGTGATCTGTCAACTCAGGCAGCGAAGGGCTGGAGCACCTTCGTCTTGCGGACCTCGTGGACCTGGTCGGCGAGCAGCGCCGCCTTCCAGCCCTTGGTCAGGTCGATCCAGTAGACCGTGCACACCCCGGTGCCGGCCGGCAGGTTCATGATCAGGCCCCAGCGCTGGTTGACGTTGGGCAGATCGGTGTACGCGGCGGCGGCCTCCTCGGCGGAGAAGGTCGTCCGGGTCTTCCATTTCGACAGCGCGGCCAGGCGCTTGGCCCGGTCCTGCTCGTCGTCGTAGCCGGGCACGATGAAGCGGCGGTGGTCGTAGAACTTCGAGCGGCTGTAGCCGGCGAGCTGCATCGCCATCTTCAGCTCGCCCCACTCCACGCTGCCGGTCTTCAGGTCGGTGATCAGGTTGCCGGCCGGCTCGCCGTCGGGGTCCAGCCCGTCGTAGAAGCAGACGCGGTCTGGGGTGCCGGATGCGGTCAGCGCGCGGCAGACCGTCAGCTCCTCGATGTGGATCACCTTGAGCATCGCGGTCGCCGCCTTGTACGCGGCCATGTCCCGGTGGTCGGACTCGCTGGCCGCCGCCGGCAGTTCCTCGCCCCGGTCGACGTGCTCGCTGAGCCCGTGCAGCCAGGTGCCGCGCTCGCGCTTGTCGTTCGCGCCGGACAGCTCCTCGGCCTTGGCGGCGAGCCGGTTCAGCTCGCGCTTGTCCTTGGGGTCGTCCGGGTCGAGTCGGCGCACCTGGTTCAGCTCGGCCTGCATGAAGCTGGCCCCGCGCAGCACCATCCGCTTGTAGTAACGCTCGAGGTTGGACTTCTCCTCCAGCGACCCGATGCGGGTGGTCATGCGCGTCAGGGCGATCGGCTTGCCGCCCTCTTCCGGCACGACGACGGGGCGGTCGTGGCCGTCACGCGGGACGCCGCCCGGAACGAATGGCTCGTCCTTGGGCGGCGTCCGCAGTTCGGTGGTGCTCATGATGGTCAGGGGCACGAGTCGGTTACCTCCGTGTAGCCCAGGTAGTGGCGGACAAGTCCTCCCTCGATGTGCTCGGGGCGCATCTCCGTGTCGGGGTTGAGCAGGCACAGGCCCTGCAGCCCGGCGGTCAAGGTGATCTCGGCCCACGTCTTCGCGGTCGCGTTAGGTGAGACGTCCACCCATAGGTCCCACTCCTCGTGGTCGATGAACAGCTCGGCCAGGCCGTCGGTGGTAGCGGTCCGTCGCGTCACTCAAGCTCCCGTGTAATCACGTCCGGCGTCCAGTTGTAGCTCACGCCAGGCGATACTGCTGGTGGGGTGGGCAAACCTCGGTTCAATGTGATCTTCTCGAGGCGGCTCGTGAACGCTATCTCTCGAACACGTGATCGTCCAGCGCGAACAGACGGTGAGATGCTCCTGACAGACGGGAATGAACTCAGGTACGGTGCGGCCTGACCGAAAGGTCTACCGTCAGCGGGCTCTCACCACCGGATCGGGACAGACAGTGGCGGAACAGACTCATGCCTTGGCGCGTCTGATTCGGGAATACCAGGAACGAACTGGCGAGAGCTACGCAGACATCGCCAAGCGTGGCGGATTGCCCAAGGCGACCGTCGGACAGTACGTCGCCAAGCCGCTGACCGCCATGCCCAAGCCGGAGAGTCTTCAGAAGCTAGCCGCTGGCATGCGCGCCGACATCACCACGGTGACCCGGGCTGCACAGCAGGCTGCTGGGTACCACGTCGCCGAGGTCGACACGCCCGACGGCACACGCATTCTGATCTCCCATTTCGAGCAGCTCTCCCCTGACCAGCAGGCGAGCGTTAGCGCGCTGGTCGAGCATCTACTCAAGCAGCACCGCGACACTCATTAGAACATACGTTCGATAGACTCCGCTGGCCGTTCGGCTGTTCCGTGCCACCCCGGTGGACCGGTTCAGTAAAAGATCTTCAGAACGGCTCTTGTGTGCCGAAGGTCGGCTCACCAGGGCAGGAGGACGCAGGCGCAGCCTCACACGACGAGGCCGGCTGCGCTGCCAGAACGGGGAAACGGACCAAAGGTGAAGATCGTACGGGTGAAGACGGGTGCGGAGGTCATCGTCATAAGGGCGGAGGGGATCGCGTTCATCGACCCTGAGCTGTCCTACCGCAAGGCCGTCAACAGGCTGTGGAACGCCATGCCGGGGGAGCTGCCCTCCGACATCCATCGGTGGGCGCTGAGCGCATCGCCTGCCTTTCCCCCGGAGCCGTCGCGGCTGAGTCGCGCCCTGCAGCGGGGCCGGCGGAAGGTTGCCTCCCTCATGGCGGCGATGATTGCCGGCGTGGTGGCGCTGTGCGTCGCCTTCTTCTCTCCCACGGCGGCGCTCGCCGCAGATCCCTTTCAGAACGCCACGTACCGCGAACTCACAACCGGGTGGACCTGCGTGACCGGGCCGTCCGGCTCAACGCAGGCGTGCTTGATGGATGACGACAAAACCGCCGTGCACGTGTCGGCGTACACGTACAAGGACCGCATCGACTACGTGACGCTCGGCTTCTACGCCGATGACCGGCCGAACGAGGTGCAGGAATCGGCCATGTCGGTCTGGCTCAGCGATGACGCACAAGAGGAGCAGGGCGACAGCGGCCCGCGTGCGACCGACCTGGTCGGCGCGCACCAGATTGAAGGTGACGGCTGGTCAGCCTGGTCGAGTGACCGCCAGGTGCTGGCGATGGCCGCCGCGAAGCTGGCGGCATAGTGGTGCCACGAGAAAGCCCCCCGGCTGCGATATGCAGAGCGGGGGGCTTTCGTGTTGCGCCGGCCAGCACCGGCCGGGCCGGCTCACTCGTCGACCGGAGCATGGATGCCGACGTATCGGACGATGTCCTGGTCCGCCTCGGTGCGCGGAACGTAGTAGAAGCCGTCCTCGGTGTCGGCCTCGTAGGTGACGACCGCGTCGGCCGCCGCGAGGTTCTCGAGGAAGGCGTCCATCCGGGTCTGCTCGCGCTCGCTCAGCGGCTTGACCAACTTACGGTCCGTCTCGCTTAGGCTCTCGTCCTTGAGTGCGCGGTCGCGCGCGACAAGGCGAAGCATGTCGAGGATGTAGCGGCCCCGGTGTACCGGCTCGAGGTTGCGAGGCACCAGGTTGCTACGCACCTGGCGCGACGGTAGGCCGCGCCGCTTGCGGTAGTTCGCCAGCATGGCCGGCTTCAGCTCGATGCCGTACTTCTCGCGGTAGATCTCGATGATCTCGTTGTAGAGCATCCCCGAGGTGATCCACTCGTCCAGCTCCTGGTGGTTCTGGACCAGACTCTTCGGCATCGTGCTCTCCCACCCCTGGGTACCCTTGGCACCGTTTACACGGTCTCGCTTGACACGTACCAAGGTAGGTCGGACGTGATCTGTGGTCAACAGGAACACCTGTTTAGACACGTGATCTGTCAAGTGAGCGACCGGTCATTTCCTTAAAGGGGCCTTAATGGTGGAGCTGACTATCACCGTCTGTGACGTCTGCCAAGATCGTTTCCGCAAGGTCAAGACGTACACGCTGGACGACGGCGAACAGAGCGTGACGACAGTGCTGTGTGATGAGCACGACAAGCCTCTGCGTCCGTTCTTCGCAGCTCAGCCTGCCACTGCGCCGGCTGTCGAGAGTCTGAGCGTACAACCTGCGACGACGCCGCGACAGCCCGCCAAGAAGGCTGCGCCTGCGAAGAAAGCGGCCGGGGCGAAGGCGGAGCCGGCGGCCAAGAAGACCGCGCCGCGACGTCGGGGCATCACCGTGACGGACCCGGATAAGATCCCCCGAAAGACCCAGTGACAGCGAAAGAGCCCCGCAACCAGATGGCTGCGGGGCTCTTTACTTCAGCAGGTCAGGCGCGCTGCTCGTCGCCAGCCAGCTCGTCGACCGGCTCGATGATGACGGTCGCGTCCGGGTCGATGTCGTCGCCGATGTGGTCCTCGACCGGCACGCTGGTGCTCAGCCACGGGGCGTAGGTGTCGAGGAAGGCCACGACGGTCGGGCTCTGCATGAACCGGGCCACCGCACTGGCGACGCCGACGACGGCCGCCGCGCCGCCGGCCAGGACGGCGTACTGCTCGGCGGACAGCGCCGCCTTGAAGGCGTCCAGGATCAGCGGCACGATCGCCAGCAGGACGGTGGCGACGGCGAGCACGGACTGGAACGCGGTGCGGATGATGCGCTTGGTGGAGTCGTTCACTGGGGTGGAGACCTTCTCTCTGGACGTGATCTGTCAGAACTTGCCGGAGTTGAGACGCTTCTGCAGCGCCTTCACGGTTGCGGAGGTCGGCTTGTCGAGCTTGCCGTCGGCCTTCACGCCCAGGTAGCGCTGCAGGGCCTTTATGGTCTTGGTCGCTTTGCTGTTCTGGGCGATGCCCTTGCCGTCGACCACCAGCTTCGCCTTGACCTTGGCGTTGAGGTGGCGCTGCACGTCCTTGACCAGCTCGCTCGGGCTGTCGATCTTGCCGTCCGCCTTGGTGCCCATCACCTGCTGCCAGCGCTTGATGGTGGTCGCGCCGAGGACGCCGTCCTCCTTGAGCTTCGCCGGCTTGGCGGGTGCCGGCTTGGCCGGCGCGGGCGCAGGCTTGGCCGGGATGCTCGGCTTGCTGGGGGCGGGAGCCGGCGCGGCCGGCGGCTTCGGGGCGCGCAGCTTGCGGATCTTGTCGGCGACCTTCTTGACCGCTGCGGCGTTCTTGACGATCTCGAAGTGCATGTCGTCCTTGCGTCCCTTGTAGTCACCGCCCCAGCGGACGACGCCCTCGCAGAAGGCGAGGATCACGCGGATGGCCTTGACCTGCTTGGCCGAGAAGGTGTTCGCCTTGCCGAGCGGGTGCTCGGGGGCGTTGAGGTCGATCGCGGTGCCGGACGCGTGGTTGCTCAGGGCGGTCGCGCCCCGGATCACGCGGTAGTTGTGGCCCCAGTTCCAGCCGGGGCGCAGCGGCTCGACCGTCTTGTGGAACCGCTCGGCGACGTAGAACAGCACGACCGCGACATCGCCCTTGCGAACGCCGGGCGGGAACTTGATCTTGGTGCCGGGGATGTACGAGTTGTCGAGGCCGCCGATCTGCGATGCGGTGCCGGCCGACCAGCCGTTCTGGGACTTAGCCACTGTGATGCCTCCTGGGCATGACGAAGGCCCCGCCCACCGTGATGTGAGCGGGGCCGGGAAATTGATCAGGCGATGGCGATGGAGCCGGCGATCTCGGCCGAGCCGGTCCAGACACGGGTGGATGCGGCGACCTCAGCGGTGCCGTTCCAGACGGAGACTGTCGGGCCAGCGGGGGTCACCGAGTCAGCGGTGAACCGAACGTCCACGAAGTACGAGGTGTACTGGTAGCTGTCGGTCGGGTAGGCCAGGTCCCACGACCCGTTGTAGAAGCCCGCAATCGGAGCGTCGGTCACCAGGTAGCCGTCGCTGGACGTCTTCGGCCACGGGTAGGCGTTCGTCGCCGGGTAGCGGTTCGGGGTGTAGACCGCAGCCGTGTAGAGCCGGTTGGTCACCACCGAGATCGGGGCGGTGAGGGCGAACTCCGCCCAGGTGCCCTCGGTCCCCGACGTCGAGATGCCACGCCGGAAGCCGAGCGCCGTCCAGTCCTCGTCGAACAGGGCGATGTGAATGCCCTCGGCCTGGGACGTGACTGGGACGCGCCAGCGGATGTGCGAGATCTTGCCGGGCGTCGTGACGCGGAAGCGGGTGCCCAGCGTGTACGGCGAGCTGTCGGCACCATCAGGGGTGGCCGGCACCTCGTTGCCGAAGATGTTGCTCACGACGCCCTCCGGATGATCACCGTGCCCGCCGCCGTGCCGGCCGGGACCGCGTCACTGGGGCCGAGCACGATGACGGCCGGGCCGATGTCGGTGATCTGCGACCGGGTGTGCGTGTGGCTGGTGTTCGCCTTGCCGGCCAGGCCGCTCGTCACCGAGCTGGTGGTGGCGTAGCTCGACAGCGTGGTCGACAGGTCGGTGATCTGCGACGCCGTGTGCGTGTGCGAGCTGGCCGCCGCGCCGATGTCGGAGAGCACCTGGGCCGGCGTGCGGAACTCCAGCGCGGTGGTCGACGCCGCCCGCAGGTACGAGCTGGCGGTGAACGTCGACAGGCCGGTGCCGCCCCGGGCGGTCGCCAGGGTGCCGGAGCCGATGTCGCCGGCCGCGTGCGTGTGCGAGCTGTTCGCCTTGCCGGCCAGGCTCGTGGTCACCGAGCTGGTGGTGGCGTACGCGGACAGCGCCGAGGCGTCGGCCTTGGCCGCCAGCGCGGCGTCGAGGCCGGTCACCTCGGAGGTGGCGTGCCCATGCGCGGCCGGCGTGAAGGTGCTCGGCTTGCCGGTGATGTCGGCGTAGGCGTGGCTGTGGCCGGTGCTCGCCTTGTCGGCCAGCGCGGCGTCCAGACCGGTCACCTCGCTCGTAGCGTGCCCGTGCGCGGCCGGCGGGAACGCGGTCGGCTTGCCCTGCACGTCGTCCCAGGTGACGTCGGTCGGCTCGAGGTTGGGCCGGCCCTCGATCTCGGACCACTGGATCGTCGCGTGCGGGTAGGTCGCCGGCTTGCCGGTGATGCTGGCGAAGGAGTGGCTGTGGCCGGCGTCGGCCTTGCTGGCGATCCCGGCGCGCAGCTCGGTGTGGACCTCGTCGAGGTCGTCGACCAGCGCCTCCAGCTCGGCGTCGTCGACCTTGCTCGCCAGCGCCTCCGTCAGCCCGGTGATCTGCTCCTGGGCGTGCGAATGCGGCGCGGGCGGGAACGAGGAAGGGGTGCCGATCAGTGAGCCGTAGGCGTGGCTGTGAGCGGCTGGCGGGAAGGACTCCGGCTTGCCGGTCACGTCGGGCCAGGCGACTTCGCCAGCCAGGACATCGGGGAGCTGCGCCGCCGGCACCTTGCCGTCCGCGCCGAGCTGCGCGACACCACCAGGTGCGCCGGCCAGACTGGCGACCAGGTAGAAGGTCGGCGCTTCGTCGACCGGCTCGGCGTTAAGCACATCCGCCAGGTCGACCTGGGCCGGCCCGTCGTGCGCCAGGGCGAGCCGGGCCTTGAGCGACTTGCCGTTGACCATCGCGGTGACCGCGTACGTCCAGCCGGCCGGCGTCCAGTCCGGGTCGTCGGTGGCCGGCAGCGTCAGCGAGAACGAGCCGGTGGCGTCCAGTGCGGCCTTGGCCTCGAACGGGGTGAGGATCATGTCGACGCCCGGCCCCTGCACGAAGTAGGCGTTGACAATCTTGATGTTGCCCTTGGCCGGCGTGCCGTCCGGGTGCGTGATGAAGCGGCCCCGCACCACCACGGTGCGCAGGCTCGACGGGTAGGCCACGATCAGTCCCCCTTGGGGTAGACGACGCGGGCGATCCCGGCCCCCGCGATCAGGCGCGAGCAGCCGTCGCACGGCGCGTCGGTGAGGTACAAAGTCGCGCCCCGGCTGGCGAGCCCAGCCCGGAGCAGTGCGTTGGCCTCGGCGTGCACCGCGATGCACGTGCCGGCCCCGCTGGAGTAGCTGTCCCCGGCGGCGACCTCGTCGTAGGAGAGCCGGCCGCGCGGGCATGCGCCGGCCGTGAGGCAGCCGGGCTGGCCCGAGGGCGCACCGTTGTAGCCGGTGGACAGCACGACGTTGTCGGCCACGACGATCGCGCCGACCTGGCGGCGCGTGCAGTCAGCTCGCGCCGCGACCGCCCCGGCTATGCCGAGGTAGTAGTCGTCCCAAGACGGTCGGACGCGATCTGTCATAGGGAGCGCTCGATCCGGGTCAGGCGCTCGTTGGTGCGCTGCTCGTAGTCGAACCGCTCGGAGCGCTCCTGGCGCACCTCGGTGCGCAGGCCCCGCAGCTCGGCGATCACCACGTCGATGTCGTCGCGCAGGTTCGTCGAGTGGCTGTTCTGCACCTGGTCCTTCACCGCGCCGAGCTTCTTGTGGTTGCGGCGCAGCAGCTCCAGGATGATGCCGATCAGGGCGACCGCGATGGTGCCGAAGGTCGTTACGATGGCCGCCTGGACGGGGGCTTCGAGGGCGAGGATTTCCACGAGGTTAGTCACTTCCAGTTCGTCCCGTCGCCAACCTTGACCGTTGCGAGTACCCAGCTCGTGCCGTTGCCGACATAGACCAGCGCGGGCTTCCAGGCGGAGCCGTTGCCAATCCACAGCGCGGACAGCGTCCGGAAGCTCCGGACGTTCGACCAGGCACCCGAGCCGGCGGCGGAACGCGCGCGGATGCGGGTGTAGTAGGTGGTGCCCGGCACGAGGCCAGAGATCTTCGCGGGCGTCGCCGCGTCGATGAAGCTGACGACGTTCTGCGTAAAGCCGGAGTCGGTCGCGCGCTGGATCTCGTAGCCGGTGATGGCCTCGCCGCCGGCATCACTGGGCGCGCTCCACGACCACCAGGCGGCCTGCGCTTCGATGTCGTAGATGGCGTTCAGGCCCGGCGCGGATGCCGTGGTGCTGGCGGTCTCGAACTGCCGAGCACCGGACCAGCCGGACCAGCCGACGCCGTTCTGCGCCCGGACGCGGACGTAGTAGACGGTGCCCTTCGCCAGGCCGGTGACGCTCTGGCCGTTCCAGCCGGACTCCGACCAGCTCGTGGCGATAGAGATAAACGAGGAACTGGTACTCACCTGGCCGGCGTTGCCCGTAAGACTCGAGCCGTTGGTGGCCGGCGTGCCCCAGGTGAAGTACGCCGAGGTCGCGGTGATCGAGCTGACGTCCGGAGCGGGCGGCGCGGACGGCACCGACGGTGGGCGCTTGGGCAGCGTGATGGTCCGGGAGTGCGTCGGCTTCGCGCCGTTGTACGCGCCGCTCAGGCTGGCCGAGTAGGTGACGGAGCCGGTGCCGTCATAGTCGATGGCCCGAGTGGAGGTCACCGTGTCGAGCAGTTTGCTCGCGCCGTCGGACAGGGTGTTGGAGAAGCTGGCCGACCCGCCCTGCCAGGAATAGGTCTGGGTGTCGTCAAAGCGCCAGCCGTCGGAGCACTGGATGTAGAGCTTCGCGGTGACCGTGACGCTGGTGGAGCTGGTGCTCGGCGTGCTGGTGTAGAGGTCGATGCCGAAGCGCAGGTTCCCGTTGTAGGAGCCCCAGGTGATAGCCACTGTGGACCTCCGATCAGGTGGTGGGCTGAATCCAGATGCGGTTCGCCAGCGGCGTCACCGAGGGCTGGTTGACCGAGACGATCAGCTCGAAGCCGCCCCACTGGCTGGAGTTCTCCGCCGTGCTGGCGACCAGGTTCTGCCAGGCCGAGCCGGTCCAGAACTCCCAGGAGCTGTTCGTCGAGTTGTAGCCGAGCTTGTGCCGGCGCGGACTGGTCGGCCGGGTCGACGTCGACCAGGAGCCGGTGCGGCTGCCGGTGAAGCTGCGATTGTCGGTGACCATCGCGGCGTCGATCGTGGTCGCGTTGGCCTGCACGGTGACCAGCGCCAGGCTGACCTCGAAGACGCCCTCCGCGCTCTGCGTCAGGTTCGCCGCAGCCGAGCTGCCGCCCGTGCCCTTGAGTACCGCCAGCGTGCCGGCGTTCGTGGTGGGGTCGATGCGCAGCACGATGCGGTCGACGCGCTGCGAGGTGCCGGCCGCCTCGATGGCGACGGTCTCGATGGCGGTCGAGACGAGTAGGTGGCCGCGCAGGAACCCGACGCCTGGCTGCACCTGGACTGCCATGCCGCCACCGCCGGTCACCCGGAAGCCGGTGCCGCCGGCCGCGTCGGCGACGCCAGAGTCCTGCAGCTCACGCGCCCACTGGGAGAACTGCGACTCGGTCGTGTCCTGGTCGTCGAAGGGGAATGCGGTAATCGCCACGAAGGCGTCCTCCAAATCAGAGAGGCCAGGAGAGCCCGGCAAGAGAGATCCAGGTGCTGTTGGCGCTTGCCGTCACTGCGGCCTTGGCACGCAGCCGCACGTCGCCGCCCGGCCAGATGACGACGTCGTGCAGCACGGCGGACGAGGTATTGGCTGGGAAGTACCACTCCGCTCCGCTGCCGCCCACGGGTCGCGCTGCGTTCGGTAGGGAGCCGAGGATGTAGCTGCTGCCCGCGCTCATCGCCAGGTCGGTCGGGCCGCGTTGGAACAGGCCACGCAAGTAGACGACTCCATTGATGATCTTGTAGGCGGGTGGGTATGTGGAATTCCACGCCTTCCATCCGGAGTCGATCGTCAGCGGAATCCAGCCAGACGTGTTGGTCGCCGTCATCGAGGCGAGCTGCACGGCGGTCGTGGACGCCTGTGCCGCGACACGGGTTTCCAGGGCGAGCACTCGACTCTCGACCGTGGTGATCCGCTTGACTACACCCCGCGCCCGGGAGAAACCGGTCGGGTCTCCGATCAGCGCACCAAGCTTGGTGCCGTCCGCGTTCGCCTTGAGGACGAAGCCGGTTACCGTGGCCCTCAGCTCCTGGTCCTCAACGACGACTGCGACCTTGTCGCCCAGGTTCCATGTGACGCCGTATGGCATCGAGCTGTCTTCCATCGGGACGGCCTGAACACTGAGCGTGGTCAGGCCCTTCTCCGCCAGCTCCTCCAGCCCGGTCTGCTGAAGCTCGGCCCGGGTGTCGTGGGAGCTGTCGTCCTTGAAGACTTCGATCCGGCGGCCCCACTCAGACTCGGCCGCGAGACTCGAGGTGCTGGAGGCGGACACGAAGTTGCGGATGGGAGGGAATTGCGCCAGGTCGGGATCGGTGACCTTGTCGACGATGTCCTTGCCTTGCACCAAGACCCGGGTTGCAGACGGCGGGCCGACGACGACCTTGTGCCCGGCGAGCGTGGAGTTGTAGATGTCAAGCCGGATCGTGGCGCTGCGGTCAGCTACGGCGAAGGTCTCGAAGACCAGAACCGCGCCACGCTGGATGATTCGGAAGCCCAGGCCGGCGGGCGCGGCCAGCTCGGAGAGCAGCGTGCCGAGCTTCGTGTACTTCGCGCTCTTGGTGGTGCTCGCGCCGCGCCCACCGTTCGCGCCCATCGTGAGCTTGGCGAGCAGCGTGCCGGCCCGGCGTGATGCCGGCGCATTCGGTCCGATGTTCGAGCTGACGAAGGCGTGCATCAGCGACTCGGCCGGGCCGGTCCGCTTGTCCTCCGTTGCGCCCACTGCGATGGGGAACATGATGTCGGACGGGTCGTAGCTGGGCGCGGCATACGCCAGGGAGTCCATCAGCAGGATGGAGTCGGTGACGCCGTTGATGGCGAGCGTGCCGCGAGGATCGGTCGCGGTCGCCTCGGACTGAGGCTGCGTGACCGGGCCGGAGAACAGCACGTCGGTCGGGCCGGTCACGATGATGCCGGAGCCCGGCGTGCGGAGCACCCCCGCGAGGGGATGCTCCACCGCGAGCTTCAGCGTCCAGGTGCCGACGTTGTTGAAGTCCTCCTCGGCTTCGAGGTCCAACTCCTCCGGGCGGATCTGCCCGACCCGGTTGAGGTTGCGGTCGCGGACTTCGACCGTCAAATCATCGAGACGCACTCAGATCACCGCCCTTCGGCGTGGCTGCCACGTGCACGAGATCGAGCTGGCCGTGGTCGTTCCCTCGAGCGAGGCGGTTGCCGTCGTCGTGCCAGGCAACACCGGCCAGAACTTCGGGGCCGGCGCGAGCTGGCTGTACCGGTTGGCACCGGTGCCGTCGACCGCTGTGCCCTTGCGGGCGTCGAGGATCAGCCGCTCGCCGGTCGCCAGCGTGCCGGTCCAACGGAGCTGCTGGCCCGACGGCGAACGGGCGATGAAGTTGGAGCCGGGACCTTGCACAGTCCACACGGGATAGCTCGGAGCGGTGGCCCGGTCGTTGTTGAGCGTCATGGTGCCGATGGCCTGCGACGCACTCAGCCGCATCCTGGTCAGCGACCCGTTGAGTAGGCCGCGCCCGGAGCCGGAGTTGCGCACCACCTCGGTCGCACTGACCGAGTAGGTCCAGTACGGCGAGCCGGCCCGCAGGGTGACCACGGTGGCGAGGTCTGTCTCGCCCGTGGTGTCGAGCCCGTACGTCCAGCCGCCGCCGGCCTGCCAGGCGACGTTGGTCGACCAGTACG
This sequence comes from Actinoplanes sp. NPDC026670, assembly GCF_040638175.1. Taxonomy (NCBI): domain Bacteria; kingdom Bacillati; phylum Actinomycetota; class Actinomycetes; order Micromonosporales; family Micromonosporaceae; genus Actinoplanes; species Actinoplanes sp. NPDC026670. The sequence goes on from NZ_JBEZXU010000003.1 coordinate 214,317, forward strand.
TGCCGTCGTCCTCGTACCACCGCATGGCGAACTCGCCGGAGGCGAGCATCTTCTCCAGCCGGGCCAGCAGCTCCTGTAGGCGCGGCCGATCCTTCGCGGCGAGATAGATCGGCAGGTCGATGTCGCGCGAGCGGAGGCGCGAGCCACGGTAGACAGCACCGTCGCCCGCGCCTTCAATCCACTGCGCACTGACCTCGGGGAGACCGAGACCGGTCGCGCCGGCAAGAGCCTGCGCGCCGGTCCCGAAGTTCAGCACGTCGTCCAGGTTGAGGACGTCCGTGCTGCTCACGAGGGTGATGTGCACTATTACCAGCCCACCATCCTGGCCCGGTCCGTCGCGGCGAAGAGGTCTTTCTCGCTGTCGATCGACGAGCCGGGTGCCGCGTAGTAGTTGAGGATCTTCTGGGTGCCGCCGGAGCCGGCGGCTGCTTCGCCCAGTGCGGCCGAGACCGCCGAGGACAGTGAGCCGGAGATGCCGCCGACGCCGGGGGCGTCCACGGTCATGCCGCCGATCTCGGAGGTGATGCCGTTCAGGCTCTTGCGCACCGCGTCGTAGCGGGACTCGAGGCCGTTGAGGAAGCCGTCCATGACGAGCTGGCCGGCGTCGTACAGCAGTACCTTGTCCTTGGCCGGCGGACCCTTCTCGAACGGCAGCTTGTCAGTGATGCCGTTGAGGAAGCCCTTGACCTTCTCCCAGCCGGCCTTGATGCCGTCGAGTAGGCCGTTCATGATCTTGCGACCGATGTCGACCAGGACGGTGGCTGCGCCCGCGAGCGCTGCCTTGGCCTTGTTGGGCAGGCCCTTGACGTAGTCGACCGCGCCGGTCACGCCGTTCGAGAACGCCGTCTTGACGTTGTTCCAGACCGTCGTGGCCGTGTTCTTCAGCGTGCCGAAGACCGAGCCGAACGTGTCGCGGACCCAGTTCCAGACGCCCGACAGCGTGGACTTGATCCCGTTCCAGACCGAGGAGGTCGTCGACTTGATCGCGTTCCACACCGACTCGGCGGTGGACTTGACACCGTTGAAGATCGAGCTGAACGTGGACTTGATCCAGTTCCATACCGAGCTGGCGACGGTCTTGATGCCGTTCCACACCGTCGACCAGAGCGCCTTGACGCCGTTCCAGACCGTGGTCCAGATCGTGCGAGCGCCCTGCACCCACAGCTCGAAGGCTGACTTGAGCCAGCCCCAGACCGCCTCGGCGACGACCTTGATGCCGGTCCAGACCAGGTCCCAGAGCGCCTTGACCGCGTTCCACACCGTCTCCCAGACCGTCCGGACGACGGTGAGGTAGGTGTTGAAGGCCGCGACCAGGCCGTCCCAGATGAGCGTGAAGAACGTCTTGATGCCGTTCCACAGCAGCTCCCAGCCGGCCTTGAGCAGGTTCCACGCCGTGTTGGCGATGACCTGCCAGCCCTGGAGGACGGTCATGAATTGCTGGACCAGCCACTCCCAGGTCGCCTGGAAGACGGTCTTGATGCCGTTCCACAGGAAGTCCCAGGCCGCCTTGATGCCGTTCCACACGGTGTCCCACGCGGACTTCACGGCGGTGCCGCTGGACTTGAAGACGTTGACGATCCATTCCCATGCGCCCCGCAGGACATTGAGGATGGAGTCCCAGACCGGCTTCAGCCAGCCCAGCAGGTTGTCCAGCCACGTCTTCCAGTTCGCCTTGACGACCTCGATCGCCAGCTTGAACGTGGTCTTGATCGCCTCCCAGGCCCCGGTGAAGATGGCCTTGACGGCAGCGAAGCCCTTCTTAACGACGCCCAGGATGGTGGCGTTGAGGACCACCATGATGATGCCGACGATGAAGTCCCACGCGCCCTTGACGATGTTGACCAGGCCGTCCCACACGCGACCAAGGTCGCCCGTGAAGATGCCGGCGAAGACATCGACGATGCCGCCGAGGAACGTGACCAGGCCCTCGAAGATGTCCTTGACGCCGTTGACCGCCGCGATGAGCGAGTCGATGATGACCTTGGCGACGAACTTCAGGACCGGCACGAGGACCGGCATCAGGAAGTTGACGACCGCCTGGATCGCCGAGACGACCGGCATGAGCGCGTCGGCCAGGCCGGCAAACGCCTTGGCGGCGTGCGGCAGCGCGTCGGCGATGACGTCTCCGATGGCCGTGACGACCGGGCCGACGATGCTGGAGACCAGCTCCATCAGCTTGGTGATCAGCGGGGACAGGGCGGACATGACCGTGGTCAGCGCCGGCCCCAACGCGCCGAAGACCTTCGTGAGCACCGGCCCCACCGTGGCGGCGAGCTGGCCGAAGATCGGCGCGAGGTTGGCGAACAGGCCAGCAATCTGGCCGAGCACCGGACCGAGGGCGGCCAGGGCTGCGGCGAAGACGTCGGCGAAGATCCCGCCGACTTGCTGGACCACCGGCATGATGGCCTGCAGTGCCGTGGTGAGCGGCGGGATCGCCGCCGTGGCGAAGCTGGCGAACGCTGACGCGATGGTCTGCACCGCCGGCATCAGCGCCGAGAAGACGCCGAGCAGAGTGGTGCCGAGCAGCGAGATCAGCGGGTCGAGCGCGGGCAGCAGGGTCGTGACTGCGCCGGAGAGGCCGACGAACAGCGTGGCGAGTGCCGGGCCGACCGACTGCATGAAGCCGCCCAGCGTGGTCATCAGCGCGCCGATCGCGTCACCGACCGGGCCGAAGGCCGGCCCGAGCGAAGACAGCGCGGAGTTGATCCCGTTGAACATGTCGGTCAGGCCGCCCTGGAAGACGGGGCTGGACATCAGCTCGGCGAGGCCGCCTATCAGTCGACCCATCGCCTCGCCGGCCACGGGCAGGATCGCCGCGAGCAGGCCGGGCAGGGTGCCGAAGAACTCGCTGACGGCAGGGCCGGCCTGGTTCGCCAGCTTGTCCATCGCGCTGTACGCGGACTCGAAGACCCCGGTGAGGGTGGCCTGGAAGTTCGCGCCGTTGACGGTGGCCGCGAGCTGCTTCATGTTCTCGGCGAGGCTGACCAGCGTGGTGCCGCCGGCTGCTTGAGCCGCCTTGCCGAAGCCGGCGAACACCGCCCCGGTCTCCCAGAGCACGGTGCCCAGGGCCTTCAGGTTGGTGATGGCCTGGTCGATCATGTTGTTCAGGCCGCTGGGATTCTCGCCGCCCTCGGAGTTCTTCTTGAGGAACTCGTCGATGCGCTCGGTGACCCGGACGAACCAGGCGGCCAGCTCGGGCAGGTAGCCAGCGCCGACCTCGCCGAGGATCTTGATGATCGAGGCCAGGTTGTCGGTCGCCCCACTGGCGATGTCGATGCTCAGCGCCAGGTCGTCGAACATGCCCTTAAGCGCCCCGTCGAGGGAGCCCTGCAGTCCGGTGGCGAGCTGGCCGAAGAAGCCGCCGAGCTTGGTGCTGACGTCCTCCATGCCGGCGCTGAACTGCGGGAGCAGCGTGTCGATGAGGTTGCGGATCGGCTTCTCAGCGACGCCCCAGAAGTTCTCGGACATCTTGTCGCCCAGCGCAGTGAGCTGGGTCTTGACTTCGGGGATGACCTTGTTGAAGTCCTTGAATGCGACGACCGTGGCCCCGATGCCGAGGGCCATGCCGCCGAGGATTCCGGGCAGCGTGAGGGCTGCTGGCGCGATCTGTGCGAGGGAGACCGCCAGGCTCGCCAGCTCGGCGGCGGCGGCGATACCGACCGCGCCCAGGTTGGCGATGGCGAGCGCCATGCCGCCGAGGATCGGGGCCGCCTTGTCGAGGTTCTTGACGCTGTCCCACAGCTTCGTGAGCAGGTCGCCGGCCAGGCGTGCGCCGGACAGCGAGGCCAGGGCGGTCGCGGCTGCGGACGCGGCGCTCGCGCTCACCACGGGGATGAGGTTGACGATGCGGTCACGCGCCAGCAGGGCGAGCTTCGAGTTGGCGAGCAGGGACGCGCCGCTGTTGACGTCGACACCAATCTCGGCCTTGAGGCTCTCGAGCTTGTCCTGCAGCTCGTTGATCTCGTGGTCGATGCGCCGCTTGTCCGTGGCCCGCAGTGCTGCCGCCAGCTCGATCTTCTTCTCGTTGATCTTGGCGACGAGCTGCTCGACCTCGTAGACCTTGCGGTTGATCTGCTTGAGGTCCATCTCGGGCTTGAACGTGATGCCCTTGAGCTGGGCCTCGACGTCCTTGCGCAGATCCTTGTACTCCTGGTCGTCGAACCAGACGTCGACCTTGATCTGCTTCTCGAGGATCTCCTGCATCTCGGCGCGGGCCTTGAGGATCTCGGCCTCGTTGAGGTCGACCTTCTTGACCTTCAGCTCGCGGAGCTTGTCGAACTCCTTGTCGAGCTGGTCGATCGCGCCCTGGATGGAGGCGACGCTGCCCTGGTCGTACGACAGCTCGAGCTTGGCGATCTTCTTGAGCCGCCGCTCCCAGCCGTCGATCTGCTTGTTCAGGCCGCGCGCGTCAGCGGCGAGCTTGACCGGGCGGGAGCCGAGCTGGTCGAGCGCCTTGTTCGCCTGCGAGATGGCCGCCTTGAGCGACTTCTCGGAGTCGATGTTGACCTTGACCGTCTGGTCCTTGAGCGCCCGGTCGATCTGCGCGTTGAGCTTGCGCGCCTCCTGGACGACCTTGCCGCCGTCGAGCTTGATGCCGACCGTCAGGTCCTTGAGCGCCTTCTCGATCTTGTTGAGTTCGCGCTCGGCTTCGCGCCGGAACTTCGTCGTGTCCGGAGTTACCTTGACGGCAATCCGTCCAATGACGACGTCTTCGGCCATCGGTCCCTACCTTCCCTGGAACTTGCGCCACAGGTCGGCGACCGTGACCTTCTTCTTGGGCTTCTCGTCGGTCTTGCCGACGGTCTTGGCCTTGGGCCGGGGCCACTGCGGGAAGGTCGGGACCTTGCCCTTTTGCCAGTTCCCGGTGGCCCGCGTGTTCTGGTTGATCGCGTCGAACAGGTCGGCGAGCAGGTGCCGGTCGGCACCCCAGCCGAAGTGGGCTCGGCCGCCGGACGCGAGGGCCATCGTCAGGGAGTCGTCGGGGAGCCTCTGCACCATCAGGAGGACCAGGGCGGGGGCCGGCCCGTTGCCCGCGATCACGTCGGCGAGGTCAACGCCGTAGTGGAATCGCAGGTCCGGGTACAGCCCCTCGCCGAAGTCGTCGATCAGCTTGCAGAGGGCGAGGCTTCCCCCACCTGCGTCCCGTCGCTGTAGGTCTCGAAGACCTGCGCCAGGAGCGCCAGGTCACCGCCGAGCGCGGAGAGCAGCTTCTTGCCCTTGGCCTCGGACTCAGCCACGACGAGGATGGCCTCGGAGAGCAGCGCCTCCTGGTCGGCGTCGTCCTCGCCGAGCTTGCCCTGCAGCGCGCCGAGCGCGTCGCGCTTGGCCTTCGGCAGGCGCAGCGGGTTGAGCAGGCGGACGGTGACGTCCTCCGAGATGGCGATGTCGGTCGAGCCGTACTTCGCCTCGGCGGCGGCGCGGATGTCGTCGAGGGTGATGTTGGTAGCCACGGGGTGCGAACCTCCGGAAGTCGTTGCTGAGCAAGGGATTGCGGGCCTCGGGGGTGGAGCCCCGGCTGCGCGCGGAGGTCCGCAGTACGCGCGCAGCCGGGTCGTTCAGTGGGACGTGATCTGTCAGGCGACCGCGACGCCGGTCTTCCAGGACGTGCCGTCCCAGTAGGCGGTGGTGGTGTCGCCGAGGATCACGTGCTGGCCCGGGGTCCACTTCGACAGCGGGCTGGCGTCGACCTCGGCCAGGGCCGCCAGGTTGCGCGGCGTCGCCGAGCCGGCCGGCGTGAAGGTGCCCGGAGCGCCAGCGGTCGCGCCGGTGGCCGGGGTGCCGCCGAGCGGGGTGACCGCGTAGGTCCAGGTGTTGGTGCCCAGCGCCATCGGCTTGACGCCGAGCGGCAGGCCGGCCAGCGACTCGGTGTCGGCGATGGCGAGGTCGTCCGCGCGGTAGATCTCGGTCTTCGGGGCGTAGAACGCGAAGTGGTTCGCGCCGTCCACGAACACCGCGAGGAACGCGGCCTGGGTCGGCTGGGGGTCCTGCGGCACGCCCACCATGCCGTTGGGCAGGGTCGGGGCGTTCGCGCCGTAGAACAGCCGCAGGCCGTCCTCGTCGAACTGCACGAGGGTGAAGGTCATGGTCTCGGTCCGGGCGCTGTACTTGGTGCGCAGCGTCTTGTTCTGGAGTGAGCCGAGCGTGGTGGCCTCGCCGCCCTCGGAGGTGATGCCGAAGACGTCCTCGAGCGAGGTGTGGCCGACCGGGTTCCAGGCACCGCCCGGGGCGAGCAGGTCGTCGGGGAGGGGGGTACCGACCGGCGCGGTCAGGTAGTTACCAGCGCCGACGACCAGGGTGGCGTTGTCGTTCAGTGCCACTGTGGACAGTTCCTTTCGTGGGCACGACGAAGCGCCCCGCGCTATGCGGGGTGATGTCGTGCGGAATCAGAGGTTGGGCGTCCGGGCCTTCCGGATCGAGACGCGGAACTGCGACTCGTACCGGGTGACCCCGGTCGGCAGGTCGGCGTACTGCACCGGTCCGGTCGCCGTGGCCCAGTCAGTGGCACGGCGCGGAGCGGAGGTCATGTTGACCTTGGTGATGTGGCCCCGGCCGGGGACCACCATCGAGCCGAGCCAGGCGTTGCGGAGAACCACACGCACGGCTTCGGAGAGCAGGGCTGCGTCGGTGTCCCCGTCGGGGTCCTCGCAGAACGCGTTGATGCTGATGTCGGCGATGTCGGTGAACCGGTCGTCGCCGGCCCAGTCGCCGAACTGGGGGAGCCGGCGCACCAGCACCATCGGGAACTTCTGATCGAAGCCGACCAGCGACTGCACGGCGATGCCGGGCAGGCCCTGGCGCAGCACGTAGAGCAGCACGTCCTCGACGGGGCTCAGCTCGGCGAGCGCGCGGATGTGCGGGGGAAGGCCGGCCATCAGCGCCTCCCCTCGGTGATCGCCCTGATCTTGTTGATCTTGGCTATCGCGCTGTCCGGCATCCGGCCCTTGTAGGTGCTCTTGGCTGCAGCCTTCGAGACCTTGACCGGGCGGCCCTTGCGCTTGATCTTGGTGGCGTTCGTCAGGATGTACGTCGGGGCTGACGCGCCGACGGTGATCTCGAAGGACGAGCCGTCGGCCCGCTTGATCACCCGGGTGTACTCGCCGTGGCCGTACTCGATCGACATCGCGCCGAGCGTGCCCCGGCCGGTCGTGGAGTCTTCGAGGATGATGTACCAGTCGACCCGCGTGTAGAGCCGGTAGACCCGGGCGTGCCCGTCATGGCGGTGCGCCACGAGGTTGGCGTCGGCCTGGGCCATCATGGCGAAGGTCAGCCGGTCCATGTGCGTCTTGACCGCGATGTGCTTCGACGCGACGTCGTTGATCCGCTGGTGCGAGACCGTCCACTCGACCGGCATCAGGGACGCTCCCGCAGGTCGATCGACCAGTGCCGGGTGTGCCGGGTGCCGACGTGCAGCGAGGGCGGCGTCACGACGTCCCAGAAGACGCCGCGCCACTCGACGCGCGACCACAGGTCGACGCCTTTGAGGTCGGCGGCGACCAGCATGCGGACCACGTTGATCTGCTGCTGGCCGGGCACCTCGGCGCGGGCGCTGCGCTGCGGGATGAAGACGGCGCGCACGAGGTGTGGCGGGGCCTCCATGTCGACGACGTAGATGTCGTTGCCGCGCCCGTCGGTCTTCTTGGTGGTCGGCCACACCTTCGCGGTGTCACCGCGCCTGCGCTGCCAGCTCACCAGGGCTCCGTCGGGTGGGCGAAGTACGGGATCTCCGAGTGCGGCATGCCGGCGGCCGGCACGTAGCCGGCGGTGACGTCACGCGGCAGCGGGCGCTGCGGCCCCCAGGCGGAGACCGATGCGGACATCAGGCCGGGTGTCCGGCCGGCGAGACCCTTCAGCAGGGCCTGCTCGTCGCGGGTGAAGTAGACGCTGCCGGCGTCGCGCCCGTGGGCGTCGCTCCACTGCACCGTCTCGTCACCGGCCCGGCTGGTGGTGAAGCCGTCCGGGTTCTCCATGTAGCGCCGGACCGATCGCAGCACGAGGGTCTTGACCAGCCGGGGCGGGTCGTCCTCCGGCCACTCGCGGCCGTACTCCATCGCCAGCGCGGTGGCGTCCTCGAGCGCGGCCTCGGCCATCAACTCCTCGGCCTCGTCGAGCGTGCGACCCAGGCGCTCCGTCAGCTCGTCCAGGGAGGCGTAAGCCATGCGGTTCTCCTTGCAGACGAAGCGGTGCGGGCCGCTGGACGTGATCTGTCACAGCGGCCCGCATCAGGGTCACGGCTTCGGGGTGCCCAGGCCGGTCATGTTCGCCAGCTCGTCGTCCTGCGCGGCCGAGAAGCCCTCGTCCGGGCGGCCGGCGACACCGTCGGGCAGCGAGTCCTCGCCGTCCAGGTCGAGCTGGATGGCCCGCACGAAGTGCTCGTACTGGCCGACGTACTGGAAGTTGGTGGCCTCGTCCTTGCCCAGGAGGATGTCCTTGACGTGCTGGAAGCCCTTCCAGGTGTTGAAGATCGAGCGGTCCTGGAAGCGCAGGGAGTCGTAGTCCCGAATCCAGCGCAGGGCCACGCCGTTGTGCGAGGAGGTCGCGCCGAACGGCACGGACTGCGGCACGGCCGGCGCACCGTTGAGGAAGATGAAGGCCGAGTCGACCATCGCCACCGCCATCGTCGGGGGCAGATCCTGCGCCACCACGATGTTGAAGCCGTAGCGCCGGCCGATGGTCGCCTCGCGCAGCGCGGCCACCGCCTCGCCCTCGCCCACGTTCTGGGCCAGGTTGAGCTTCTCGTCCTCGAGCAGCGCGGCCTCCCAGTCGGTGCCGACCAGCAGGGTCCGGGCCGCCTTCGGCACGCGCAGCTTGTTCAGCGTGGCGCGGGCGCGGATGAGGCCCTTGCGGAGCTGGGTGCTGGAGACGCCGAGGGTGACGGCGTACGGGGCGTCGACCAGGTAGTCGGTCGCCTGCGCCTCGAGACCGGCCGAGATCGCCTCGGTCTGCTTGCGGGCGAGCTTCGCCCAGCCGGGCAGGTCGAACTCGTTCTGCTCGTCGGTCAGCTTGACGGCGTTGTAGATGTCGCCGCCGAAGGTGACCTGGATCTTGCGTTCCTTGTACTCGTCGAACTGGATCTCCGCCGAGCGGTCGTTGCGCCAGCCGTAGGTCCGGAAGGGCAGGACGCCCTCGACCGTGACGTTGATGGCGTCGTTGTCCGCGCCCTTGTAGGCGTCGATGCCCTCGCGCCGGAAGACGGCGGGGATGACGAGCTGCTCCTCGAGCAGGACCGCCGCCGTGGCGACGATCTTCTCGGGCTTGATGACCTGGTGCTGTGCCACTGGTGAATGCCTCCGGGCATGAAGAAAGCCCGCACCAGAAGCGGTGCGGGCCTACGGGGAAAGCCGGTCAGTAGCGCGTGCGCCTGGCGGCGTGGGCCACCTTGACCGGGTCGAAGTCGTCCTCGTCATTCGGATCGAGGCCACCTCGCAGTTCGCCCGGCTCGTCGTCGGCCGGCGCGAACTTGGAGAGCTTCTTGGCGTGGGCCTGAAGCTCCTCCTCGGTGCTGCCCTGAAGCAGCTCGGCCAGCTCCTCGGGGAGCTTGGCCTTGCGGGCGACCCGCTCTACCAGCAGGTCACGCTCGAGCTTGGCGTTCGCCTCGCGCAGCGCCTTGGTCGCAGCCTCGTACTCCTCGGGAGACTTGGCCTGCGCCAGCTTCTGCTCGACCTCGCGGAGCTGCGTGCGGTACTTCCCGGCCTCGGTGTTGGCCTTGGTCAGCCGCTTACGCGCCCACTCGGGCAGCTCGTCCAGCTCGTCCTTCTCGCGGGTCTCCTCGTCCTTCTGGGACTCGGTGGACTCGCCGGCCGGCTCGGTCGTGGTCTCGACCTCAGCGGACTCGGACTCGCTCGCGTTCTCGTTCTCGTTGCTGGTCTGCTTGTCGCTCACGGGGGGTCGCCTCCAGGGCGGGAGTGGTGGACCTCGCCGCCAGGGCAGAGGCTTTGGCTCTGGCTCGGAGCAGTCGCCGCCAGGCGTTGACCGCGTCCTTGCCGCTGTACTTCTTGGCGATCTCGTCCTGCCAGAGCTGGCCGTACTCACGGTTCAGCGCTGTGCGGGGATCGGCCGCGAACTGCTGCTCGTCGAACAGCTCGACGGCGATGCAGTGGCAGTTGGGGTGGTAGGCGTCGCCGTCGCTGTACTGCGCGCCGGCCGCGCTCTTGTAGACCGCGCCCCGGCTGATCAACATGGCGCAGAAGCCGCACGGGGTGCCGGTGGTGCTCACCCGGGCGTAGCCCTTGACCCGGCCGTCCTTGTCCGAGGCGGCCCAGGTGGTGGCTCGCGCGCCGTCCATCACGATCCGCTCGGCCTCCGCAGCCTGGCGGGTGCCGGCGTGCAGGTGCGCCTCGTCGCGGGCCGCATCGACCTCCTGAGCAGGCCGCGTGTCGTCGACCGCGTCGAGCTTGGCGAGGAGGTTGCGAAGACCCAACCACTCGAGATACTCCTCGGCTTCGGCCTCGGCGTCCCGCTCCTGGCGGGCCAGCTCGGTGGTGAAGCCGTCGAGTCGCTCGACCGGGATCTCGTCGTCGTCCTCGCCGTCAGCCGGCGGGTCGTACTGCGGGCGCTGCGCCGGCTCGTCGTCCTCGTCGTCCAGCTCGCCGGCCGCGATCCGGGCAGCCGATGCGCCCGGCCGGTATGCCGGCTCCAGGCCGGCCTCGGGGGCGATCAGCGCCGCGAACTCGGCGCGGAGCATGTCGAGGGTGACGACGCGCGGCGTCGGCTTGAGGGGGTCGTCGATGGTCCGGCCGGTCCGCAGCGCGCGGGCCAGCCGGAAGTACGCGACCGCCAGCTCCCGGCTGCGGGAGCGGCGCGTCATGATCAGGCTCACGGCCTTGGCGAGCCACTGCGCGCCCTGGCCGGCCTTGAGGTTCGTCGGCACCTCGCCCCACATGGCGAGGGCTTCCTGGATCGTCTTGACGCCGATGTAGGTCAGCGCCAACTGGTAGGCCACCGATGCCTGGGTGGCCTCCTGCTGGCGCTGCTCCGTCGTCATGCCGGGACCGGGGCCGCCGCGTCAGCGACCGCCTGGTTACGGGTGCCGGGCGTCGCCCGCCGGATGGACTGGGCGAGCTGCACCTCGGCGTCGTCCTCCTCGCGGAGGCGTTCCCACTCGTCCAGCTCGTTGCGCGTGACGCCGGGGACGCGCGGCCACAGGCCGCGTACTGGGATGCCGAGCTGGTCGGCCATCTTGCCCAGGCCGTCCGCGCTCTGCGCCAGCGACTTCATCTCGACGTCGCGCCAGAGCACCTCGATCACCCAGTCGTCGACCTCGACGCCGTCGCCCTCCAGCTCGGCAGCCAGCCGGAAGACGCGCTCCCAGCTCTCGCCGAAGGAGTTCTTGAACTCCTGTACCTTGCGCAGCAGGGCCTGCTCGGCTGCGGTCAGCGCCTCGGCGGAGAGGTTGGCGACCTGGCCCAGCAGGTGATGCGGCGGCGTCTGTGAGATCGCGCTGAGGTGGCGGATGCTCATGTCCAGCGACGCGATCAGGCCGTCGAGCGGCGACGGCGGGAGCGAGCTGAACTTGACGTTCTCGTCCTCGGCGAACAGGAAGCGCCGGGCGTTGTAGTTGATCGGCAGCGGGATCGGCTGGCCGTCCGCGTCGAGCATGACCTCACCGGTCTCCGGGTCGCGCTTGACCGGCGGGGCCATGCCCGTCACGGTGCGCACCTCGTGGGACTGGTAGGTCTGCAGGACCAGCAGGTCGAAGACCGTCTGGTTGATGCGGTTCTGCAGCTCGATCATCGGCTCGATGACGCCGAGCGTGCGGCCCTCGAGATCGACCGCTGCAGCGAAGCGGGTGACCGGGCACTCGCTCGCGCCGTGCCGCTTACGGCTGATCACCTTGACGCTGTCGGCATCACCGAGCGTCTTGAAGGTGACCAGGTACTCGTAGGCCGAGTCCCACATCCGGGCCTGCCCCGGGGTGTCGTCCTTGGCGAACTTCACGACCGTGATGGCGACCACCGGGGTGTCGTCGTTCGCCGGGTCCTCGAACAACGCGGCGGTCCGCAGCGCGCTCAGACCCTTGGTGATGACGCCCTTCTTGGTCTTCTCGGTCAGCGTGAAGGCGTGGCCGAACTTCAGCGCGCCCTTGTGCACCGCGAGCTGGCGCGCGTCCATCCGGCTGCGCTGCCAGTGCTTCCAGACCGGGGGCTGCTCGCCGATCGCCAGTTGCAGGCCGGGCACGCGGACGCTGTCCACGTACATCGCCTGGGCCGGCGTGTTCAGGAGCAGGGGCATCCAGTTCGACACCGACCGGCGGGCCAGCAGCTTGTACTCCGTGTCGGAGTTGGCCGGCATGTACGGGTCGTCGTGCTTGCCGGAGACGTAGTCGTCGATGCGCTGCAGCCGGTCCAGGTCCCGATGAAGAGTGCCGAGGAGCTGCTGCGCGTAGGCGCGAGGCGAAATCGCCACAGGGCCTCACCCACTTTCAGAGCCAATAGGAGCGGCCGGTCTTCACCGGCTTCTTCTTGCCGCGCGTGCGGAAGTCGTGGGCAGCCTCGAAAGCCAGCATCATCGCGGCGTAGAGGTCCACTTTTCGGGGCGATTCTCGGGACTGTTTCCCGAAGCTCACTCCGTAGTTGTTGACGCGCCGATAGACATTCAGCACGTGCCGGCGCAGCGCGGGATCTCCGTCGTGGAACAGCTTCCCGTCGAAGATCGTCTGCACCATTCGCTCGTGGGCGAGGGTGACTTTCCGAAGGCTCTGCCGCATGTCCCATCCGATGGAGGAACGCTCGCTCGCCTTCACGGCCAGCTTTTCGGAGAAGTCCTTCTCCCAGTCCGCGATGTACGATTCCCACAGCGCGACGTCGGCGTAGAAGCCGACAACGTCGAAGGCCGCCATCGCGTCCCTGACGGCCGAATCGACCGCCTCCTTGTTCACTTCCCAGTGGTCGCCTTCCGGCCCGTCAGGCTTCGACCAGTGCCCCAGGACAAAGACCACGTTGTCGTCGAGGCGAATCGCCACGAGGCCGCTGTCGTCGTCCGTCTTGCCACCGTCGAAGCCCAGAGCGATCTGGTCTCCAGGACGGAGCTGGGCACCCTCGAGTTCGAGAGGCTTCCACTGCTCGGGGCCGTAGAGCGCGTCCTCGTCGGCGACGATCTGGTTGAGCCACATGCGCCGTGACCTGGACGGGGCGATGGTGGAGTCCATCACCGAGGCCAAGATGGCATCGACGTTCAGCCAGACCGCGTCGCCCCGGATCTTCGGGATGACGATGCGCAGTGCCTGCTCGGTGAGCGGCGTACGCGGGTCGGCCTCGACGCTGTCGTAGAGGAAGCCGATGCCTACCGACTTGCCCTCGACGATCTTGTCGTAGCCGTTCCGCATTCGCTCTGCCACCGAGTCTTCCCCGGGCATATAAGCGTTGGTGATCGCCAGGTAACGCGAGTCCTTCTTGGTCGCGTTACCGTCGATCGTTTCGTACATCTGGTGGCCCTGGTTACCACTGATCCAGTGGTGCGTTTCATTCAGGACCACGAATGTGACGCGGCCACCTTCGAGCGACCGGAAGTTTGATGTGACCGCCTCGAGGCGGACCTTTCCACCATTCGCCCGGATCAGTTCCGCGCCGGCCTTGACGCCGTAGTCGGCGATGAACTTGTCGCTCATTAGCGAGGGAAACAGCGTCATGGTGTTGCGCGTCTGATCGCGGCTCACGGCGGCGACCTGGACCCATGCCTGTGGGTGCGGCTTTCCGACCGGAGCCCCGTCGGCGTCCCAGTGCGAGAATCGGCTCGGCCCGACCATTTCGATCAGGCACATCACCGCGACGAGTGGGTCCTTGCCGTGTCCCTTGAGGCGCTGGAAGACGCCCTTGCGGTAGATGAAGCGGCCGTTCTTGTCGACCGCGTACCACCACAGCAGGAAGCGGGCCTGCTCCGGCGTAGCGATCCAGGGGCCGGTGCCCTCGTCGTTGCGAAGGTACTTCGAGATCCAGCCGAGGATCTGCCAGCCGAGCGTCTTCTCCGGCAGGTGCCAGGAGCCGTCCTCGTTGCGCTTCCAGGTCGGGCCGAGGTAGATCGGGTCGAGGAGGTCGATCTCCTCAGCGGTCAAGGGGGCAGCCGCCACGCGATCACCCCCCTCGCTCAGTTCGCTACGCCGAGGGCCTTCTGATAGGCGTTGATGGCGATGACCTCCGCGCTGGTCTCTTCCGCGCTTGGCTCGGTCAGCTCGATCCGCACCCGCCGTCGGTCGCCTTCCGCGACCAGCAGGTTGGAGAGCTGGGAGTACAGGGTCTGTAGGAGCTGGCCGGACCGCACCGCCGGATTGCGCTTGGCGACCGTGAGGTCATCCATCAGCGAGCGGAGCAGAGCGATATCGCTCTGCTGGTAGAAGTCGGCCTGGCCGGAGAGCCGGCAGCCGTTGTAGATCTCCTTCGCCAGCGGGTGCCACTCGTCGTCGGCCTTGGGCCAGCGCACCTTGCGAGCCACGCCCTTGGTGACTGACTGCTCCTCGGAGCCGCGACGCTCGCGGGGCCGAGCGAGGTCTTCCTCCCGGTTCGGGATGGGTCCTCGAGATCCCAAGGCGACCACCTCCTGCTGCCGAGATTCGGCCTCACTGCACGTACCGCCGTGCTAGTCGTATAGGCATGACGCTGGACCAGAACGCCCTTGACCGCCTCAATGAGCGCGCGGGCAGAATCGGAACGGACATCGGGTGGGAGCTGGAGGTCAGCAAGTCCCCCGCAGGCAATCACTTCGGAGTCCAGGCCAGCGACTCCGAGGATGGCAATTTCGTTCTCGGCCCCGTCTCCGAAGACACTGCGGAAAGAGAGATAGAAAGCCTGCTCGACAGGCTGGAAGCAGGCACGACCGTCATCCTTCGGGACGACGAGGGCACCGTCCGGGCGGTCGACCGCTAGCTCGTTACTCGTCCTCGTCGTCGTCGCCGGCTGGCGCGGTGAAGCCCATCGGCTCGTGCTCGTCTTCCGGCCCGTCGTCATGGAACGGCTCAGGCTCGAGGTCCAGGGCGAACCGCAGGCCGAACAGGCGGATGCGGAGTACGAACATGCAGCTCACCTCCTGGTGAAAGTCAGCGCCCCGCGACGCCGGGAGAGGGGCGACGTCGCGGGGCGGGGATCGGGGGGACCTCGGCCCAGCGCACCCTTGTGTGGTTGCATATGCGCTGGATTGGGCGGCCCACGCCCCGACTACGCCAGTGCGCCGGGGTGCGCTTCCTGGCGGTTGAACTTCTTGCGGTGCCTGGCCCGAGCCTTGGCCGCAGCGAGCCCGCCCTCTCGGCCGCTCTTGCGGTCGTGGTGGTAGGCGCAGATGGCGCGGAGGTTCGAGTCGCTGTGATCATCACCAGCGCGGATGTGGTCGACATCCGACGCCGGCTCCGGGCACCGCACCCCGTCGAGGTTGCGCACCGTGCAGCGGTGGGCGTCCCTACGCAGAATGCGGAGCCGGATCGCGGGCCAGTTCGGCGGTAGCCGGTCTCTCCGGTCAGAACCTGTCCAACCGGCCACTCGACCACCGCCTACGTTGAGCCCCGGCCACGTGGGGTCGCCAAGCACTGGACGACCGTGGACCCGGGGACAGCTCGGTGGAAGCACTGGTTACGCCGCTGACCAGCTTCGAGCGACATGGCCCCTCCGGGGCCTATCAAGCTGAGCTGGTTCCCTGCTGTGCCGGCGTAGCTGCTTAACTTGCTTCCATAGATACTCCGGGATCAGAAGTCAAGAAGTCAGGTAACTTGTGACTGGCTTCACAGATACTGCTTCGCAGGCAGCGGCGGTGTGAAGAAAGCCCTGGTCAACCGAGGTGAACTCCACGACACCCCGGTTTCTCCACAGCTCATCCACAGCCGGGGTGTCCTCTACGCCACCTCGGTGTCGACCGGGGTGTCGTCCACGACGCACCGGGGTGTCGTCCAGGACGGAACGGGGTGTCGTGTGCGACGGAACGGGGTGTCGTGCAGACCACCCAAACCATCCTTTGATCCTTCCTTGAACCGTCCAGGAAACCCGGGTGAGCGCTCCGCACAAGATCAACGGCGAAACCCCAGCGGCGGAGACCTGAGAGATCACGTCCGAGAGATGCCTCGACGGAGACCGGGGACTACCCTCGACGACATGGTCCTTCGCTTGAAGCCTGAGACGCTGGCAACCTTCACCGACGCGCAGATCGAGACCCTCACCTTCGTCGAGCAGATGACCGGCTGGGAGATCACCGACGAGGTCGACGAGTCGTCGCCGGCCGGCCAGATGGTGAAGCTGACCGAGGCGCTGAAGGCGGACCTGATCACGGCCGAGGAGTACCGGGCCGCGATGGCGCGAGTGATGGGAGCCTGACCGTGGCGCTCAGCGACGAGGAGTGGGCCGCCGAGCTTCGGCGCTCGATGGCCTGGTCGCACAAGCAGCACACCGCCACCTGCATGTCCGACACGGCGGAGAAGCACCGGGGCTTCATGACTGCCGGCGCGGTCGAGATGAACCACCGGCTGCACATGGAGCATGTCGCCGCCGGCCTGGAGGCTGCGGCGGCGGACGGGGTCGAGCAGTCGAAGGCACGCTGACGTACCTGCTGGGGGGCTGATTGGGGCCGCGCATCCTGGGATTCCGGGGGCGCGGCCCCCGTCGTTTGCGCTGGTGATCGACTTTGAAACCCGGGCAGAATCTGAGCTGCTATCACCCGCCGGTCTCCTGCCCGTGCCGCCAGGGGTCATGGGGGCAGGTGCGCAGCGACTAGGGTGGAGCGACTAGGCACGCGAGGCGAGTAGGCACAGGGCAAGGCCGGCTTGCGTGATACAGCGTGACAGCACGCCTGTCAAGGGGTGGCAGGCATGCGTCACATGGTGAGTTGCGGCCTTGACGTGGCGCGCAGCGGGCACTATCACGCGGGCAGGCACCCATCGGGCCAGACAAGGAATCGCGTATGCGCCCGCGTATGGGGCCACCTGGCCGAGCATAGCCCGCGCGCCCGCTGTGCGGGCCGCTGCCTGGCGAACGGGGCGGGGTGAGGGGTAGCGCCAGGGTCTGACGGATCGCGTCCCATTGGGACGCTCTCAAGCCGGTTAAACGCGATCGTGTGACCTGGACCACAGAACCGCCTCTGAGAATCGGACATAGGCGGGCACAGTGGGCAGACGCAGAGACGCTCGTGCATGGTAAAGCGACCGTGACCTGCGGAAATACCACGTGACAGATCGCGTTTTGTGTAATCACGTCCAAGGGGTAGTGTTCTCCATGTCAGCGAGGAACGCACACGAACGGAGGCCAGAAAGATCCCGCCGGTAAGCGCGGGGGCATCGCCCGGGAACCGGCTGCCGGGAAGGCCCTCACGTGGTTGTTCTTTGAGAATTGAAAAGCGCGCGTACTGGAAACGGCTCCCTGCGATTCACGACATGAGCGGTCTTCCCGGGGTGACCACGTACGCGGCAACGGGTAGGCACGTTCGCGCGGCTATTAGCACGCCGTTCCGGGTGACATATTCCCGGCTACCTGCGAAGCGCGACCGATAAGCGGTCGCGCCCATTTCAAAGGGGCATCCATGCTCTCTCTGCTCAACGTTCTTCCGGCCACCTACCGGGGCGCGCTGGACACGGCTCGCCGCATGTCCGACCGTGTGGCGGAAGCTACTTCCGCTCCGGAGGAAATGCCGGACACGGCGCGCTACTTCATCACGCGGGACGGTAAGTCGGGCTTCGGAATCTCGCGCGAGGGCGAATTGATCGGCCTGTTCTCGCTCATTCCGGGGCGCGGAAACGACCTGATGGGATGGGCCATCGGACTCGGAGTCGAGCGTCTCGACTGCTTCGATGGATTCCTGCCCACGTACTACCGGAATTACGGCTTCGCTGAGTACAAGCGCGAGGCGAACTGGACTCCCGGCGGTCCCGACGTGGTTTACATGCGGCTGGCCTGACATATCACGTCCAGCGATTCCCCCGCGCGCTCCCGGCATGGACGGGGCGAGGCTCGGACCCTCGCGCGGGGACTTTCTAACAGATCACGTCCGCAGGAGGACTCTATGGGTAAG
Source organism: Actinoplanes sp. NPDC026670 (assembly GCF_040638175.1). Lineage (NCBI taxonomy): Bacteria > Bacillati > Actinomycetota > Actinomycetes > Micromonosporales > Micromonosporaceae > Actinoplanes > Actinoplanes sp. NPDC026670. The sequence continues at coordinate 232,290 of NZ_JBEZXU010000003.1, forward strand.
CGCATCGCCAGCACGCCGGACGCTCGGCTCCGCGAGGTGTGCGGGACGTCCACCCGGGCGACCGCCGACCGCATCGTCGAGACGTTCCGGCGGGCGACGCCGGCCGACATCGTGGCCGGCGCGCAGTGGTACGGAGAGGGCGAGTCATTCATCGACCGCCAGGCCGCGTTGCACGACCTTGACCGGGAGACCGTCGCCGCCGTGGTGGCACACCTGTCCCCGCGTACGACCTGGCAGCGCAACCTGGAAGGCACGGTGAACCTGCTCGCCATGGGCAGCGCGCCCGGGTGCATCGGCGACAACGTCGACCGGGCACGGCACGCGCTCGCAGTGTCGGGCCAGGGCGGCAACCCGATGGGCACGCTGAACGGCCCGAAGACCCGGCGGTTCGCCGCGAACCTGCTCGGCGACCGCGAGGCGGTCACGGTCGACGTGTGGGCGGCCCGGGTCGCCTTCGGTCCGAAGATCGGGCGGGAGTACGACGTCGAGAAGCTGCTCGCCCGCGAGGGTGTGTACGACGCCGTCGAGCACGCGTACAAGGTGGCCGCGCAGCGGCTCGGTATCGACCCGGTGACCGTGCAGGCCACCACCTGGATCGTTGCGCGCAACGGTCGGGCCGCGTGACATATCGCGTCTCATGATCCCCCACGACATAGCGGCGACCCGGTGCGAGCCCGGGGTGGGGACTCGGCAATACCCCTCAAGAGATAGGAATTGGAACATGGGACAGCGTCACGGATCACTGGTCAACCTGCTGGTGAGCAACACGCCGCAGCGCGATCCCGAGGTCGGCGACCACGCCACGGTGCTCATGTGGTCGGACCGGCGCGCGGTCGAAATCGCCGAGGTCCGCCGGTTCAAGACCGGCAAGCGGGCCGGCCAGGTCAAGGAGGTCACGGTCAAGCCGCTGAAGGTGACCCGGGTGTCGGGCAGCGCGCATGACGGATCGGCCCGATACACGTACGAGAGCGACCCCGAGGCCACGGTTGGCTGGCAGCCGTTCAAGCGCAACGAGTCGGGCAAGTACCGCCAGGCCGGCGACGGTGGCTGGTCCCTCGCCATCGGCAAGGCCGAGGAGTACAGCGACCCGAGCTACTGATGGTTCGCCCCGGAAGGGTAGGTAGGCCGGTTCGAGTCCGGCCCGGGGCACTCCGCAAGACGAAAGAGAGGCAAGACATGAGCATCACCCGCCGCGAGGCCGAGATCGCCCTGGAGTGCCTGGTCGAGGTGCACACCGACGCCGTGGACAACCTGGGGCACATCGTGTCCGTGCTCGACACCAAGGCCAAGGTGCAGTGGTTCGGCATCGACGCGCCGCCGGCCAGCACGGTCCCGCTGGCTGACATCCAGCTCACCCGCGAGGCCCGGATCGTGGTCGACAAGTACGCCACCGAGGCGACGGCGAAGGCGCTGGCCGGCTTCAGCATCGAAGACCTTCAGGCCGAGATCGACCGCCGGCTCGCCGAGCAGCTCAAGCCGCTGATCATCCACGAGGACAGCATCGAATGCCCGCACTGCGGGGCGACCGACGCGCTGACCGAGGTCGACAAGGCTGAGCGCTGGAACAACGACGGTGACGTCCGGGTCGAGGACGGCAAGATCACCGAGATGTACTGGGGGACCGGTGACGGTGACTACCACCACTCGCACTACCAGTGCGCCGCCTGCGACCGCCCGGTCCGCATCGACCAGGATCTGACCGAGGTCTCGCAGGACTGGTCCTGATGCACCACAGCGCCCGCGCGCTCCCGGCATGGACGGGGCGAGGCTCGGACCCTCGCGCGGGCACTCCTTGACATATCACGTCCAAACATGGACGATGACATCTCACGTCCCAACGATACGAGGAGACCCGGTGAACCCCATCACTCGCGCCCTGATGACCGGCGGCGACATCGACGCCGCCCTGGACAAGGCCGACCTGCTGCACGCCGTGCAGACCAAGATCTTCTGCGACAAGTCCGGCCGCGTGCTCGATGTGCGTGACGCCGTGCTGGTCAAGGTCCAGAAGGGCCGCGCGGTCGGCCGGATGGTCCTGGTCGGTGAGGTCTACGACGCGCTGGCCGAAAGCATCGCCCAGACCGCCGAGCAGACCGGCGCGACCCTGACCGTCATTGACGGGCGGGCGAAGTGAACCGGGGTGACGTCCAGGACACCCCGGTCGTGAGCCTGGTTGCGTTCGGCGACGAGGTGCACGTCTACCGGGGCGACGACCCGGCCGCCGTCATCCTGCACACCACCGCGATCGGGGCGAACCTCGACGCCGAGTTCATCCGCCTGCGCGCCGACGGGTGGCGCACCGCGTTCGAGGACGACACCCTGGCCGGCCTGAACGTGCACGACCACACCGCCTGACCTGGAACGATAGGAGAGATCACGATGACCATCACCCCGCTGCGGAGGCTGGACGTGGGACGCCGCACGTACGCCGTGCAGATCGTCCGGCACGTGGGCGATGACGTCTGGCGACCCGAGGCCGATCCGGTCGACGTCAAGGCCAACGCCGCCGACGACACCCCGCGCCAGGTCGGCATCGACTTCGCGCTGGACAAGCTGCCCGAGGGTACTGACTGGCAGGTGCTGGTCTTCGAGCCCGCGCTGGTCGGCACCGGCTCGCCGGCCGCCCGCATCACCCCCGCCGACTGCGCCCGCCAGGTCGGCCGGCCGGCACACGTGATCCGGTCCGGCCGCAAGCGCATCCAGCCGCGCGTGCACGGCCCGATCGGTGACGTGGTGACCAAGGTGCTGCCCACCGAGAACCTGCTCGGCACGCGCATCCTGCTCAGCCAGGACCGCCAGAACCGGGTCGGCACCGGCTCCGCCTGGTGGGTCGCCAACGAGCCCGCCAGCACCGCGCCGGCCAGCGTCCGGGGCATCACGCTGAGCCCGCGCACGGGCGAGGTCACCCTGTTCACCAGCCTGGGCGATGTCACCCTGCCGGCGCGCAAGGGCGTCATCCCCGCCTGAAGTAACCCAGCTCACGCACGCCCGGATGGCATATCGCGTCCGGGCGGCGTAGCTTGGCCCTATCTCAACTGACACATCGCGTCCGCATTCCGAGAGGATTGACAGATCATGTCCGACCAAAACGAGTCCCGCCTCGCCAAGATCCGCGCCCTGCTCGCCAAGGCTGAGGCCACCACCTTCCCGGCCGAGGCCGAGGCTTACACCGCCAAGGCTGCCGCCCTGATCTCGCAGTGGGGCCTGGAGGAGGCCATCGCCGAGGCGCGGGCCGAGGACCGGCCCGACGTCACCGAGAAGATCGTGACGATGGAGGGCAGCTACCAGACCGAGAAGTCGGTCCTGCTCTACCGGGTCGCCAAGGGCCTGGGCGTGCGAACCGTCAAGCTGCGCGGCCACAACGCCGGCTCCGGTGGCGTCAAGGTGCACGTCTTCGGCATGCCGAACGACATCGTCCGCGTCGAGCTGCTGTTCACCAGTCTGTTGGTCCAGGCCAGCCAGGGTCTGCACACCGCCCGGCCGTGGAACCCCAACGAGTCGATCAAGGCGTACCGCCGGAGCTGGATGTCCGGCTTCGCCCACGCGGTCGGCGACCGGCTCGACGCCCAGCGCACCCGGGACACTCGGGAGGCCGGGGCGGGCACCGACTTGGTGCTGTTCGACCGGGCCAAGCTGGTCGACCAGCGCGTCCAGGTCTTCTACCCCAAGCTGACCACCCTGACCCGCCGACTGTCCGGCTCGGGCGGGAACGCCGGCCGCGCCGCCGGCCACCGCGCCAACCTGTCGACCGGCTCCAACGGTGTCCGCACCGGCTCCCGCGTCGCCCTGGGGCGGTGACCGGATGACCACGCCCCGCCCACTGTCCGGCGCGACCCTGGTCGCCGCCCTGCCCATCATCGACGCGCCCGGCACCATCGCCGGCTACGTCGTGACCGTCGAGTACGGCGACCAGCTCGTGGTCGGCACGGTCCGCCGGCTCGACGACGCCGATTGGACGAACGGCCGGTACGTCTACGACCGCGCCCGTTCCCGCGAGTTCCTGCTCGCCCAGGCCCTGCGCATCATGGCCCGGCGGGCGACCGAGCGCACCGCGCAGCTCGACGGCCGAGTGCACTACGACGCCGACCTGCGCGACGCCGACCTGTGATCAACGCCCGCGCGCTCCCGGCATGGACGGGGCGAGGCTCGGACCCTCGCGCGGGCACTTCCTGCACCACCTGCCAGAGGAGCACGCCGTAGTGAGTGACGCCCGCGAGCGGCCGGTCAGCGAGACCGGCGGCGCGAAGGAGACCGGCCTGGCCCGGTTCGACATGATCCCCGAGTACCCGCTCCGCCTGCTGGCCGAGCGCTACGGGCTGGGGGCCGCCAAGTACCCGGTACCGGACGGCACGGTCGACAACTGGCGGCTCGGCTACCGCTGGTCGCTGTCGTTCGCCGCGATGATGCGCCACGCCTGGGAGTTCTGGCGCGGCCACGACATGGACGACGACACCGGCCAGCCCCACCTGGTCGCCGTCATCTGGCACGCGATGGCCCTGCTCGAATGGGGCCGGCACCCGCAGCTCAAGGCCCGCTTCGACGACCGCCAGGACCCGCGTACGGGGGTGATCTCGTGACCGTGCCTACGCTGATCCGAGTCGACTCGATCTACCGGGAGATCCCGCTGAGCCGGGGCCATGTCGCCATCGTGGACGCCGCCGACTACGACATGCTGGTCGCCGCCGGCTCGTGGTCGCTGGTGGTCGACGGCTGGAACACCTACGCCAAGAGCAAGGCCGGCCTGATGCACCGCCTGATCCTGCCCGGCTTCGCGTGCGTTGACCACCGCAACGGGGTCGGCCTGGACAACCGCAAGGCCAACCTGCGCGGCGCGACCACCTCGCAGAACGGTGGCAACGCCCGGCTGTCGCGGCGCAACGCCTCCGGCTTCAAGGGCGTCAGCCTCGACCGCACCCGGGCCACGCTGCCCTGGCAGGTGCGCATCGGGGTCGCCGGCAAACTGCGCAAGGTCGGCCGCTACGCCACCCCGGTCGAGGCTGCCCTGGCCTACGACAAGGCCGCCCGCGACGCGTTCGGCGAGTTCGCCGCCGTCAACTTCCCGGAGCCCGGCGAGCGATCGGCCCTCGTCCCGTCTTTGTGATCCACGCGATAGCGTCCAGGCTGGTTGACAGATCACGTCCGAGCTAGCCTGGACCTACCGGCCCACCCCACCTGAACTGGAGTTTCGCCCCATGAGCAAGCACCGCAGCACGGTCACCGGCACCGCCCGCGTCGCCACCAATCTGGTCGTTCGTCAGATCACGTCCGTCTCCGAGCTGGCCGCCGCGCCGGTCGGAGCCGTCATCCGCGACGCCCAGGGCGACCAGCACGAGCGCCTGGCCCTCGGCATGTGGCGCTCCAACGCGCTGGCCCACCGCCTCACCGACGAGGAGCTGGCCCAGTACCTGCCGGCCACCTTCGTCAACCACGATGAGATCGTCGGCTTCGAGCTGGACGGCATCCACCTCGGCGACCTGGTCCGCATCACTGGCAACGAGTACGCCCGCATCGTCGGGGCCGGCCAGAACGGCGTCGTCGAGCGCATCGTCGGCGAGTTCCTGTACGTCCGGTTCAAGGGCGGCATGGTCACGGCGGTCAAGCCCGAAGAGGTCGAGCCGGTCGAGCTGGCCGGCGACGTCAAGCAGTACGCCCGGGTGCGCGTCGCCCGCGAGGCCGGCTTCGCCCACGGGCCGCTCGGCCCCGGCGCGGAAGGCATCGTGCTCGGCAAGGCCGTCGGCGCGTACGTCGAGCCGAGCTGGGTCGTCCGGGTCGAGGGCGACAGCCCCTGGTTCGGCCACGTCCAGGGCTGGATCTACCCGGAGAGCGCGCTGCAGGTCATCACCGTCTGACAGATCGCGTCCGGCCACAACTTCATAGAGGAGCCACCCCGTGCGCATCACGCCCCGCAAGGACGAGGTCCAGCAGGTCGTCGACATCCTGGAGTCGGACAAGTACAAGTCCGGCGACGACATGGCGAAGGCCCTGATCAAGGCCATCGGCGACATCCTCGCCATGCGGGACTGGGTGGCACTCACGCACCGCTTCAGCGCCGGCCAACTCGGCATCAACTGGGGGCCGTTCGGCTCCGAGATCGAAGCCCGCGCCGCCGCCGAGAAGATCGCCCTCAACGGCAGCTTCGCCACGGTCAAGCTCTACAGCCCCGGCACCCTCCTGGCGAACGTGACCAGCTCCAAGCGCAAGGGCTGGTGCCAGACCGCCGGCTGCGGCCACGCCGACTGGGTCCACCTGGTCAACGGCAACTCCCGCGCGAAGTGCGGGCTCGAGACCTGCCCCTGCAGCCAATTCACGAAGTGAAGGGAGCCACACCGTGGCTAAGCACACCGTGCCGCACGTCTGGTGCGGCTCCTGCCAGAAGCGCGCCTTCGAGGACGAACACCTCGCCGACAAGGCCCTCGGCCGCGCGGTCTCGCACCGCAACCGCCTCGCCGACAAGCAGGGCGCGAGCCGGCGCGGCCAGCACCGCGAGAACCGGTTCTACGAGTGCCCGGCCGGCTTCTTCCACCTGACCAGCATGTCCCGCCGAAAGGTGCGCCTGTGACCATCCCGCCTCTCGACCTCGGCCGCACGTTCGACCACCACCCGGGTCGCAACGGACGCCGCGACATCGACTACGCCCGCCTCGCGCGCGAGTACGTCGACCTGGTCAAGCAGGGCGAGCACCCGCTGCGCGGCCTCGTCGCCGAGTACGGCTCGACCGCCACCCGCTGGTCGAACCGCGTCAGCGAGGCCCGCAAACGCGGGGTGATCACCGGCAGCCGAGGCACCGCACGCCTCACCGACTACGCCCGCAACCTCCTGGGAGCCCAGCAGTGACACAGCCCAACACCGAACTGTTCCAGCAGCTCCGCAACCTGCGCGAGCGCGCGGACGCCGTCGAGTTGGCAGCGCAGGAGGTGGTGCACACCCAGAAGGGCCGGATCACCACGCTGCGCCAGCAGTTCCGCGACATCGCCGAGCTGGTCGGCATCGACCTGGGCGGCTCCGCCGAAGCCGAGGCCGACCCGTACCGCGTCCTGGGCGTGCAGCGCGTGATGGCCGCCATCCAGGGCATCCAGGCCGAGCGCGACCGGTACCGCGAGATCGTCCGCCGGCTCCAGCAGGTCGCCCTCACCGAGGTGCCGCCCAACCGCGTCGTCCCCGGCCCGGTCAGCGTCACCTTCGGCGGCCGGGTGATCCAGTGACCGAGCTGCCCCTCGCCAATCAGGTGCTGGCCCGCGTCGACTTCGACGCGCCGACCGACGGCAACTACGAGCGCCCCGACACCGAGGCCAAGCTCGACACCGCCAACCTGATCACCTCCAAGGTGGCGCTCGAGCCCGAGATCGAGGCCGTCACGGGCGCGCTGCACAAGGTCGTCCTGGACATCGACCTGCCGGTCACCGTCCTGCCGTCCAGCACACCGGGCCACCACCACCTGTTCATCGACAAGCCGATGACCTGGCCCACGTACAAGCGGCTGCTCGACGCCCTCGCCGACGCCGGCCTGATCGAGTCCGGCTATCGCTCCGCCAGCGTCGAGCGCAAGTACACCGCCGTCCGGCTGCCCTGGGTCAAGAAGGCCGAGCCGGTCCCCGCCACTCCCGACACGCACGACAACCTGGAGTCCTTCTAAGTGAGCATCGAGTTCCGCACCCACTCGAGCGTCATCCTCGACGGCTTCATGGCCTCCGACGACGACGTGATCCGAGCGGCCAAGGTCAGCACCAAGGCCGACTACGTCGCGCTCGCGGCCGAGAAGGACGTCCCGGTCACCGACAAGGAGCGCTTCATCGGCTTCCTGTCCCGCGACCGCCATGGCTCGCCGTTCGAGCACAACGCCTTCCGCTTCTACGTGGAGACGCCGCTGTTCGTGGCCCGCGAGTGGTTCCGCCACCGCATCTCGTCCTTCAACGAGGAGAGCGGCCGGTACAAGGTGCTCGCCCCGCGCTTCTACGTGCCGCCCCGCGAGCGTCCGCTCAAGCAGATCGGCAAGCCGGGCGCGTACCAGTTCGAGCAGGGCACCGACGAGCACTACCAGGTCGTCCGCGACGAGATCCGGCAGAACAGCATCGAGACCTACGCCCGCTACCAGGGCCTGCTCGCAGCCGGCACCGCCCGCGAGGTCGCCCGCGACGTGCTCCCGGTCAACGTCTTCACCAGCTTCTTCTGGACCGTCAACGCCCGCAGCGCGATGAACTTCCTCTCGCTGCGCTCGACCTTCACCGAGGCCAAGGTGCCGACCTTCCCGCTCTGGGAGATCGACCGCGCCGCCCAGCTCGTCGAGGACCAGTTCGCGCAGATCATGCCGATCACCCACGCCAAATTTGTCGAGCACGGGCGGGTCGCCCCGTGACCAAGAGCTTCCCGAGCACCAGCTCGCCCGGCCGCATGCCCATCCCGATCTGGCGCGTCACCTTCCTGCGCCGCAGCTACGGCGGCAAGCGCGTCGAGGACTACCGGGACTACGACGACGAGGGCCACATGCAGCGCGCCCTCAGTCGCTTCAAGGGCTACCACGGCATGGACTGCATCGTCCGCATCGACCTCATCGCAGCCGCACCCATCGACGTCACGGAGGCGTACACCAAGTGACCCAGCCCACCGAGCCGGTCGAGCCGGCCACCACCACGATCTTCCGCGCCACCTGGCGTGCCGGCATCGGCCCGGTCACGGCCTACTTCGCCGACGAGGCGGCCCTGCAGCGCCAGCTCAAGGCGTGGGGCGAGTTCCGGCCGAACGGCTTCAAGGTCGAGACCATCACCGCCGTTCCGGACGACGTGACCGCCGCCTACCTGCCCGAGGTGTTCCAGTGACAGATCGCGTCCAGTTTCCGCCGGCCCACCCCGACGACATCCTGGTCGTGGCCGTGCTCCGCGACGCCGCCGAGTATCCGTGGTTCGAGCCGCGCCAGGTCATCAGCACCAACGCGATCGAGCGACTGCGGGGCCGCAAGATCCGCCGGGCCTGGCTCGCGCCCACCTCCCACGAGGGAGCGCGGTTCGTGCCCTTCATGGTCGAGCTGACCCGCGTCATCCGGATGTTCGGCGGCGAGATCCACCACCTCGACACCTACGGCAACTGGCTCGAGCACGACAAGGCGGTCGCCGAGCAGGCGGCCCTGGCCGAACTGGAGCAGGTCGTCAGCGACACCGTCACCGAGATCGCCAAGCAGACCGGCGTCCCGCGCGTACTCCTAGCGGACGACCTGTGAGGCGGCACGTGCCCAGCGACCCGGGCTTCGAGGACGGTCGGTGCGTCAGCGCGGTCGACTGGCTCGGCCAGCGTTTCACCGAGGGGGAGAAGGTGCTCTACTGCGTCTTCTCCTCCGGCCGGGCCACGACCGCCCTCGGCGTCGTCGAGCGCATCCAGGCCGAGCAGTGCACCGGCTGGACCTACCGCGAGGCCGGCGAGGGCGACGTCGTCAGTCACGAGGCCAACGGCAAGTCCTGGACCAAGGACACCTACACCTACTGGCAGGTCGGTGTCATGGTCCGCACGCTGAAGACGGCCGAGGACGGCGATGTGGCGAAGCCCCGCAACTCGTGGATCAACGCCTTCAACGTCACCGCCCTGCCCGTCGAGGACGTGCTGTGATCTGGGTCCGGGTAGCGCTACGCGCCGCCCTGGTCGCGGTCGCCATCCTCGCTCTGATCGGAGCCGCTGCCGGCGGCATCGCGGTCGGCATCCTGCTCCACCCCTAAGACCGGTGTCCAGGCGGGCGTGAACTCCGTCATCAGGTGTTCCGCCCGCCACACCGCCTCGCCGGCCCTCGGCCGACCCTTCCCGCGCTGCACGAACCTGATGATGCTGAACGCGTCGAGCAAGGTGCTCCGCTGTTCGCCCAGGTCCAGCGCCTCGAACTCCTCGTACGCGGCCTCGATGTCGACGACCTTCGCCGGCCCGCGCCCGGCCGCCTTGGCGATCTCCCGCTGGATCGCCTCCAACTCCTTGCGCGCCTTGGTCGTGCCCTCGTGCAGCTCGAGCCTGGTGATCAAGCCCAACGACCGGTCCTCGACCAACTCCTTGATCGCGCCCTCGAGCTGCGTCTCCCGGTCACGCAACGGCTGGAGGTCGGCAGTGCTCGGCATCGGCCGGAACGACACCCGACCCAGCAGCTTCATCTGCGAGATCAGCCGGTGCACCACCTGGCCGTCCGCGTAGTCGATCGGGAGCTGCGTGTGGCCGCGACCCAGCTCCGGCTCCCGGGCCACCCCGGCGCACATGTAAAACGGCTCGCCCTTCTTCTTCGTCGCCCGGACCGGGCCGCCGCACACTCCGCAGTGCGCGATGGCCGACAGCAGGTTCGCCAGCTTGCCGCCCACCCAGTCGGGGCGCTCCCGATCGGCCAGCATCTGGTCCACCTTCCGCCACGTCGCCTCGTCGATGATGGGCTCCCAGGCCGCCGGCCCCATCACCTCGCCATAGAGCGTGATCATTCCCATGTTGCGCGGCTGCCTCAGCAGGAAGCGTAGGGCGACGATGCTCCACTGTCCGGTCGGGTCGTACGCTCGGCGGCGAGGCTGACGCGGCCGGGTCTCCTCCTGCGACGGCGCGCTGGTCCGGAAGCCGGCCTCGTTCCACTCCCGCGCGACCGCCGACAGCGTCTTGCCGGCGGCGACATCCTGGTACGCCTTCTTGATCGCGGCGGCCTGCTCCTCGTTGTGCGAGCCGTCCTTGTTGAAGCCGAACGGCACCCTGATCCAGTTCGGCTTGCCCTTGGCGATGCGCTGGTCGGACGCCAGGATCTGCCGGGCCGCCTTGCGCTCGCCCTCGGCCGTCGCCACCGCAGCCAGAATGCGCGCGACCATCCGGCCCACGTCGGTGGTCAGGTCGATGTCGCCGGTCGCGGTCGCCAGGCCGATGTTGCGCTCGATCGCCATCTCGATCAGGACTTCCAGGTCCTTCATCGAGCGGGTCACGCGGTCCAGGTGCCAGGCCACCACGAGATCGGCTTCGCCGGCCTCAATGGTCTTGACCACCCGCTGCCACCCGGGCCGGTCGTCGAGCCGCCAGTCCGTCGCCGAGATCGTGTCGTCGATCACGGCGACCACGTCCCAGCCACGGGCCAGCGCGAGCGCCCGGCACGCCTGCTCTTGCCGCTCCAGACCTGCACCCTCGCCGCTCTTGTCGAGGCTCATCCGCAGGTAGATGATGGCGCGAGGCTGGGCGGCAGCGTCCGTGCCAGTGTTCCGCATCTGCATCGCACGACGACGGGCAAGAGACTTGATCTGTGGCGGCGTCATGGGTCTATGCTACGTTAGAACTGCTTCTCGCAAAGTGAGGGCATCCTCTCTACCAGGCGTTTCAGGCGTCGGCGCCGGCCATCGGCACGCGTGTGACGACTCCGGAGGGTGACGGCCGGGTCGTGGCGCACAGTGTCCCGAAGGACTCGGTGGTGGTCCGGATGGATGCCGACGGTTCCCGGTGCTCCTGCTCGCGGGCATCGGTGTGTGGCCCCCGGCAGTCGCACGACGAGCGGTACAACGCGGGTTAGCCGAGGTCACCTAGGACGCGAGCCGGGTGACCTGGTCGCGCAGCACCCGGATGGTGTTGTCGAGGTAGTCGGTGATGACCGCCATCTCGTGCTCGTCGTAGCGGCTCTGGAACTCGGCCATCGCCTGCCCCAGGTCGGCGAAGATGCCGCCGAGGTCCGGAGTCTTGTCCGGGTTGGCCACGAGCAGGGTGCGCCGCCGATCGGACGGATCGGGGCGGCGTAGTACATACCCCGCCCGCTCGAGCCGGTCGACGATCCCGGTCAGCGCGGTGACCCCCACCCCGAGCTCGGGCGCCAGCGCGCCGATCGGCATCGGGCCGCTGCGCAGGATGGCACCCAGCGCCTTGTGCTCGGCCGCGTTGAGCCCGAGCCGGCGTGCGACCGCCTCATGGAAGAGCACGATCGCGGTGCTCAGTTCCCAGCCGTAGTCACGTGCCATGGCGCACCCTCTTTACTTCATGCATATGGATAGTCCATCGTAGTGGAGTAAATGGAGGTTGCCATGAAAGAGCTCGCTCATGCCGCCGCCACCTGGGCCGGTGGCTTCTATCTCCACCACTTCACACTCGTCTTCGGTCTGTCCCTGATCCCGACAGTGCAGCGGTTCGCTGTGGTCCGCTGGGACCCGCCGCCGGCCGTCTCCGTCACCACGGAAGTGCTGGTCGCTGTCGCCCGCGTGCTGCTGGTGGTCGTGGCCGTACGCCTCATGATCTCCTCCACCGGGCTCGGCGCCGCCACCGCCTGGGCCCGGCTGAAAGCCGGCATCGACGCAGACCCGGTCGCGTTCTGGGGCCAGTGGGCGCTGCTCGCCGTCGCGTTCCTGATCTTCGACGTCCTGCCCAACGCGTTGATCGCCACCGTCGTGCCGGAGCCGTCGCGGGATCTCGTGACGGCCTGGCTGGTCGCGCTGAAGAACCCGACGATCATCGCCTGCACCATGCTGTGGATGATCGGGATCGGTCACGCCCTGATCGTCGGATTCAGGCGACAGTGATCGGTGGCTCGATCCGGTGCACGGTGAGCGGCGTCTGTGGCCGTAGCCACGAGGCGTGCGGATCGCCGTCCGGGTCGGCCGCCCAGTCCTTGCAGATCCGCTGAACGCCCAGCGGGTGGACGGTCAGGTTGCCGTCGGCGCTGATGTGCAGGCGCAGGAAACTCTTCGCGTGCTCGATGCCCTGTCCGGCGTACAACTCGTTGAGGTTGACGTCGAAACGTGCAGCGATCAGCAGATACAGCGCCAGGAGCTGGGTCGAGACGATGGCGATCAGTGGTCCGTAGCCGATCGCGGCGACGGCCAGCGGGCCCGGCCACTGCCAGTTGCGGAACGGGAACTGCTCCCACACCCAGGTGCCGCCGACCGCGAGCCCGATCTGACTCAGGCCGTGCGCCGCACCGAGGACCCAATGGCGTGCGTGCCCGTCCGGCTTCGCGAACAACACCGTCCCCGCCATGATCAGGAACAGCATCAGAACCAGCGGGATGCTGAACAGCCGCTGGATGTTGCCGCCCTGGCTGACCGCGCCGGCCATGGCCAGCATGGTCAGGGTGTGGATGATGCCGAGCATCGTGGCGAATCCGGCGTTGCGATGCGGCACCCGGTGGAAGACGCCCAGTCCCAGCCGCCACGACGCCTTCGGATCCGGGAAGGTCGCCTTCCGCTCGTACCGTCGGCTGCGGCTCTTACTGCGGGCCAGCGTCTCCTTCGGCGGCACCATCAGATGGTCCGGCAGGTTCTGCGTGCCGAGCGTGTATGCCCCACCGCCACCGCAGGTGATCAGCTCCCGGTCCTCGCCGGAGTAGCGCGCGTAGTGGTGCAGATCCCCGGAGACCAGTACCCGGACCTGGGCCTGGGTGGGCGCGAGGATGGTCCGGATGAAGTAGTCGACGGCGTCGTACGCGTCCGGATCCTGCCGTGCCTTGACCCACGTCGGTGACGGCGTCATCAGGATGACCCGGTCCTCCGGCCCGACGTGCTCGGCGGCCCGCTCGAAGTAGAGCAGCTGCGGGTCGTCGATGTACGCGCCGAACTGCTCGTCCACCGCGAACAGCCACCAGTTCGCGGGCAGTTTGACCGCGAAGTACGACCGCCGCTGCTCGGTCCGCCACCCGCCGATGTGCCCGTCCTTGCGCCGCGCGAACAGTCGCAGGAACGCGGTCAGCCCGTCGTACCAGTCGTGGTTGCCGGGCAGGGCGAACAGGGTGGGCCGCGGCGCGCCGGCCGGGGCCTCGGGCAGGGCCGCGCGGTACGGCCCCTTCATCCGGTTCTCGTAGCCGTCCCCGCTGGCCAGCGGATACACCTGGTCGCCGCCCATCAGCAGCAGCCGTCCGCGGGGCAGCCGTTCGCCGTCGACCTCCAGTTCCTCCTGCGCCAGCAGGTAGGCCACCGAGTAGGTGGCGTCGAACCCGTCTCCGAGGTCGGCCACGTAGTCGAGCCACAGTTCGCCGGTGGCGGTGGCGGAGTGGTCGAAGACGTCCCCGTCGAGCGCGTTCTGGAGTTCCCGCTTGTCCAGGTAGGCCCCGAAGAAGATGTGCAACAGCGTCCGCAGCCCGGTGCTGAGCAGCAGCAGCGGCGCGAGCCAGCCGATCGGGCCCTTCCGGGTGAACCCGAGTTCCTGCGGATCAAGGCTCCGAGGCCGATTCGGCACGCTGTTTTCGGACTCGGCGAGACGCTGTCGGGGAACGGTGGTCACCGAACGATCCTCCCCGGTGAGGGCGTGTCCGTCTATGCAGTACACTTGGCAATCGTTGCCGCCTTAGCTCAGTCGGCTAGAGCGACGCACTCGTAATGCGTAGGTCGACGGTTCGATTCCGTCAGGCGGCTCAAAGAGAAACCCCAGGTCAGCGACCTGGGGTTCTTCTATTGCCGGGGTTCCGTCGGCTACGCCTCGAAGCGGGCGCGGCGCCGACGGCCGACCAGGTAACCACCGGCACCCAGCACCAGGAGCGCGCCACCGACGCCGACCACGATCCCGGTGTTGGAACCGGTCACCGGCAGCCCGCCGCCCTCGCCGTCACCCTCGTCCTCGCCGTCGGGCGTGGTGCCCGGAGTGGCCGAAGCGGTGGCGGTCGGGGTGGCGCTGGGCGTGACGCTCGGTGACGGCGAGGGCGACGTCGCCTTGCAGTCGAGCTCACGCGCGGCGTACAGACCCTCGTTCAGGTAGGCCAGCAGCGCGTCGTAGCCCCCGTCGTCGAGCGTCTTGTTCGCGGCCGCACGCACGTTGGTGCCGGCATTCTGCATCGTGTTGCCCACCGCGACCCGCAGGGAATGCATCCAGGTCGTCACCACGTCCTTTTTGAGGAATGCCCGCAGGTCCGCCTCAGGGGCGCCCAGCTTCTCCTCGATCAGGCCGGGCAGAAAGGCCAGCGAGTCGGCCTTCACCGCGTCCAGGATCCGGTAGGCCAGAACCCGAACCTGTCCCGCGTCGGCGGTGTCCAGGTCGATGGTGATGAGCGTCCGGATGTCCGTGAAGACCTTGCGCTCGACCGTCTGGCAGGACGCGTCAAGCCCCGGTGCGGCGGCCTGAGCCACCGCCGGCGCCGCCGGAATCAAAAGAGCCAGCGTCAGTACGGCGCCAGCGGTGATCTTCCTTCGCATGTGTGTCTTCCTCCCCGTTGAAGCCAAAGCCCGCAGATACTACCGTCAATAGGCTTGATCCCTAGAGGGAGTGCCTACCGGGCTCCGGCCGGCTCGCGCAGCGCCGGGGTGAGCGCGAGTGACAGCACCAGCAGCATCGCCACCGCGAGCAGGCCACGGGAGACCGTGAAGTGGTCGCCGAGGAAGCCGATCAGGGGCGGCCCGCCGAGGAACGCGCAGTACCCGATCGACGCCACCACACCGACCCGGGCCGGGGCCTTCGCGGGTTCGTCGGCGGCCGCGCTCATGCCGACCGGGAAGCCGAGTGAGGCGCCCAGTCCCCAGAGCAGGGCCCCGCCGAAGGCGATCGCCGGGTGCGGGCCGAAGACGAAGATGAGCAGCCCGGCCAGGCCGGTGACGGCGAGCAGCCGGAGCACCGGCACCCGCCCGTAGCGGTCCAGCAGGTTGGGCCCGAACCAGCGGCCGACGGTCATCGCGGCCAGGAACACCGCGAAGCCGAGGGTGCCGGTGGAGGCGTCGGTGCCGTGGTCGTCGATGAGCGCGATGTTGATCCAGTCGATGCCGGCGCCCTCGGTCAGCGCGAACGCCAGCACGAACAGGCCGATCAGCAGGGTGCGGGGTTCCCGCCAGGCGGCCAGGGCGCCGCCCGACTTCCCGGCCCCGTCCTCGGGGGTGGTCTCGTCGGGGATGAACCCGCGGACCGCGATCACCACCGCGATCACCACCAGGACGCACGCGATGATCACGTGCTGGGTGACCGGGAGCCCGGCCTTGACCGCGCCTGCTCCGGCCAGGGCGCCGGCGACGGTGCCGACGCTGTAGCCGGCGTGGAACCGGGACATGATCGAGCGCCCGAGACGGCGTTCCACCACGGCGGCCTGCACGTTCATGGCGACGTCCCAGGCGCCTGTGGAGAAGCCGTAGACGTAGAGCGCGATGACCACCGGGACCACGCCGTACTGGTAGCCGATGGCGGCGCCGGCCAGCGCCGTGCCGAGCAGCACGGCCATCGTGCCGACCATGGTGCGGGAACCGAACCGGTGGACCAGGTGCCCGGCCAGCGGCAGCGAGGTGATCGACCCGGCGGCGATGGCGAGCAGCACGAGACCGATCCCGGACGGGGTGAGCCCGAGGTGGTCGCGGATCTGCGGGATCCGGGCGGCGAAGCTGGCCATGGCTACGCCGAGGAAGATGAAGGTGATGTAGACCGATCGGGTCGTGGCCCGCAGGTCGGCTGTCTCAACCGTACTCAAACGATGACTCCGTGTAACGTGTTAGATAACGTGAGAGCGTTTTCTCTGCTCACGGTATCGAGAAATCCGAGTTCATGGTGAGGGGCGGGTGGCCGGCTCGGCCACCCGCCCCTCAGATGGTGGCGGTTAGAGGGAACGACGCTGCCAGGGCGCCCACTGGATCGCCGCGGCGAAACCACCGCGGCGGGCGTCCCGGGCCCCGGCCGCGGACAGCGGCCCCTCCCGGTCGGATTTGACGCCCGTGCCGATCAGCCTGGTCTCGAACCAGGACCCACTCAGTCCACGGCGTACGCGTTCCCACAGCCCGCCCTCGATGAGCGCGTCGGTGTGGATGCGCAGCCGGTCGGCCAGGACTTTCGGATCCTCGTCGCAGGTCTCGCAGGCGCATGCCGGAAGTGACTCCGCCCACCATCGGCCGAGCCGGAGCGCCAGCCCGGGCTCGGTGAAGTGGACCGCCAGAGGAGCGGCGGTCGGCATGCGGGGGATGAGCCGGACGGTCCGCACGAGCGCGTCGTCGAGCCCGAGCGGTTCCTTGCTCTCCCGGCGCTCCACCAGGTAACGCTCGGAGAGTTCGTCCAGCAGGATTTCGGCCGCCTCGTGCAGAGTGGCGAAGCGGTCGGTCTCGGTGGCACCCGGTTTGCCGTCCACCAATGCAGTATGCCGCGCTCGGCCCGCGGCGCCGGGTTCCACTGGAGGAAGGTGAGTCATCAGAAACCGAAGGTTCCCGCCTTGACTCCTGCCACGAACGCGTCCCACTGCTCCTCGGCGAAGCTGAGCGGGAGCGTGCCGGGGTTCTTCGAGTCGCGGACCAGGAACCGGTCCGCCGTCCTCGCCACCTCGACGCAGGCGCCGTGGGAACATCGACCGCTTCGGCGCCAACGGGGCTCTTCCGTCGGTTTGATCATTTTGTGCACCTCCGTGACGGTTCGGAATCCACGTTAAGCGAGGGACTCGTTACTCTGCGGAAGGTCACATGAGTGAAAATGAAAAACGACGCTTTCCTCCATCAATGGGAGTTATGCGCCGCCAATTTATTACTATTAATCTGGTTTGTGAATTTTTTGGACCGGCCCGCTCTGATTTCTCCTGCGGTCAGAGCGGGCGCGACCGAACGACTTCAGAAGCGGAACTCGCCCGCGGCCACACCCTCCACGAAGGCGTCCCACTCAGCCTGCGTGAAGCTCAGAGCAGGGGCCTCGGGGTTCTTCGAGTCGCGGATCAGGTACTGGTCTTCGACCTTCGCGACCTCGACACACGTCGACGTTCCGCAGCGGCTGCTCTTCCGCCAAGCGGGCACGTTCATCTCTTCCATCGGGGACCTCTCGGAAATGTTTCTCGGTGGTTTATGTCTTCTCTGGCGACGCGGTACCTGTATTCCCGCGTTCCAGTTCTTTGATCTGCCGTTCGATGAATTGGATCGTGTCTTCCTCACCGGCGGCTTCACGCCAGACCCGGTCGTAACGAGCGCGATGTTTCGCGATCGCCTCCCGGTCTTCGATCATTTCGTCATTAAGACCGGTTTCCCGGTAGAGCACCTCGCCCTGACCCAGCTGGAGCAGGTCGAAGCTGGCATTGTTGGTCAGTGACGCATCGAGGGAGAACGGCACCATCCGGATGCGGACGTAACCGTTCTCGGCGTTCTGCTTCAGGTGACGGAGCTGCTCCGCGAAGACTTCCGGCCCGCCGATCGTGCGGCGTAGCACCGACTCGTCCACCATCAGCAGGAAGGTCACGGGCCGGGTCTCCAGGACCTCGCGACGTTTGTTCCTCGCCTCGATGCGCCTCGTACGCTTTTCCTCGGTGAGCTCGTCCTCGAACCGGGACATCAGCGCTTCCGCGTAGGCGGGCGTCTGTAGGTGACCCGGGATGTAATAAATCGAGTACGAACGAATCTCCGAGGCTTCGCTCTCGTACTCGATCAGTTTACGCATGCCATCGGTGAGGGTGTCGCGGAATTCCGCGGCCTGATACCACGCCTGCTGGCGGGTCCGGGAGATGCGTGCGGCGGCGACCAGATCGGAGACGACCGTCTTGTCCTTCACGCCGAGAAGTGCAAGCAGTGGCCGCAGATCGTTCTGGGAGATGCTGACATCCCCGTTCTCGATCCGGATGACCTTGCTGTGGGACCACTCCATCGCCTCGGCGACCTGATTTTGGGTGAGTCCGGCTCGCTCGCGCGCTTCACGGAGCGCGAGACGTACGCGCCGGCGCGCGATCGTCGGCGAGTCACCCTCGGTCATGAGTCCTTCATCGTCGAAGTGTTTGGTGACGCCCAGTAACGACTAAGCTTCGTTAAGCCACCTCGCTGACTGCCAGGTGGCAACCAGCGAGGTCGCGGACATCCTATTACTGTCCTATCAGAACGACAGGTGCAAGGTGCGGTTTTGATCAATTCGCAATCTCACCCGAGAGGTCTTCACGAATTCCCAGGTCAGGCGGCTGCCAGTCCGTAACCCCAGGAGGTTCGGCGACGATCCTCCATGGCGCGCCGTAGTGCTCTGCTCACCTGATTGAAGACTCGCGGGTCGGCGGACGAATAGAGCACCACGGCGGTTCCGCGGTACTGCGCGTGCAACTCCCAGCGACCGGGTTCGCGCCACATCATGGCTACTCCGGGTATGGCCAGGGCGAGGAAGACGAGAACGTAGACCGCCGGATCCGGTAGCAGGATCCAGCCGGCGGCCGCCATGGCGATGGCCACCGCGGCGAAGGCGGGAGCGTAGGGCCGGACCCGGGCCGGCGCCTGAACGAGGCCGACGTTACGAAGGTCCGGAATGGTGAAGATCAACGGCGTGGTGGTGGGGTGCCAGACGAACCGATCGTCGGACACCAGGGCGTCCGGCCCGCGATAGTAGATCCGTGTGCGCATGGCGAACTCCTCTTCACGGATTCTTGCGAGAAGGGAAGGAGTGGAGCCACCATTGGCGCGAGAGACCCATTCCCGCCTCGCTCGAGTCGCAACGAGCGCAGTCGCTGGGAACCCTGCCGCTGAGGAGTGAGCCTCAGAGGCAGACAACGGCACCCGTTTGCCGCCGGGTGCCGTTGCTTGTCTCTCCCTCCAACTCCGCCCTTGTTGCCCTGTAAGAAGTGAAGCACGCCACCCCGCAGTCCGCCATCACTCAATCTGCCATGTTGCAGATTGCGTACAAGCTGTGCGACGTTCGACTATGCGGTCCATCGGCGGACGCCTACGTGTTTGCTTCCGGAAGCGACCGGGTAGGCCAAGCTCGGATGCCATTACGAACCTGCGTTTGTGCAGGTAGGAAGGGCGAAACCGAATGGAGAGCCGATTGAGCGTCGCCGGTCAGGCGGTGCAGCCGATTCTGGTGATGTTCCCGTTGGGGCTGTTCGCGATGGCCGTAATGTTCGATATGGCGGATTTGTTGGGTGGGCCTAACATCCTCGGTGCCCTCGCCTACTGGAACATCGTGGCCGGCCTGGTCGGTGGAGCACTCGCCACCGTGGCGAGCGCCGCCGACGTGATGTTCGCGCGCCGCTCGCAGGACCGCCGGCTCGGCGCGCTGCGCAGCCTGATCAACGTGGGTGTGCTGGTGGTCTTCGCGGTCATCGCGATGCTCCGGGTGCAGGCCGCAGACCGGGTCATCGGCGGCGGGCTGTTCGCCGTCGAGTTGCTGGCCCTCGCGCTGGCCGGGTTCGGTGCCTGGTTCGGTGGCGAGATCGCCAACGGGCGCCCACCGGCGTTCGCTCGGGCCGCCGTGGGAAACCGCAACTACTGAACGGCGTCACCTAGCGGTCGGTGCGGGAGGCGGCGGTGGCGTTCCACTCGTCGTCGGCCGCCTTCTTCAGGGCCATGCCGTGTTCGCCGTCGTAACGGAGGAACTTCGGCAGGGCCGCGGCCAGGGCCAAGCTGCCCGCCACACAGAGCACCCCGCCCACCCAGATGGCGCCGGCCACACCCAGCCCGGTCCGGGCCATCGCGCCGGCCCGGAGCTGACCGAGCAGCGGACCCGTGGTGTACGACAGCATCTCGATCCCGGCCAGACGCCCGCGCAGGTGGTCGGGGATGGTCTGGTTCCAGATGATCATGCGGAACAGGCCGGACACCATGTCGGCCGCACCCGCGAAGGCCAGGCAGAACAGGGTGAGCCACAGGGTGTCGGAGAGGCCAACACCGATGATGCCGACACCCCACAGCGCCGCCGCGATCAGCACCATCAGACCGTGCCGGTGCACCCGGGCGGTCCAGCCGGAGCCGATCGTGGCCAGCAGCGAGCCGATCGCCGGCGCGGCGTAGAGCAGGCCCAGCACCTTCGGGCCGCCGAGGTCCTCGGCCAGGAACGGGTACAGGGCGGCCGGCATGCCGAAGAACATCGCGTTGATGTCGACCAGGTAGGTGCCGAGCAGCTCGGGGCGGGACTTGGCGTACTTCAGGCCGATGACCACGCTCTTCACCGACGGGCGGTCGGCGGCCACCGGCGGCGGGACCGCCTTGACCAGGAACAGGCAGACCAGCGAGACGGCGAAGGTCAGCAGGTCGAACGCGTACACCCAGGCCAGGTCGAAGGTGGCGAGCAGGATGCCGGCCAGCGGCATGCCGGCGAGCTGGGCGAACTGCATGCTGAGCGACTGGAGCGACATGGTGGCCGGCAGCTCCTCCGGCTTCACCAGCCGGGGGACCATCGCCTGGAGGGCCGGGCGTTGCAGGCCGGCGACCGCGGCGGTCAGGAACGCGGCCACGTAGAGCAGCCACAGATGCGGCTCGTCGGAGAGTGAGTTGACCAGCAGGATGCCGCAGATCACCGCGAGCGCGGCCTCGCTGCCCCAGACCAGCAGACGCCTGTCGATGTAGTCGGCCAGCGCCCCGCCGACGAACGACATGAAGATCAGCGGCAACAGTTCGCAGACGCCGATCAGGCCGACCATCAGCGGGTCGTCGGTCAGCTTCGCCACCTGGTACGGGATGGTGACGTAACTGATGAACGACCCGAACGCCGTGACGAGCCCGGCGATGAAGACGAGCCGGAAGTCCCGGGAGGTGCGTAACGGGGACAGGTCCAGGCTCAGGCGGCGCTTCGAGGTCACGAAGGGCCATCCTGCCCCAGTGGACGGCACTCCGCACCGCGATTTAGGACACCCTTACTTCATGATGAGCACGCCGGTCTCGCGGAAGCTGGCCAGGTCGGCGAGCGCCTCGTCGATGATGAACGAATGCTGGACGGGCAACGCGTCCAGCGGGAAGAAACCGGCGTCCACACTCTCGTCGGTCTGCCGGAGCAGCTCGCCCTCCCACGAGTGCACCACGAACGTCATGAGCACCTGCTGGTACGTGTGCGCGTACTCATTGGTGTAGGTGTGGGCGGTGTGGAAGACGTACGGCGTCAGGGACGTGGCGCGTAGGCCGGTCTCCTCCCACAGCTCGCGGACGGCGCACTCCTCCATGCTCTCGCCGAGCTCCATGGCGCCGGCCGGGATCGCCCAGCGGTGGTTGTCGGACCGCTGGATCAGCAGCAGCCGGCCCTGCTCGTCGAACACCACGGTGCGGGCGCCGACGAAGAAGATCGTGTCGGTGTCGCCGATACTCGCGCGCACCCTGCCGAGGTAGGACTCCGCCCATGCAACTCCCATAGGAGAAGATTAGTCACGCCGACTTCTTGGCGGCCTTCCGCGGAGTGGTCGTTTTCCTCGGCGCTGCGGCCCGGGGCGCCCTGGACGCCTTCTTCGCTGGTGGGGGCGCTTCGTCCGTACCCTCGCCGCGGGCTTGTTTGGCTCTTTCGACGGAGGCCTTCAGGGCCGCCATCAGGTCGATGGCCGCGGCCGGCGCCTCCTCGGCCTCTTCCGGCTGGACCACTTCGCGTCCCTCGATCTTGGCATCGATGACCTCCTGCAACGCGGCCCGGTAGTTGTCGGTGAACTCGTCGGGCTTGAAGCTGCCGGCCATCGAATCGATCAGGGAGGCGGCCATCGCGAGCTCGGCCGGGCGGGTCTCGATGTCGTCGTCGAGGAAACCGAATTCGGGGGTACGGACCTCGTCCGGCCACATCATCGTGTTGAGGACCAGCACGTCGTCGCGGACCCGGAGGGTGGCGAGCTGTTCACGCTGCCGGATCGCGATCTTGACGATGGCCACCCGCTCGGCATCCCGCAGCGCGTCACGCAGGAGCACGTAGGGTTTCGCGGCCTGGCCCTCGGGTTCCAGATAGTAGGCCTTCGCGAAAAGAATCGGGTCGATCTGCTCAGCGGGTACGAATTCGAGCACGTCGATGGCGCGCGAGGTGCTCAGCGGGAGATCGGCGAAATCCTCATCAGTCAAGATCACCATTTCACCGCCGCCGATGTCATAACCCTTGGCGATGTCGTCGAAGCTGACCGCCTCGCCGTCCACCGAGCAGGTGCGCTGGTATTTGATCCGGCCACCGTCGGTGCGATGCACCTGGTGGAAGCGGATGTCCTTCTCCTCGGTCGCCGAGTAGAGCTTGACGGCGATCGACACCAGACCGAATGAGACAGCGCCCTTCCAGATCGCTCGCATGTCCTCAGAATGGCATCACTGGGACGCCTGCGTAAGGTGAATGCTTCTGCTTATGGTGATCGGGTGGCCGGATCACCGCTCACCCCGATGCTCGCGACCGCGGGCGGGTTGCCGGTGGGCCCGGACTGGAGCTTCGAGTTCAAGTGGGACGGGGTTCGCGTCCTGGCGCTCTTCGGTGACGGGCCGCCCGCCCTCTACGCCCGCTCCGGCGCGCTGGTCACCGCCGCCTATCCGGAGATCGCCGACCTGCATCTGCCCGAGGGCACGCTCCTGGACGGCGAGATGGTGGTCTTCGACGCGGACGGGCGGCCCTCGTTCACGGCGCTGGCCGAGCGGATGCACGTCCGTGACAAGAACAAGGCGGCCCGGCTGGCGGCCACGCTCCCGGTCAGCTACCTGATCTTCGACCTGCTCTACCTCGACGGCATGGACTACACCGGCCTGCCCTACCTGGCCCGGCGCGAGCGCCTGGAGGAGCTCGACCTGGCCGGGCCGCACTGGATGGTGCCGCCGTCGTTCGGCGACGGGCCGGCCACCGAGGCGGCCGCCCGCGAGAATCGGCTCGAAGGCGTGATGGCCAAGCGTTCCGACTCGGTCTACCTGCCCGGACTCCGCTCACCGGACTGGGTAAAGATCAAATTTGATCAGACCGGCGACTACGTCATCGGCGGCTGGCGGCCCGGCGCGCGCAAACTCGGCGGCCTCCTGATCGGTGTGCCGACCGCGGACGGCCTGGCCTTCCGGGGCCGGGTCGGCGGTGGCATCGGCGCGGCGGCCGAGCGCGACCTGCTCTCGCGGCTGGCGCCGCTCGCCACACCGGATTCGCCGTTCGCTCCCGGCGCGGTGCCGCGCGAGGATTCCAAAGGAGCACATTGGGTACGGCCGGAGTTGGTCGCCGAGATCCGCTACGGCAACCAGACACCCGACCGTCGTCTGCGGTTCCCCCGTTTCCTGCGGCTACGTGACGACAAGAAGCCATCGGAGTGTGCCGACGATGCCCCGTGACCGGATCCCGGTGACCATCGAGGGCCGTGACCTCGAACTCTCCAACCTGGACAAGGTCCTGTATCCGGCCGCCGGATTCACCAAGGGCGAAGTGATCGACTACTACACGCGGATCGCGCCGATCCTGCTGCCGCACCTGCGGGGCCGGGTGGTCACCCGGATCCGCTACCCCAACGGCGTCGACGAGGCGCATTTCTTCGAGAAGAACAAGCCTGGCGGTACGCCGGACTGGGTCCGCCTGGAGAGGCTGCCGGTGCCCGGTTCCACCAGGAGCCGGGAGACCATCGACTTCGTGGTCGTCGACGAGCTGGCCACGCTCGTCTGGCTGGCCAACCTGGCGGCGATCGAGCTGCACACCCCGCAGTGGCGGGTCGGCGCCGACCCGGATCTGCTGGTCGTCGACCTCGATCCGGGCGCGCCGGCCGGCCTGCGGGAGTGCTGTGCGGTGGCGGTGCTGATGCGTGACCGGCTGGCCGACTCGGGGATCGCCGCCTACCCGAAGACCTCCGGCAAGAAGGGCATGCAACTGTGCTGCCCGATCTCGGGAACGCAGCCGGCCGACGTGGTCGCCGGGTTCGCCCATGCGGTCGCCGAGGAGCTGGCCGCCATGGTGCCCGGTTCGATCACCGCGAAGATGGCCAAGCAGCTGCGGCCCGGAAAGGTCTTCATCGACTGGAGTCAGAACGTGGCGGCCAAGACCACGGTCACGCCGTATTCCCTGCGAGCCGGCTCGTCGCCCACTGCTTCGACGCCGCTGACCTGGGACGAGGTGGTCGCCATGGCCACCGGGGAGATGCCGGCCCGCCAGTTCGGTCCCGACGAGGTCCTGTCCCGGATCGACGCCCACGGTGATCTGCTCGCCGGTCTCCTGACGCCGGGGCCGGTGGTTCCCTCGTAGCGCCGCAGGGGTGTATAACTGTTCTAGAACTCAGTTCTAGAACAGTGGAGGTGTGTCATGACCGAGATCGCGCTGCCGCGACCGGCCGCCAGCGTCATGAGCGACCCCGGCTCGATCGGCCGGTTCGGGGAGTACGGCGGGCGCTACGTGCCCGAGTCGCTGATTCCGGCGTGTGCCGCGCTGGAGGAGGCGTTCCGTGAGGCCTGGGCCGACCCGCGGTTCCGCCGCGACCTCGACCGGCTGCTCGCCGTGCACGCCGGACGGCCCACCGCCCTCACGCCGGCCTGGCGGCTGTCCGAGGAGCTGGGCGTGAACGTGCTGCTCAAGCGCGAGGATCTGGCGCACACCGGCTCCCACAAGATCAATAATGTGCTGGGGCAGGCGCTGCTCGCCAAGCGGATGGGCAAGACCCGGCTCCTCGCCGAGACCGGTGCCGGACAGCACGGGGTCGCCACCGCCACCGCCGCCGCGCTGCTCGGCCTCGACGCCACCGTCTACATGGGTGAGGTCGACATCGAGCGGCAGGCCCTCAACGTGTTCCGGATGAAGATGCTCGGCGCCGAGGTCGTCCCGGTCACCAGTGGCACCCGCACCCTCAAGGACTCCACGAGTGAGGCGCTGCGACAGTGGGTGACCTGTGTGGACGAAGCCCACTACTGCCTCGGATCGGTGATGGGGCCGCACCCGTACCCATGGATGGTCCGGGAATTTCAACGAGTCGTCGGTGACGAGTCCCGGCAGCAGTGCGCGGCCGAACTCAGCACCGGGGTGCCCGACTACGTGGTCGCCTGCATCGGCGGCGGATCCAACGCGGCCGGCACGTTCGCCGGATTCGTCGACACCCCGGCCCGGCTCGTCGGGGTCGAGGCCGAAGGTGGGGCGGCTATCGCGTTCGGGCAGATCGGTGTGCTCCACGGGTTCCGGTCCTACCTGATGCAGGACGAGAACGGGCAGGTCACCGAGGCGCACTCGATCGCGGCCGGACTCGACTACCCGGGCATAGGACCGGAGCACGCCCACCTCAAGGACAGTGGGCGGGCGCGGTATGTCACGGTTCGCGACGAGGAGATCGTCCCGGCTGTGCACCGGCTCGCCCGTACCGAAGGAATTCTTCCCGCCCTTGAATCCGCCCATGCCATCGCGTGGGTGATCCGGGCCGCCGAGTCGGGCGAACTCCCGCCGTGGTCGACGGTGCTGGTGACGCTCTCCGGGCGCGGCGACAAGGACATGGCGACCCTGATGGCGGCGTCATGACCACCCTGCTGCGCACCGGACGGCCGTTGCTGGTGCCCTACGTCACCGGTGGGATCCGGCCGGACTGGACCGACTACCTGCACGAATACGCCCGCAACGGTGCCGACGCGATCGAGATCGGGCTGCCCTTCTCCGACCCGATCCTGGACGGGCCGACGATTCAGGAGGCCTCCGACACCGCCCTGCGCCGTGGCGTGACGGTCCGGAGCATCCTCGACGACGTCACCGGGATCGACGTCGGTGTCCCGTTGATCGCGATGACCTACTACAACCTCGTGGCGCACCGGGACGCCGCGACGTTCTGCCGGGACCTGGCCGCCGCCGGGATCGGTGGGCTGATCGTTCCGGACGTACCGGTCGACGAGTCCGCCGGGCTCGCCGCCGCCGCAGCGGCCGCCGGAATCGACCTGACCCTGCTGGCCGCGCCGACCACACCTTCCGGGCGGCTCGCCGAGATCGCGGCGGCGTCCCGCGGGTTCGTCTACGCGGTCTCGACGATGGGCACCACCGGCTCGGCGTTCGCCGCATCGGGTGGGCGCCTCGCCGCCGAGCTGCGGACACTCACCGAACTACCGGTCCTGCTCGCCTTCGGAATCGCCAGCCACCCCGAGGCGGTGACCGCGGCGCAGTCCGCCGACGGTGTCGTGATCGGGGCCGCGCTGATGCGGCGCATCCTCGACGGCGGCACCCCGGCCGAGCTCGGCGCGGTGCTGGCCGGGTTCCGCCGGGCACTCGACGAGGATGGGCCAGACTGTGTTCCGTGAAAATTCCCGCATACCGGCGCATCGCCACCGACCTCGCCGACCGGATCCGGGCGGGGCAGTACCGGCCGGGTGACGCGCTGCCGGCTCAGCGGGAGCTCAGCGCCAGCTACGGGGTCACCCTGATGACCCTGCGGCAGGCGTTGCAGGAGTTGCGCGACGAGGGTCTGATCGTCCAGCAGGCCGGGCGGGGGACCTTCGTCGCGCCGGTGCAGGCCGCCTACCGGGTCGACACGCTGCGCAGCTTCGTCGAGGACCTGCGCGAACAGGGCCACCGGGTGACCACCGAGGTGGTGTCGGTCGGGTTGGACAACGGCCTTCGCCTGGAACGGGTGCGGTTGCTCGGCGACCGGCCGGTGATCCACCAGACGTCGTCGGTCCCGGCGCCCTGGGCGGCCGCGATCGCCGGCGAGGACTTCCGGCGGGTGTCGCTCTACGTGGCGCTGGCCGAGGCCGGGGTGACCATCGTGCGGGCCTCCGAGCGGATCGTGCCGGGACTGCTCACCGAACCGGTCGCCGGACATCTGCGGCGGCCGGCCGGTGAGGCGGTGTTCGTCAGCGAGCGCACCACCTATGCCATGGACGAGCAGGTGGTGGTCGTCGACCGGGCGGTGATCCTCGGCGATCTGATGGAGATCCGGGCCGAGCGGGCCGCCACCCGCCTGTCAGTCCAATGGGGAGCAATCACCGACCGGCAGCCCTGATCGCCCCCGCAGTCACCTTTCTCGAGCTATTTCGTGGCCACTGCCGGGTGGGCGGCAAGGAAGGCGTCGATCGTGACCCGGTCCTCCGGACGGAAAGCCGCCCGGGGGACCGCCAACTGGGTCGCACCGTGCCGGAGCAGCCAGGCCTGCGGTTGCGACTTGACCCCTGTCACGCCGGCCCAGGTCAGGTGCACGTCGCTGGTGGCCGTGCGGACCCGGATGCCGTCGTCGTCGAGCGTGTAATGCGTTGTCTGAGCGGCCTGTTTCCGCTGGGGGTACCAGAGGGCCAGCGCGACCAGCTCGGGGAAGACCAGGCAGAAGGCGGAGCCGAACAGGGGAATCAGGTTGTCCCTGTCGACGCCGGTCACCAGGACCAGGACCAGACCGGCGGCGCCTATTCCTTGGAGTAGGCGCCGCTTGGGGAAGGCCTCGATGCCGATACGCCGAAACGTTCGATAGGTGAAGTGATGGTCCCCCGCGATATTCATGCAGGGGAGTATGTCACTCAGTCGATCTTGGGCAGGGGTGGGCCGAGGACGTCGTCAGCATCGATGATCTTGTAGGCGTACCCCTGCTCGGCCAGGAATCTCTGACGATGCGCCGCATACTCGGTGTCGATCGTGTCGCGGGAGACCACCGTGTAGAAATGCGCCTGCCGTCCGTCGCCTTTCGGCCGCAGCACCCGGCCCAGACGCTGCGCCTCCTCCTGCCGCGAACCGAATGTGCCGGACACCTGGATCGCCACCGCCGCCTCCGGCAGGTCGATCGAGAAGTTGCCGACCTTCGACAGCACCAGAGTCCGGATCGAACCGTCGCGGAACGCGTCGAACAGGCGCTCCCGCTCCTTGTTCGTCGTGGAACCCTGCACGATCGGCGCGTCCAGGAACTCGCCCAGCTCGTGCAACTGGTCCAGGAAACCGCCGATCACCAGCACCTGCTCACCGGGATGGCGCTCCACCAGGGCCTTCACGACGGGCAGTTTGGTACGCGCGGTCGCCGCCACCCGATAGCGTTCCTCGGCCTCGGTCACCGCGTACGACATGCGCTCCGCATCGGTCAGGGTGACCCGGACCTCGACGCACTCGGCCGGCGCGATCCAGCCCTGAGCCTCGATGTCCTTCCACGGGGCGTCGTAACGTTTCGGCCCGATCAGTGAGAAGACGTCACCCTCCCGGCCGTCCTCCCGGACCAGGGTCGCGGTCAGGCCGAGCCGCCGACGGGCCTGCAGGTCCGCGGTGAACCGGAAGATCGGCGCCGGCAGCAGGTGCACCTCGTCGTAGATGACCAGACCCCAGTCACGGGCGCCGAACAGATCCAGATGCGTGAACGCGCCCCCACGCCGCGACGTCAGCACCTGGTACGTCGCGATGGTGACCGGCCGGATCTCCTTGCGCTCGCCGCTGTACTCCCCGATCTCGTCCTCGGTCAGCGTGGTCCGGGCCAGCAGTTCCCGTTTCCACTGCCGGCCCGCGACCGTGTTGGTGACCAGGATCAACGTGGTCGCCTTGGCGGTCGCCATCGCCGCCGCGCCGACGAGCGTCTTACCCGCCCCGCACGGCAGCACGACAACCCCGGAACCACCCGCCCAAAAACCGTCAACCGCCTCTTGCTGGTACGACCGGAGCGTCCACCCGTCCTCAGCGAGGCCGATCTCGTGCGCTTCACCATCGACGTAACCGGCCAGGTCCTCGGCCGGCCAGCCCAGCTTGAGCAGCGCCTGCTTGAGCCGGCCGCGCTCTGAACCGTGCACTGCGATGGTCTCGTCGTCGAGGCGCGCACCGAGCATGCCGGCCAGCTTCTTCGACTTCGCCACCTCGATCAGCACGATCTTGTCGAGACCGCGCAGCACCAGCCCGTGCACCGGATCGTTCAGCAGCTGCAGCCGCCCGTAGCGGTCCATCGTCTCGGCGACGTCCACCAGCAGCGCGTGCGGCACCGGATAGCGAGAGAATTTGATCAGCGCGTCGACGACGCTCTCCGCGTCATGGCCGGCGGCCCGCGAGTTCCACAATCCGAGCGGCGTCAGCCGGTAGGTGTGCACATGCTCAGGTGACCGCTCCAGCTCAGCGAACGGCGCGATCGCCATCCGGCAGGCTTGGGCATCCGGGTGATCCACCTCCAGAAGCAGAGTCTTGTCCGACTGCACGATCAGTGGTCCGCCACTCACGCGTACACCCTCCGAAGGCCGAAAAAGACGACCCTCAAGTGTGCCACGAAATTCGTTTACAACCTTTCGCCCCGCTCGCGCGTCGGTACTTACGGCCGGGTCGTGCGCTGTAAATCGGGGGCGCACGACCCGGCAATAGCCCTACCCCTCAGCGGCCAGCGCTCCGAGCTCGTCCAGCCCATCGAAGGCCGCACGCTTGGCCACGGTGAGAGGCGATTGCCTGATCAGCGTCTCGGCGATCAGGTTCGCCATACCGGCCTCCCTTAAGGCTTCCTCGACGGCAAGCTACTAGGTCAGGGACTATTCCTCGGTCACCGCCGCCGTGATTCGATGCAGGGCGAAGGTGTGCAGGCTCTCGCCTCGTTCGTCCTCGGCGCGTAGGTAACCGGCGGACAGTGACACCGGGCGGACCAGGCGGGACAGGGTTGCGCCGTGCGAGTCGACGTAACCGACCCACACCCGGGCCTTGTCGCGGACCGCCTGCTGTAGCACCGCCATCGCCTGGGTGTGCTGCTGGACCGCGGTCAGGCCGGGGATCGCCTGGCCGTGGGCGGCCCGGACGGTGACCGGCGCACGCCTGGCGGCCCTGGTGGCGATGTCTCCTCGACGGAGCTGCTCGACGACGCCGGCCAGACGCGGGCCGATCAGTACCGGGCTCGACGGCTCGGCGACCCGCGGGGTGCGTGAGGGTGCCCGCCGAGCCTTCGGCCTGGTCAGCACCGTGGCGCCGCCGGCGTCCTCGGCGACCGGGGCGTACCCGTACTCGCGTAGCGCCCCGAGCAGTCTCGCGACCGGGCGTGGGCTGACCAGCACGGTCGGCGCGATCTGCCGCAGGTCGAGGGTGCTGAGCCGCCGGTCGGCGATCACTTCGGCCAGCAGTGCCTCGTCGTCGCTGCGCAGGTAGGAGCCGGCCGAGCCGCTGCGCAGGCCGCCGTGCCGCCGTGCCGCGTCGTCGATCAGGTAGGTCAGGGTCTGCGGCACCGGGGTGCGGGACCGGCGGCGGAACAGCGCGTGCAGGTCGGCGGCCTGGTAGCCGACGTCCAAGGCGCGTCGCACGCTGGCCGGGGTGACCCGGAAGACGCTGGCGCCGCCTGCTGATTCGGGTTCGGCGAGCACGTCGAGTTCGGTGGCGAGGTCCGGTTCGGGCGGTCCGGGCACGATCACGGTGAGGTCGGCCTGGACCAGGATGTGGTCGACCGGCGCGGGCAGCAGCTGGTCGAGGGCACGCACGGCGTCGGCGTGGGCATCCTCCGGATGCACTCCGAGCGGGTCACCGTCATCCGGTCCGTTGTCGGTCAGGAGCAGGCGGGCGTACGACGTGAGCGCCCCCAACCCGGTGATGCCGAGCAGGGCCGCCCCGGCGAACGCGTCCCGGTGTGCCGTCTCCCGGCCCCGGGCCCGTCGTGGCGCCTGCCAGGTGAGCAGCGCGAGCAGGTCGTCGGGCACCGGCGCGGCGCCCGGGTCGAGCTCGGCCAGGGCGACGAGCGCCTCCCGGCGGGCCTGGGGCGCTCCGGCCCGTTCGGCGTCGGGGGCGAGGGCGTTGATCGGCCGGTCCCGTTCGTCGCGGCGGCCGACGAGTCCGGGCTGCCTGGTCATGGTGAGCCAGGCCCGGGCCAGGGCGGCCCAGCGGTGTGCGATTCCGGTGGCGCGCCACAGGTCGTACGCCCCGGTGGGAAGGAAGTTGTCTTGGTTCTGCCCGTTCTCGGACTCGCCGAGCAGGCCGGCCGCGTAGCTGATCTCGACGAGCAGCGCGGCCCCGGCCTCGTCGACGCCGGCCGCCTTGGCGACGCGTTTGAGGTCGCGGACGCCGAGCCCGCCGGCGCGCAGCACGGGCGCCGGCTCGGTGGCGAGCGATTCCAGGATCGCCTCGGTGGCCCGGACCGCCTCCATGGTCTGCCCGGCGCCGGCCGAGTCGGCGGCCTGCGGGTTGCGGGCCGGGCCGTCGGGCGTGGGCGCGGCCGGGCGCAGCACGCCGAGCGGGCCGGTGTCGCGGCGCAGCAGCATGCCGATCTCGCGGGGCAACTCGACGAGCTCGCCGTCCGGGCGCGGGGCCCGGCCGGACTCCGAGACCGGGACCAGCACGTGCTGGTCGACGAGCCAGCGGACCGGTTCGGCGACGGCGTCGCGGGTGAGCGCCCCGATCGGCGGGCCGGCGGCGAGGCGGTCGAGCACCGCGCGGGCGCCGGGTGGCGCGGCGAGCACCGTGCGGCGCAGCTTGGCGCGGTCGGTGACCAGGGCGGCGGCCTGCGGGTCGAGGAAGTCGGCGGGGCGGCCGAGCCCGGCCGGGTACGGCGAGGTGACCTCGTCGACGGCGCCGACGATCTGCAGCCCGTCCTCCGGCCCGTGCAGCAGGAACCGGACCCGGAGCCTGTCGATCGCCAGCCGGGCCTCGTCCTCCGGAACGCCGGTGGTCAGTTCGAGAATGGCGGCGACCGAGGTCAGAGCGGTGTCGGCGGCCCGGGTGAGGCGGGCCGCGTCGAGTACGGCGAGGGTGAACTCGTCGAGGCCGTCCAGACAGCGGGCGACCGAGTTGCGGGACTGTGCGCGTACGGCGAGGGCCGAGATGTCAGCCGGCACCGGGATGACGAGATCAGGGCGCAGTTGTATGAGCGCGCCCAGAGCCTCGTCGGGCAGCGACCGGAGTTGATCGGCGAATGTGGTGGCCATCGTCTTCAACGCTAACGTTCATGGGACGATGGTGGTGGGTCCGGGCGTGGCCGGACCTCTATCTGAGGAGGACCGAAAGTGGCGAAGCCCAAGACGGCGACCGGCGCGGTGCCGGCTACCGAGCACTCCGGGCCGCGTGGTGTGGACATGAAGGGCCAGATGCACGTCTCCGAGCTCATCTCGGACCGCGCCGCTGCTCCGTCCCCTTTCGGTGACGACCAGACATTCCCCCTTCCGGTGGAGAGCATCACCTACAAGGCGCGCCGCTCTCAGTGACGCCCGCGGTCGGTTTCGACCTGGACATGACGCTGATCGATTCCCGTCCGGGGATCCGGGCGGCATATCAGGAGCTCACCGCCCGGACCGGGGTCTTCGTCGACGCGGATCTCGCGGTGTCGCGGCTCGGCCCGCCGTTGCGGACCGAGTTGCGGCACTGGTTCCCGGAGGACGAGGTCGAGGCGGCGGTCACCACCTATCGGGGGCTCTATCCGGAGTTCGCGATCGCGCCCAGCCTGCCCACGCCCGGTGCTGCCGAGGCTCTCGACGCGGTCCGGGCAGCAGGTCTGCGGGTCGTGGTGGTGACCTCGAAACTCGGCCGGCTGGCCGGTCTGCACCTCGATCACCTGGGCCTGCGGGCCGACGAACTGGCCGGTGGCCTGTTCGCCGAGGGCAAGGCGTCCGCGCTGGTGGAGCACGGTGTGCGGTGGTATGTGGGTGATCACGTCGCGGACATGGTGGCAGCCCGGACCGCGGGTGTCCCGGGTGTCGGCGTGACCACCGGTCCGTGCTCGGAGTCCGAGTTGCGGGCGGCCGGCGCCTCGTACGTCTTGTCCGATCTGACCGTGTTCCCGACGTTACTCAGTGAGATTGCAGTTGGGCCGGAGCCCTACGCTAGATAGCCTTGGCGTGAGCGGTTGTGTCCATTGAGTGAAGTTGAGGTCAGCGGTGCCCACGGGTCGAGTGAAGTGGTACGACGCTACGAAGGGGTTCGGTTTCGTCACCAGTGATGAGGGCGGAGACGTGTTCCTTCCCAAGGGTGCGCTGCCGGCGGGGGTCACGGAACTGAAAACCGGTCAGCGGATCGAGTTCGGCGTCGTCGACAGCCGGAAGGGCTCGCAGGCCATGGGTGTGAAGCTCCTGGACGCCCCGCCGTCCCTGGCCGAGTTGCGCCGCCGCCCGGCGGACGAGCTGGCCAGCATGATCGAAGACATGATCAAGGTCCTGGAGAGCTCGGTGCAGCCGTCGTTGCAGCGGGGTCGCTACCCGGACAAGAAGACCTCGCTGAAGATCGCGCAGCTGGTGCACGCGGTCGCCCGCGAGTTCGAGATCTAGGGATCAGAGTTCTAGGTATCAGAGAAACGACGGCACAGCAGGCGTGAGACCCGCCGCCGCCGCGCGCCCGAGCAGGGCGTCGGCGGCGGCGAGTCCGTCTTTGCCCAGGTCCAGGGTGAATTCGTTGACGTAGAGCTCGATGTGCTGCCGGACCACGGCCGGCTCCATCTCCTGCGCGTTGGCGAGGATGAAGTCGTGGCTGGCGGACGGATCGCGCCAGCCGTACCGCAGGGATTCGCGGATCCAGCCGGTCGCCTCGGCCGGGTCGACGGCGCCGCGCTTGGCCAGGATGGCGCCGAGCGGGATCGGCAGGCCGGTGTCGCTCTCCCACCACTCGCCGAGGTCGACCAGGGCGGTCAAACCGTATCGCTGGTAGGTGAACCGGGCCTCGTGGATGACCAGGCCGGCGTCGAAGCGGCCGTCGGCGACCCCGGGCATGATCTGGTGGAACGGGACCACCTCGATACGGGCCGGGCGCTGGTCGGCGGCCCACAGGCGGAACAGAAGGTACGCCGTGGTGCGGTCACCGGGGACGGCGACTGTCGCGCCGTCGAGGTCGGAGCGGCCGTTGGTCAGCACGAGCGGGCCGCAGCCCCGGCCGAGCGCCCCGCCGCAGTGCAGCAACTCGTAGTCGCCGAGCAGCCAGGGCAGCGCCGCATAACTGACCTTGACCAGGTCGAACGCTCCGTCGAGGGCGGCCATGTTGGTGACGTCGACGTCGGCGAAGGTCAGGTCGATCGGCGGGGCGCCGGGGACGAGACCGTGCACTAGCGCGTGGAAGACGAAGGTGTCGTTGGGGCACGGCGAGACAGCGAGAGAAAGCGCCACGCTCTCACGCTAGTCCGTCTCTCAGGGAAAATATTCACGTCTCCCTCTGGCCCTGAAGGTGTGATCCTTCCTACACTCCGCTTTGTTGGATCAAGTGATCGACCAAGGGGGTGCTGCGTGACTCGTAAGCTGGTCGCGGGCGTCTTGGTGCTCGGCCTCGTCGGTGGGCTGCCCACGCCTGCCAGCGCCGCGAGCTGGACGCCCGCCTATGACCTGGAGGGCGCTTGCGTCACCCTCCAGGCCTTCAACGGTTCGACCTCGGCCGGCTACGTCTGGAAGGACTCGGTCGGGTACGGCTTCAAGAGCGCGGTCGCCAGTGCCGAGCCGTTCCGGTTCGAAGCCACCCAGCTGGGGCGCTACGTCCTGCGGGACCAGGACGGCGCTCCGCCCTACATGGCCGTGACCAACTGGGTGTGGGCCGGCGGCGACTACGGCTCCCGCGCCGACTGGACCGTCACCACCGACGGCAGCACCTACAAGTTCGTGAACACCGACACCGGCCAGCAGATGGGCTCCTACTGGGGCGGGCTCGGCTCCGGCAGCCTGACCTTCAAACTCGCCCCGGCCAGCGGCTGCGCCGCCACCCCGGACATCACCACCGGAGTCAGCGGCACCCCGGCGGCCGGAGTCGACGCCAACGGCAAGCTCGTCGGCTGGATCGACGCGCACGCGCACATCACCGCCGGTGAGGCGTTCGGCGGTGCGCTGCACTGCGGGGACGCGTACGCGCCGGGCGGTGTCACGGTCGCCCTCAAGGGCTGCGCCTCGCACGGCACCCTCGGCTGGGGCGCCCTGCTCGAGGCGATCATCGCCGGCACCGACCCGATCAACTCGGCCGAGGACGGCTGGCCCACCTTCGGCGACTGGCCGCAGTACGACACGCTGCTGCACGAGGCCTCCTACTTCCGCAGCCTGGAACGGACCTGGAAGTCCGGGCAGCGCGTGCTCAACGTGCTGCTGGTGGCCAACCGGGTGATCTGCGAGCTCACCCCCGAGCACACCTCCTGCAACGAGATGGACCAGATCCGAGCGCAAGCGCTCTATCTCCAGAAGATGCAGGACTATGTGGACGCCCGAAGCGGCGGTCCGGGCAAGGGCTGGTTCCGGTTGGCGAAGACCCCGGCTGAGGTACGGAGCATCGCCGCCCAGGGCAAACTCGCCGTCACGATCGGCGTGGAGAACTCCGAGATCTTCAACTGCCGGGAGATCAAGGACGTCCCGCAGTGCACGACCGCCGACATCGACGCCGGGCTGAACGAGCTGCAGAGCCTGGGCGTCAGCGGCCTGTACCCGGTGCACAAGTTCGACAACGCGTTCGGCGGCACCCGGTTCGACGAGGGCGTCACCGGCGCCGCGATCAACGTCGGCAACCTCATCTCCACCGGCCACTGGTGGCAGGCGACCAGCTGCACCGGCCCGTCCGACAACGAGCAGCCGCTGGTCAGCGACGACATCGCCAAACTGCTCGAACTCGGCGTCGGCCTGCCGGCCGGCACGGTTCTCCCGGTCTACCCGAGCGGGAAGATCTGCAACACGCGCGGACTGACCACGCTCGGCACGTACCTCATCAATCAGATGATGGACCGCGGCATGATCATCCACATCGACCACATGGGAGTGAAGACCGCGTCAGCGGTCCTCGACCTGGCCGAGGCGGCGAACTACCCCGGTGTCGCCTCCGTGCACACCTGGGCCGACCCGGCCCTGATCAACCGGACGCTCGGGGTCGGCGGCTTCGTCGCCAGCTACGCCTTCGCGGCCCACGACGACGGCCAGGGCACCCCGACCTTCCTCGACGAATGGCGCACCCACCGGGCGCTCGCCAACGGCTCGAAGATCACCGGATACGGCGTCGGCACCGACGTGAACGGCCTGGGCCCGCAGGCGGCGCCCCGCCTGGACGCGGCGTCCAGCCCGCTCAACTACCCGTTCACCGCGACCAACGGCACCACGGTGAACAAGCAGGTGATGGGCACCCGCACCTTCAACATCAACACCGACGGCGTCGCCCAGTACGGGCTCTACGCCGACTGGGTCACCGACCTGATCAACCAGGCCGGATCCGACGGCCCGCTGCTCAAGTCCCAGCTGCTCAGCGGCGCCGAGGCGTACACGGTGATGTGGGAAAGGTCCCGTGCGTGACGCTTGTTGAAACACCGGTCCGCCGGTCATGGATGGTCGCTTACGCGCTCGCCATGATCGGCGTGGCCGCCGGCTGGTTCGGGCCGATCCAGATCCTGCTCCCCGAGCAGGCGGCCCACCTCGCCGGCGACAGCGGCAAGGAGGCGCTGCTCGCCCTGGTCACGGCCTGGGGCGCGGCAGCGTCCATGGTGGCCAATCCACTGTGGGGAATCGTCTCCGACCGGCTCGGCCGACGCCGGCCGATCTTCGTGGCCGGCACCGCGATCGGCGTCGTCGGCCTCGTGGTGCTCTCCGCGGCCGACACCACGGCGCTCATGGTCACCGGCTGGATCCTGGTGCAGGTCGGCCTCAACGGGCCGATGGCCGCACTGGCCGCCATGATCGGCGACCGGGTGCCGGAGGGCCAGCGCGGCACGGTCGGCGCACTCTTCGGCGTCGCCCAGATCATCGGTGTCATCCTCGGCACCGCGGTGGCGGTCGTCGCCGGATCCACGGCGCTCGGCTACCTCGCGGTGGCCGTCGCGGTCCCCGCCCTCGGCGCCAGTCTGCTGATCATCAACCGCGAGCAGCCGCTCCGCGCCCCGGAGAAGCGGAAGTGGCACTGGCCGGGTGGCCAGTTCGCCTGGGCCTGGGTGATCCGCTTCCTGCTCAACCTGGTCAACGCCCTCGTCCTGGTCTACCTGCTCTACTACCTGTCGGACGAGGTCGGCGTCGACGACGCGGCCACCTGGGTGCTCATCGTGACCGTGGTGAACGTGCTGTTCGCCGGCGTCTTCGGCTTCGCCGGGGGAGTGCTCTCCGACCGCTGGGAGAAACGGAAGGTCTTCGTCGCGGCCGGGGCGGTCATCCTCGCGGCCGGCACCGCGCTGATGGCCCTCGTCCCGGTCGTGCCCGTGGTGCTGGCCGCATCGGTGCTGGTCGGCGTCGGCTGGGGCGCCTACATCGCGGTCGACATGGCCGTGCTCACCCATGTGCTGCCCGACCCGGACACCCGGGCCACCATGCTCGGCGTCGCCAACGTGGCCGGAACCCTGCCACAGATGCTCGCCCCGGTGCTGGCCGCGCCGATCGTCACCGCGCTCGGCGGCTACCGCACGCTCTACCTGGTCACGGCCGGTTTCGCACTGCTGGCGCTGGCCCTGCTACCCCGCCTCCGGGCGATCCACTGAAAGGAACCACCTTGTACCCCCAGTTCCCACCCGGATTCCGGTTCGGCATGTCCACCTCGGCCTACCAGATCGAGGGCGCGGCCGACGCGGGCGGCAAGGGCCCGAGCATCTGGGACACCTTCACGGCACAGGGCGGAACCGTCCGGAACGGCCAGGACGGCCGGGTGGCGATCGATCACTACCACCGGTACGCCGACGACGTCGCGCTGATCGCGGCGGCCGGAGTGCAGGACTACCGGTTCTCCTTCT
This sequence comes from Actinoplanes sp. NPDC026670, assembly GCF_040638175.1. Taxonomy (NCBI): domain Bacteria; kingdom Bacillati; phylum Actinomycetota; class Actinomycetes; order Micromonosporales; family Micromonosporaceae; genus Actinoplanes; species Actinoplanes sp. NPDC026670. The sequence goes on from NZ_JBEZXU010000003.1 coordinate 270,298, forward strand.
CCTGGCCCCGGGTGCTCGCCGGTGACCTCGACTTCTACGACCGGCTCGTGGACACGCTGCTCGCCGCCGGGGTGCGCCCGGTCCCGACGCTCTACCACTGGGACCTGCCGCAGGAGTTCGAGGACGCCGGCGGCTGGATGAACCGGGACACCGCACACCGGCTCGCCGACTACGCCAGCACCCTCGTGCTGCGGTTCGGCGACCGGGTCCGGGACTGGATCACCATGAACGAGATGAACGTGCACACCCTTTACGGGTACGCGCTCGGCGATCACGCTCCGGCGCGCGGGCTCGGACTCGGGGCACTTCCGGCCGGGCATCACCAGCTGCTCGCGCATGGGCTGGCGGTGCAGGTTCTGCGTACCCATGGAGCCGGCAGTGTGGGGATCGCCAACCAGCACTTCCCGGTGACGCCGGCCACCGACTCGCCGGAGGATGTCGCGGCAGCGACGCTCTTCTCCGACCTCACCAACTGGACCTTCTCTGACCCGATCCTGCTCGGCGACTACCCGAGCGAGCTGATCCGGGCCGGGGTCGGTGTGCCCGACGCGCAGCTCGACCGGGACCTCGAACTGATCAAGGCGCGGCTCGACTTCTACGGGGTCAACTACTACGAGCCGACGATGATCGAGGCGCCGCGGGCCGGGAAGGACTACAGCGGGGTCCTCGAAGTGGACATTCCGGAAGGGATGCCGTTCTCGCCGGTGCCGGTCAAGAGCGACGAACGCACTGATTTCGGGTGGGCGATCGTGCCGTCCGGACTCACCGAGATCCTGGTCACCCTGCATGAGCGCTACCCGGCGTTGCCGCCGGTGATCATCACCGAGAACGGGGCGTCGTTCCACGACGCCGCGCCCGGGCCGGACGGCCGGGTCCACGACGAGCGGCGCATCGCTTATCTCGACGCTCACCTCTCCGCGGTGGCCGACGCCATTTCCGCGGGGGTACGGGTGGACGGCTACTACTGCTGGTCGGCTCTCGACAACTTCGAGTGGGCAGCCGGGTACGACGAGCGTTTCGGTCTGATCTACGTCGACTTCGACGACCTGTCGCGGACGCCGAAGGACTCCTACTACTGGTACCGGGATCTGATCGCCGCCCAGCCGCGTTTGCCGTCTTAGGCGCGCAGCTGATCCACGAACTGGTTGGCGAGGCGGGACAGCCGGTCGGCGCGTCCCTCCTCGGCCCAGCCGTCCACCAGGCTGAGCAGGGTGCTGCCCTCGACCAGGATGATGAAGTCGTCGATCACCGCCTCGTCGTCCACCCCGGCCCGTAGCTCGCCCAGCTCCCGCGCCTCACGCAGGCAGTTGATCAGGTGCACGCGGATCGCCCGGTGTGAATCACGCCGCGACTCGGCCAGCCTCGGATGCGACAGGGCCGCCCCGGCGAACGCCACGTTCACATGCGCGTCCGCGGCCCGCTCCTCGTCCAGCGGCAGCACCGCCTCCAGGGCCGCGCGCAGACCGTCCAGCCCGAACAGGTCACCGCCTATCTCGAAGGCGCGCTCCACGATCCGGTCGTAGATCGCCTTCTGCGCGGCCACCAGGATGTCGTCCTTGCCGCCCAGGAAATGCGCCAGCACGCTCAGCGAACAGCCCGCCTCGTCGGCGATCGCCCGGGTCGTGGTGCCCTCGACACCCCGCGCCCTGACCACGCGCCAGGCGGCGGCCAGCAACTCCGCGCGTCGGAGATCGTGGTCCACCAGCTTCGGCACGCGCACAGCTTAGCCACCGTCGCCGGCCCGTCCGGCCGGGGCTTTCAGCTGACGGCGGGCTCGCGGGCGGTCAGGTGGCCCACGCGGCGGGCCAGCGGGAGGGTCGCCACCACGGCGACCACCGGGATCAGGAACGCCCACTGGAGGCCGATCGGCTCGGACAGGGCACCCAGCAGCACCGCGCCGAGCAGTGCGCCACCGTAGTTGAACAGGTTCACCTTGGCGATGACCTCGTCGCTGCTCTCCATCGCCGCCTCGCCGGCCGCGCTGAACGCCAGCGGCACCAGCACACCGACACCGATGCCGGCGATCGCGAACCCGGCCACCGCGGCGCCGATCGCCGGCAGCACCACCACCAGGCCGCACCCGATCCCGCACACGATGAGCGAGCCGATCGCGATCGGCGTCCGCCCGGCCCGCGGCACCAGATGATCGGCCACCAGGCGGCTGACCAGGACTGCGGCCTGATAGGCGGCGTAACCCAGCGGGGCCACCGACGCGGCGGCCGCCAGCGAGTCCTGGAGGTAGACCGAACTCCACGTGCTGACCGCCGAGTCCACCAGGAAAGCCGTGAAGATCAACATCCCGCAGACCATCACGATCGGGCGTACGCTCCGCCCGCTCTCCGCGTGCGCCACGCTCGATCGCAGTGTCCGGCCCGGCTCGAACAACCGCCAGCCGACCAGACCGACCAGCACCGCATACACCGCGGCCACACCGACCGCCACGGCCGCACCGGCGCCCGACTCCAGCGAACCCGACATGATCAGGGCGGCGGCGATGGCAGCGGCCGTGTACGCCGCGAACAGGCGGCTCATCACACTGCGACCCAGCCGGGCCTGCACCAGCACCCCCTGCATGCTGAGTGACGCGTCGACTGCGCCGAGGCCGATCCCGTACACGAAGAAGATGCCGGCGAAGACCGGGTTCGGGGACCAGACGGTCGTCCCGGCGAGGCCCGCGCCGGCCAGCAGCAGGCCCGAGGCGAGGGCGTACCGGCTACCCCAGCGGGCGGCCACCTGGTCGGCCAGGATCGACCCGCCGGCCGCCGCGACCACCACCAGGAGCAGCACCGCGGACACGAACGTGTCATCGATGTGCTGCCGGTCCTTGAACGTCGGCAACGCGGTCACCACAGCGGCATAGCCGAGGCCCTGCGCGGCGTACCCGGCGCCGATCAGCCGGGCCCGCGCGCCGGCCGACATGCCGCCCGCGCTCTCGTCGTCCATCGATGCCTCAATTCGCTGTCAGCAGCACGTGGTCCCGATCACAGACCCGTCAGCGCAGCATGCCGTTCACGATCGCCAACAGCAACATTTTCCGTGTAAACGAATCGTTCGTCGGCGGAAGCACCCACTCCGCGCGGTGCGGGTCAGAGGGAAATCGACGGAAATGTTCCGGTGTCCATCACGCCGTGCCCCAGCTTCTGCAGCCCACCGGCCGCGGTTCCGCTCAGCAGCACCCCGGCCAGCACGAGAGTACGCAGGCCGGACTGCGGCCGGCCGGGAGTCGCCACCGGGCCGATCGGGTCCGGCTGCCGCGCGTCGTCGTCGTTCTGGTTCTTCACTTCCTGGTTCTTCACTTCTGCCTCCTTTTCGTCGACATCGAATGGCCGGGTTCGAGCCGGAGCACCGCCGGAACCTCGTCCGGAAACGCCAGCCGCACCAGGCCGTATGAGATACCCGCCAGCCCGTCGAACAGGCCGGTGGTCGTCACCTCGCCCGGGGACGCGCCGCGCGGCCCGTAGCGATCCAGGCCGCCCAGCACCTGCCGGGCACATCGTTCGACCTCCGCGGCGGCGCCGGGCTCCCCGGCGGCACGGGCCTGCAGGGCCGGCTCGACGGCGCCCAGCTCACCGTGACAGAGGCTGAGATCGGCCAGCGGCCGGCGGCGGACCCGCGTGTCGGCGGGCGGGGTGAGCCCGGCCGCCTGGCCGGCGAGTTCCCACCCGGCGGTACCGCGGCACCAGCCCTGGTCCTGATCCGTGCCGGAGCCCGCCGGCGCGACCAGACGGCGCCCGGTCTCGGTGGCGAGTGGGTCGGACCGTCGTACGCCGTACCGGAGAAGGGCGAACCCGGCACCGTGCGCACCGTGGGCGAACCCCGGTCCGGTGATCCCGGGCGCGTCTCGCCGGGCCGCGTCCCGCAGGTGCGCCGCGAAACCGTCGGCCAGGCCGGCGGCGACCGGGTGCCCGGTCTCCTGCTCGACCGCCAGCACCGCGGTCAGCCCGCCGGCCAGCCCGTCGTGGTACGACCACGGCAGCCCGCCCCGATCGGCGGCCCCGGCCATCGCGTGCAGCGCGATGTCCAGGCTGGTCCGCCACTCCGGGACCGGCCCGGCGAGGGCGTCGAGCCGGGCCAGGGCGTAGCAGATCCCGCCCAGACCGGCCAGGCCGACGCCGACGGCGGCCACGTGTTCCGGCTCAGCGGCGATCGAGTCGAGCAGCGCGGGCAGGCCCGCCAGTGCCCCGACCGCGGTCTCGGTGTAGCGGGCGGTCCCGGTCAGCCGGCCCAGCTGGGCCAGCGCCAGAGCCACCCCGCAGTATCCGTACGGCAGCCCGGCCCCCATCGGCAGCACGGCCCAGCGCGCGTCGTCGACGAGTTCCAGGGCGATCCAGTTGTTCCGCCCGAAACCGGTGGCGGCCCGGCTGACGATGTCGTCGGCGAGGCCGCAGGCGGCGGCGAGCAGCAGTTCCGGATCCGGGGTCATCGACGCGGCCGGACTGGGGTGCGGGCGGGACGGCCGGTGTGGGCCGCCCGGCGCACGGCTCGCCAGGGCGGCGGTGATCAGCCAGTCCTGGGTGCGCCGGTCCGGGCCGCCGAGAGCCGCCGCCTTCGCGGCCACCGACTCCCAGGGGGTGACCGGGAGGACCTCCGGGACCCGGACGCCGTCCGCGGTCCAGAGCGCGCGGTCACCGGCCCGGGCGGTGAAGATCGGTACGTCACCCCGCCACAGGTCGTCGACCTCGTGGCGGAGCAGGGGCCGCAGGCCGTCGACGGTGTCGTCACACAGGCCACCCAGGTACGCGTCGCGATCGACGGCCCGCCGGAGCAGTTCGGGGTGGGTCGACTCGTCGAGCAGCACGCCGTACTGGGCGGTCGCCCGGACCACCACCCGGGTCCGGGCGGTGGCCAGTCCATGCAGCGGCCCGTCCGGGGCGCACCACTGGTCCCGGTACGCGACGATCGTGTCGTAGGCCGCGGCGAACCCGGCACGCAGGGCGGAGGCGTGATCCCGCGGCTCGGCCGCCCGCCCGTGCAGGTAGGGGCGGTTACGGCCGCCGGGGGCAGTGGCCGGCCGGCGGATCAGCCGCATCCGGTCGGTGCCCGGGTCCGACCAGTCGGCGATCTGTAGAGCCATCGGAGCGCCGGCCTCGCCGCCCAGCCCGGACAGATCGACCGAACTGTCGTCACCCCACATCCGCATCGGCAACAGCGCCGTCCGGCACACCGATCGGGCGATCACCTCGGCCGCCGGGTCGGCGTGGGCCGGATCCGGGCCGCTCACCCGCGGATGCAGCAGCGTCTCCACATCGCACAGCACCGGCTGGTCGGCGGCGGCGATCAGGTTCTCGCAGTGCACGTCGGTGCCGTCGAGCGCGTACAGCAGCGCGAGCAGGGCGCCCTGGCGCAGGTAGAACCGGCGGACCGCCTCGTCGTCGGCGCATGGCTGGTGGGTCACGTACTCGATCCAGCCGTAGCCGTCGCGTTCCAGCACCTGCACGGTCCGCAGGGCCGGGCCGGGCATCCGCTGGTTCAGCCAGGCCACGGTGTCGGCGAACCGGCGGTAGAGGTCCACCGGCCGGGGCCGGTGGACGATCCGGGAGCCGTCACCGAACCGCAGCAGGCTCACCCCGCGGCCGCGATGGTGCAGGTCGCCGCCGAACCGGAGACCGGTCAGGAGCCCCGGGTCCGTCCCGAGCAGTTTCGCGGTGATCGCCGGACGGTCCCGGGCCAGGTGTACGAGCGTCTCGTTCACCGCGTCGACCCGGTGTCGGCAGGCGTCACCCAGGATCCGGGCGAGAACCGGATACGCGGTGAGTGTCCGGGTCAGGTCGAGGCCTCGGACGAAGTCGTCGAAACGCTCGCCGGGGGTGGCCCCGCCGAGCCGGTCGGCGGCGCGGTGCATCTCGGCGACGAAGGTCCGGGCCACCTGGCGGACCAGGTTCTCGGCGAGCTGCCCGAGAACGTCGGCGGACACCGCAGCCCGGTCGACGGGCAACCCGGCGGGCACCAGAAGACGCGAGTCGACCTCGGCGAGCAGCGGTCGCAGCACACCGGTGAAGGCCGCGTGCCAGGTCGCGGCCGGGGTGCGCGGGCCGGTCGGCCGGCGCAGCGCGTCGGCGACGAACACCGCCCACGCCGGGGGCCGACCGGCGGGCTCACCGGGAAGCACCGCGGGAGCCCACCACCCGGGCGGAAACGCTGTGACGGCGGACACGCAGCGATTGTGTCAATGGATCTCAAGCCGGACATGGGTACTGATCCCCCATATTCGCTCCGCGCTGTGCGCCGCCGCGGCGGCGCCGAACGGTCGTGCCACTGACCGATGTGTACGGCGGCCGCGCGCCGTTTGCTGTTCCCAGCCCGGCGGAACGGCCGTCGGCGACTGATGGGGGAGGCAGCGGGTGAACCGTCCGGAACTGGAGTTGCACGCCGTGGCCGACCGGGTCTTCTTCGACCGCCTCGATCGGCTCGACGACGAGCAGGACCGTTTCCCGATCGCCGGCGAGCCACTGCCGGCCGGGTGGCGGTGTGCGGACGCCGGGCTGTGGGTGATCATGCGACCCGCCCTTGAGCTGCCCGAACAGGGTTGGAAGATCCACGTGTCGGCGACCGCAGTCGACGCCGAGAAGGTGATCGGGATCGTCGCCGGCTACTGCTTCCGGCAGGGGGTGGCGTTCAAGTTCCTGCGGAGCCGGTCGGCCGTCACCCTGCTGAACGGCAAGGCGGCTCCGCGGGCGGCCAGCGGCAAGGTGCTCGCCGTCTATCCGGCCGATGCCGACGAACTGACCCGGACCCTGGCCGGACTGGCCGCGGCGCTGCCCGGGGTGGACGGCCCGTACGTGCTCAGCGACCTGCGCTACACCGGCCCGCTGTACGTCCGGTACGGCGCCTTCGAAGCCCGGCTGTGTGCCGGACCGGACGGGCGGGCCACCCCGGCCCTGCGTGCCCCCGACGGCACGCTGGTGCCGGATCCCCGCCGGCCGGCGTTCACCCCGCCGCCCTGGGTCACCGTGCCCGAGCCCGTCCGTGCCGTGCAGCCGGCGGCCGGCGGCGACGAGCTTCCGTACCGGGTGCTGTCGGTGCTCGGCTACTCCAACAGCGGCGGCGTCTACCTGGCCGAGCCGCCCGGCGCCGAACCGGAGCGGGTCGTCCTGCGCGAGGCCCGCCCGCACGCCGGGCTGGACCGGCTCGGGCGCGACGCCGTCGAGCGTCTGTCGGCTGCGGAACGGGCCCAACGGCAGCTGGCCGGGCTGAGCTGTGTGCCGAAGGTGCTGGACCGGTTCCGGGTCTGGGAGCACGAGTTCCTGGTCGAGGAGTACCTGCCGGGCCGTCCGCTGGCCGTCGAGATCCTGGAACGGCACCCGCTGTCCCATCCGCGGGCGAGCGCCGCGGACCGGGCCCGGTACGCGGACTGGCTGGCCGCCGTGCTCGACCGGGTCGCCGCCGCGCTGGCCGAGGTCCACGATCGCGGCCTGGTCTGGGATGACGCGCACCCCGGCAACGTCCTCGTCGACACGGACGGCTCGGTCGCATTGATCGACTTCGAGGCAGCCGGATCGCCCGACGACGGCGGTGGCGCGGGAGCGCTGGGCGCGCCCGGGTTCGGCGCTCCGCCGCACATCTCGGGTACGGCCCGCGACCTGCACGCCCTGGACCGGATCGCCCTGTTCGCGGTGGCGCCGCACGCGGTCAACATGTCGGTGCTGGCCCCGGCCAAGGTGGCCGGCGTGGTGCACCGGGCCGAGGCGGACCTGCCGCTGGCCGCGTCGGTTCGCGAACGTCTGCGCCGGTGCCGCCCGGCAGACGTGCCGCCGGATCCCGCCGAGGACCTGTTCGCCGAGCCGGACTGGCCGCGGCTGCGGGACGCGCTGGTTGCCGGCATCCTCAGCACGGCCACCCCGGACCGCAGCGACCGGCTCTTCCCCGGCGATCCGGAGCAGTTCCGGGACGGCGGGGCGGCTCTCGCGTACGGCGCGGCCGGGGTCCTGCACGCGCTGAACGCCGTCACCGAGGTTCCGCCCGAACTGGTGGACTGGCTGGTCCGGGCCGCGCTCACGGCGCCCGCCGGCCCGATCGGCGGGCTGTTCCACGGTCCACTGGGGGTGGCCGCGGTGCTCGACCAACTCGGCCGGCACGACGAGGCGGTGGAGTTGCGAACCACCGCGCTCGACACCGTCCCGGCGGGGCCGGGAGTGGCCACCGGAGTCGCCGGGGCCGTACTCGCCGCCCTGGCCGCGACCGGGCGCGCCGACAGTGACCGATGTCTGGACACCGCCCTCCGCCTCGCCGAGGAGTCGGCGGCGGCGGAGCCGGTCGGCCGGATCGGCCTGCTGCACGGCATGAGCGGCATCGCGCTGATGCACCTGCGGCTGTACGAGCGGACCGGTGACGTCCGGTGGCTCGACCGGGCCGAGCGCGCACTCCGGCACGACGTGGACCGGCTGGTGCCGCACGCCAACGGCGCCGTCTACGCGCCGGTCGGCACCAAGAACATCGCCCACCTCGCGGCCGGCAGCGGTGGTGTGGGCCTGGTCCTGCACGCCCTGCTGCGGCATCGTCCGGACCCGGCCCGGTCAGCCCTCCTGGACCGCATCCTCCACGGGCTCACCGCCGACTACGTGCTGGAGGCCGGCCTGTTCGAGGGCCGGGCCGGGCTGCTGACCGTGCTGTACGGGTGCCGGGCCCCGGCCGCCGACATCGCCGCCCACATCCGGGGCCTGTCGGCGCAGGCGGTGACCCATCGTGGCCATCTGCTGATGGCCGGGCGGCTGTCCCGGCGTCTCAGCGCCGACCTGGCCACCGGCTCGGCCGGCGTGCTGATGGCCCTCCACTGTGCCCACGGCGGCGGAAGCCCCCTGCTGCCCGGGCTCTTCCCGGCCACGTCGACGAACGAGAGGGGGTGAGACACATGACGAACGTCCTTGCCCTGCAGACCATCAGCTCCGAGGAGCAGATGGAACCCGGTAGCTGCGTTTGCATCAGCCTGATCAGCTCCATGGTCCCGTGGTGACGCGGGCCTGATCAGATCCATGACCCAGTCATGAATTCGGGCGCGGTGCTCACGGGATTCCCTCGTGTTCCGTGAGCACCGCATCGAAGGGGGACCACAGATGAACGACTTCCGCCTGCTGTGGACGGCGGGACTCGCGACCGGACTCGGCGGGCAGTTCGCCGGCCTCGCGCTGCCGCTGGCCGTGCTGGCCACGACCGGATCGGCCACCAGCGCCGGACTCGTCGCCTCGGTGACGGTGGCGGCCATGGTGCTGGCCGCTGTTCCCGGTGGGGCACTGGCCGACCGCCGGGAACGGCGTTCGCTCATGCTCGCCTGCGACACCGCCGGGCTGGTCGGCAGTCTGCTCCTGAGCTGGCTGATCGCCCGGGGGGCGGTGATCCTGCCCCTCGTGCTGGTGCTCGCCGCCGTCAGCGCCGCGGCGGCGAGTGTCCACGCTCCAGCCGCCGCGGCGCTGGTGCGCGCGGTGGTGCCCGCCGGTCGGCTGGGACGTGCCATCGCACAGTTGCAGACCCGGACGTCCGCTGCCCGGCTGGCCGGTCCGCTGCTGGGCGGGCTTCTCTACGCCGTGGATCCACTCTGGCCGTTTCTCGTGCAGGCGGCCGGACACCTCGTCGCGTTGCTGTGCGTCATCGCGTTGCGTACCCGATCCACCCCGCCCGAGACCGGGCACACCGGGGCCGGTCCGTGGCGTGCTCTCTTCGCCGGGTTCGCCCTCGTCTGGCGGCGGCCCGAGTTGCGTACGCCGCTCCTGGTCTTCGGATGCCTTCTGAACGTGGCCTTCGGAGCGGTGACCCTGGTGACCCTCACGACGGCTGCGCACGCCGACCCGACCGGTCGCCTGGCCGGGCTGGTGTCCGCCACGACCGCGGGTGGCACCCTGCTCGGTGGGTTGCTGGCCACCCGGCTTCCGGTGCAGCGGCATCTGCGGACGCTGATCATCCTCACCTGCTGGGTCACGACCGGCACGGTGGCGGCGCTCGCGATCACCCCGCCGGCGTTGACGGGTGTGCTGCTCGGAGGCTGCCTGGCGGTCGCCGCGCTGGGCAACGTCGCCTTCGCCACGCTGCTGCTGCGGGACGCCCCGGAGCAGCTCGTCGGCCGTGTCCAAGCGGCGGCGACGGTCGTCTCGATGGCGGCACAGCCGATCGGCCCGGTGCTCGGTGGGCTGCTCCATCAGCGGCTGGGGCCGACGCTCACGCTGCTGCTGCTGGCCGGCGCCTGCCTGGTCGCCGCTCTGATCGCCGGTGTCACACCGCGATTCCAGGAACTTCCGCCCGAGCGGGAAGCGCACCCCTTGGGCTGATCTGTCACCCTGGCGTCCATGTGGACGCACTCTGGCCCTCTGGTCGGTCGTGACCGGCACCGGGATGTGCTCGCCGCCGCCGTGTCCGCCGCCGCCGACGGCCGGGGGACCGGCGTGATCCTGCTCGGTGAAGCGGGTATCGGTAAGACCCGGCTGGCCGCCGAGATCGCCGGGACGGCCCTGGACCGCGGCATGGCGGTGCTGCAGGGGCGTGGCAGCACGATCGGGCCGCTGGTGCCGTACCGGCCCTTGAGCCAGGCGCTGCTGGCCTTTCTACGGCGTACCGTACCGGCCGGCTTGGCCGACCTGGGTCCCTATCGGGACATCCTCGGGCGGCTGGTCCCGGACTGGGACACCGGGACGGCCGCGGCGTCACCGGTGGTGCTGGCCGAGGCGCTGGTACGGTTCCTCGCGCTGGCCGGCCGGGACGGCGGCTGCGTGCTGATCCTGGACGACCTGCAGGACACCGACGCGGAGACCCTGGCGATCACCGACTACCTGCTGGACAACGTCGCCGGCCTGCCGATCGTGATCGTGGTGGCGCTGCGTGACACGCCGTCGATGGCGCTCGATCTCGCCCGTGCGGCCGCCCAGCGGGGCGTGGCGGCGCTGCTGGACCTGCCCCGGCTCACCCGGTCCGAGGTGGCCGCGCTGGCCGCCGCCGGGCTCGGCGTACCCGAGCCGGAGCTGCCGGACCTGGTCACCGACAGGTTGTGGGCGGACAGCGCCGGGCACCCGTTCGTCGTCGAGGAACTGCTGCACGATCTCGTCCACAGCGGACGGCTGACCCGATCCGGTGACGGCCGGCTGATCGTCGCCGACCTGCGGACCGGTGTTCCGGCCGCGATCAGCCATCACGTCGTCGCCCGGATCGACCGGCTCGGCCCGCAGGCCAGGCGGCTGCTGTCGCTGGCCGCGGTGGCCGGGCGACGGTTCCCGCTGCAGGTCGTCCGGCAGGCCGCCGGCCTGGACGAGCTGACCGTGCTGTCGCTGCTGCAGACCGCGGTCGCCGATCACCTGGTCGGCCCGGACGAGCCGGCCCCGGACTGGTACGCGTTCCGGCACCCGCTCACCGTCGAAGTGCTGCTGGACAGCCTCAGCGCGACCGAACGGTCCGAGCTGGCCGGGCAGGCCGCCGCCGCGGTCGAGGACCGATACCCGGACCTGCCCGGTGAGTGGTGTGCGACAGCCGCCGCCCTGCACCGCGTCGCCGGTGACGACCATCGATCAGGGCAGTTGTTCGCCGAGGCCGGGCGTCGTGCGCTCGGTGACGGGGCGGTCCGGTCCGCGGTGGAACTCTGCGAGCAGGCGCACGGGCTGCTGGCCTCGGCCCCGGCCGACGTCCGGGCCGAGGCGCTGAGCACCCTGCTGACCGCCCTCGGCGAGAGCGGGTCGTTCGAGCGGACCGCCGAGCTGACCGATCTGCCCGGCCACCTCTTCAGCGCGGGCCTGTCCCGCCGCCGCCGGGCCGCCCTGCACACCCAGTTCGCCGAGATCGCCTGCCTGGCCGGCGAGTGGGAACGTGCGTACGGGCAGATCGCCACGGCCCGGGACCTGCTCGGCGAGCATCCGGACGACCGGGACATCGCGCCGGTCGATGCGATCGCCGCGCACCTCTGCCTGCAGCAGCCGGGGCCGGACCGGCTCGGCGACGCCACCGCGCTGGCCGTCACCGCCGCCGCGGCGGCCGAGCGGGCCGGGCTGCCGGCGATCGCCTGTGACGCCTGGCAACTGCTCGGTGTGCTGGCCCGCTCCCGGGACTTCAGCGAGGCCGACGGGTACTTCGAGAAGGCCCGCCTGCACGCCGACCGGCATCGGCTGCCGATCCTGCAGATCTACTCCCAGGTGCTGCAGGCCGGCCTGACATGCCTTCGAGACGGTACGGTCGGCGAGTTCGAGCGGCTCCGTGATCAGGCACGTGACATGGGCATGCTGCCGGTCGCGCACGAGGTGGACGCGATCCTCGTCCAGCAGAGCGTGCTGCGGGGCGAGTTCGCGACGGCCGGGCCCGCGATCACCGAGGGCCTGCGGATCGCCGATCGGCTGGGATTCGGCCGGGCGGTGCCCTATCTGCTCGTCACCCGGGTCATCCTGGCCGGGCACCGGGGTGACCGGGACGGTCTCGACAGCGCCGTGGCCGAGCTGCGCCGCCGCAACCTGAGCGCCCCCTATACCCGGACCATGACGTACGGGCTGGCCCGGACCTTCTGCGCGCTGCTCGAGGAGGACCGGGCCCAGGCCGAACAGGATCTGGCCCAGGCGATCGCGACCGAGGTGGAGAACCCGAGCACGCTGTTCCACCTCTCCGGCAGTACCGGGCTGGGCCTGCTCCTCGGCGCCCTGGACGGCCGGATCGGCTGGGCTCACCTGCGTCCGGTGCTGGCCGGGGTCGGTGGCCGGCTGCGCTGGAACCGGCAGTTCCTGCTGCTGGCCGGGGCGGTCCTGGACGGCCGGGCCGGGCACGCCGGCGAGGCGGCGGCCGCCGTGGCCGAGGCCCGTGTCGTGGGCGCGGACTTCCCGATGGCCTGGCATCTCGGGATCCGGCTGACCGCCGAGGCCGCGCTCGCCGACGGGTGGGGTGATCCGGTGTCCTGGCTGCGTACCGCGGAGAGGTACTTCCACGATCAGGGTGTGGCGGCGCCGGCCGGCGCGTGCCGGCGGCTGCTGCGCGACGCCGGTGTCACGGTCATGCAGCGCCGGTCCGGTGTCGGGCTGATTCCCGAGCCGCTGCGGGTGATCGGTGTCACAGCCCGCGAGTTCGAGGTGTGCACGCTGCTGGTGCAGCGGCTGGGGAACAAGTCGATCGCCGGCCGGTTGCAGATCTCTCCGCGAACCGTCGAGAAACACGTCGCGCAGTTGCTGGCCAAGACCGGCCAGGACAACCGGGAGCGGCTGACCGCACATGTCCGGTCGCTGCTCGACAGCTGACCGGAAGGGCGGCTGACCGGTGGGGCGGCCATCCCGGGGAGCGGCTGACCGGCGAGGCTGCCATCCCGGAAGCGGCTCATCGGGGACTGCCACTCAGGAGGCGACCGACCAGGATCAGGGCAGCGAGGCCAGGGCGGGGGCGGCGGCGCGCAGGGCCGCGAAGGCGTCGCCGAGACGCCACGCGGCCCGGTCACGGGGGCCGACCGGGTTGGAGACGGCGCGGAGCTCGGCGAACGGCACACCCGCACCGGCCGCCGCGGTCGCGACGCCGAACCCCTCCATCGCCTCGGCCGCGGCCAGCGGGAAGCGGGCGGCGAGCCGGTCGGCGGTCGGCGCGGTGCCGGTGACGGTGGCCAGAGTGAGCACGTCACCGGAGACCGCGCCGGGCAGGGCGGCCTGCAGCGCCTTGACCAGGTGCGGGTCGGCGTCCAGGACGGTGGTGCCGAAACCCAGCTCCTCGACCGGCAGGAAACCGTCGGGTGACTCGGCGCCCAGGTCGGCGGCGATGCTGCGGGCGGCGATCACCAGGCTGCCGACGGCGGCCCGGCCGGCGAAGCCGCCGGCGATCCCGGCACTGACCACGGCCCGGTAGGCGCGGCCGGTGAGCAGCCTCGCGGTCCCGGCGGCGGCCGCGGCGGGGCCGACCCCCACCGCCTCGACCACGACGTCTCCGCGGGCGAGACCGGCCCGGACGGCATCGGCCTCAGCGGTCACCGCGGTCACGATCAGGAGGGGGTACGAACTCACGAGTCCTCATTCTCCGCGGGATCACCGTCACGCGTCTCCGAACCGGCGGACGACGGCCGGTAGACGTGGTATCCGGGCGGTGCCACCGGGGCTCCGGCACCCTCCCCGGCCCGTCCGGCGTCGCCGCGGCCACTGTCCCAATCGTCGCTGCCGGACTCACCACGAGCCCGGGCCCGGCCGCTGCCACTCGGAGCGCTGCCGCTGTCCGGACGGGCCTCCCGCCGCGGGCCGTCGCCCGGCCCACCCGACCCGCCCGGCCCACCTGACCCGCTCGGGCCTCCGCCTGGTCGGCCGGTGGCGCTGTCGGTCCGGGGGCGGCTGGTGGTCGCCGTGCTCCGCCGTTTGCGTTGCCACCAACGCTTGGCGTCGGGTTCGGGGTCGAGGCGCTGGGTGTCGCCGTCGCGGGCCGCCGAGCCGGCCGGGTGGCGCTGCCCGGGAGTGCCGCCGGGCCGGGCAGCGCGGTCGTCGCGGCGGCCGGCGCCGTTGACCGAACCGGTCCGGGAACCGCCGCCACCCGCGGTCCACGAGTCGTCGGACCAGCTCTCCTCGGCTTCGATCCAGTCGTCCCGGCCGTCGTCGGGCGCCGCGCCGGCCCGGCCGGAACCGGTGCGCGCCGGTCCGGTCCCGGAGCGGCCCCCGCCGGGGGTGCGCCGTCGGTTCCGGCGGTCGTGCGGCTCGCGCCCCGGCTCCGTCGGGTCGTCGACGTCCGTGCGCCGGGTACCGCGCAGGTCGGTGGTGTCCTCCGGGTTCGCGTTCGGCGTACCGCTGAGGGGGTCTTCGTCGGGGACCGGGACGTCGGGCCGGCCCGCGAGCCTCTCGTTGTGCAGGCGTGCCGCCGACCAGGCGGCCCGGGCCGCTGCGAGCACCGCGAGCAATGCGGCGAGGGCCAGGCCGAGCCGTCCGTCGAGGGGGATGAGGCCCAGGCCGCCGCCGGCCACCCAGGCGAGCATCAGGGCTGTTTCGGAGTGGGCGAACGCGGTGGCGCGCTGACGTTCCGGGACACGTTCCTGGATGCTGGCGTCGACCGCCAGTTTCGCGATGCCGCTGAAGACCGCGGTGAGCAGGGCCAGCAGGGTGACCATGGCGAGGTTGTAGAAGATCGTGGTGAGGATGGCCACACCGGCCGTCACGATCAGGCCGCTGGACTGCAACGCCAGTGGTCGTCTGATGCGCAGACCGGTGCCGGCCGCGGTGGAGATGAACGTGCCCAGGGCGAGGGCGCCGCCGATCAGGCCGACCGCCAGGTTGCGGCCCAACTCGTTGCCGAGGATCTCGGTGGTCAGCTGATCGCCCATGATCGCGAAGGTGAGGAAGAGCAGCAGGAAGCCGTAGAGCAGGCGCAGGCTGCTGCTGCCGATCAGGGTGGCGACGACCAGACGGTTGGAGAGCGGGCGGTCCGAGCCGCGGCCGACGCCGAGCACGGTGCGCCAGGCCCTGGGCATGGCCTCGGGCGGGTCGGAGTCGGCGCGTGGCGGCAGGCGCAGCGACACGACCACGCCGACCATGAAGATGACCGTGGCGACGCGCAGCGGCCACTGTGGCCCGAATTTGAAGGCGAGCAGGCCGATCGGCGCGACCAGAGCGCCGGCGAACGTGCCGTAGACGCTGGCCCGTGCGCCCACCTGGGACAGTCCGATGCCCTCGGGCAGCAGGCGGGGGACTGCGGCGGAGCGGGCCACACCATACGCCCGGGAGAGCGCCAGCACACCGAACGCCGCCGGGTAGAGGCCCCAGCCGAGCAGGTTGTCGGACATCACATAGGCCAGGAACGCGCGGCCGAGGAACGTGGTGGCCAGGGCGTAACGCCGGCCGTGCCGGAAGTGGTCGAGCAGCGGGCCGACCACCGGCGCCAGCAGCGCGAACGGCACCATCGTGATGAGCAGGTAGAGCGCCACCTTGCTGCGGGCCTCGCCGAGCGGGACGCTGAAGATGGTCCCGGCGAGTCCGATCGCGATGAGCGCGTCACCGGCGCAGGAGACGGCGTGCAGGTCGAAGAGCCGGATCATGCCGATCTCGTTGGCGGCGCCCTTGGCACGGGCCAGGCCGACGCGACGGGTGGCCCAGGCGCCGCCACGCACCGACCCGCGCACCACCAGACGGCCCGCTTTGATGCCGGTGCCGACGATGCGTCCGAGCGCGGAGAACTGCGGCATGGGAACCATCCTGACTGATGCGGGCGACCCGCGTCGCCTCTGACGCCCGGCTATCTGGGGAGTCGTTGCGGGTCACCCGGTTCGGTAGGCAACAATGGGCGGGTGACCTCCAGGACCACCTCCCGCGCCGCCCGACTCGACCAGGTCTGTGCCGATGCTGTCGGGGTGGCCCGTGGTGCCATCACCGAAGTGGACCCCACCGACATCGGCGAGCACCTCGAAGCGATCGCCGAAGGCGACCGTGTGGTTACCCATTTCTTCGAGAGTCATCTCGACGGTTACCGCGGCTGGCGGTGGGCCGTCACGGTGACCCGGGTGCCGCGCAGCCGCCACGTGACGGTCTGCGAGACCGTGCTGCTGCCCGGTCCGGATGCTCTGCTCGCCCCCGGCTGGGTGCCGTGGAACGAGCGGGTGCAGCCGGGCGACCTCGGTGTCGGCGACCTGATGCCGACCGCCCCCGACGACGACCGGCTCACCCCGGGCTATGTGCTCAGTGACGACGCCGCTGTCGAGGAGGTGTCGTGGGAGCTGGGTCTCGGCCGGTCCCGGGTGATGTCCCAGGAGGGCCGGATGGAGACGGCCCAGCGGTGGTATGACGGCGACTCCGGCCCGGAGGCGCCGATCTCGTCCGCCGCCCCGCGCAACGCCCGCTGCGGCACCTGCGGGTTCTACCTGCCGCTGGCCGGCTCGCTGCGGACCATGTTCGGTGTCTGCGGCAACCTCTACGCGCCCGACGACGGCCGGGCGGTCAGCGCCGACCACGGTTGTGGCGCGCACTCGGAGGCGCTGCTGAGCGCGGCCGAGCAGCCGGTCGACGAGCTGCCCACGGTCTACGACGACAGTGAGGTCGAGACGGTGGCGGTCAGCCGTGGCCACGGCTCGGTCGAGTCGGGTGACCCGGCCGAGGATTACGGCCACAGCTAGGGTTTCTCCTCCACCACCTGGAAATCCGGGTGGGTCAGCGCCCGGCGCCGGGCGCGGCGGCGGTCGTGCAGCACCATGGTCAGCGTGCCCGGGATGCCCCACACCAGGCCGGCGACGCTGATCTGCACCCAGGACTGTGGCGCGTCACCCAGCCAGGTGATCAGGGATGCGACGGCGAAGGCGGCGACACCGGCGAGCGCGAACGGGACCATGGGTGGATCCAACGGTTCGGGCCTCGGTTTCGTCCCGGTCACCACGGCGAGGACCGGCGGCAGGGTTTCGCCGGTTTGCGTGGCGGGAGACAACTCACTCACTCCGACAGGGTACGACCATTACGGATCGCATCGGAGCAGCGCGTGAGAGTTGTAACATCACTCTGCTTTTGCGGAGGTAGTTGCATCTGAAAGCATGCGCGCGTTCACCCCTGCGCCATCTTTCGGAAGGTCCCATGTCTGCTGATACCGAAGCGGCCTCCGCGTCCGGTTTCGACCGGTTCTTCGAGATAACCAAGCGCGGCTCGACGTTGAGCCGGGAGATCCGTGGCGGCGTCGTCACGTTCTTCACGATGGCCTACATCGTGGTCCTGAACCCCCTGATCCTGGCCGGTGGCATCGACGCCGACGGTCAGAAGCTCCCGATCACCGCTCTCGCCGCCGGGACCGCGCTGGTCGCCGGTGTGATCACGATCCTGATGGGCGTGGTGGGCCGCTTCCCGCTGGCGCTGGCCGCCGGCCTCGGTGTCAACGCGCTGGTGGCGTACGAGATCGCGCCCGAGATGACCTGGGCCGACGCGATGGGCCTGATCGTCATCGAGGGTGTGCTGATCCTGATCCTGGTGCTGACCGGGCTCCGGACGGCCGTCTTCAAGGCCGTTCCGACTCAGCTCAAGACCGCGATCGGCGTCGGCATCGGCCTGTTCCTGATGATCATCGGTCTGGTCGACGCCGGGTTCGTGCACCGCATCCCGGACGCCGCCGGCACCACCGTCCCGGTCGAGCTGGGCCTCGGCGGCAAGCTGGTGACCTGGCCGACCTTCGTCTTCGTGATCGGTCTGCTGTTCACGCTGGTGCTGTTCGTCCGCAAGGTCAAGGGCGCCATCCTGATCGGCATCCTGGGCACCACCGTGCTGGCGATCATCGTGGAGGCGATCGCGAACCTGGGCCCGGCCTTCCTCAAGCCGGGTGGCTGGTCGCTGAACGTGCCGGCGCTGCCGGACCAGATCATCGACACGCCTGACCTGTCGCTCATCGGCAAGTTCAACGTGCTCGACTCGTGGAGCACGGCCGGCCCGCTGGTCGTGTTGATGTTCGTCTTCACGCTGCTGGTGACCGACTTCTTCGACACGATGGGCACGATGGTCGCGGTCGGCCAGGAGGGTGAGCTGCTCGACGAGGAGGGCATGCCGCCGC
The DNA here is from genome assembly GCF_040638175.1 of Actinoplanes sp. NPDC026670. NCBI lineage: Bacteria > Bacillati > Actinomycetota > Actinomycetes > Micromonosporales > Micromonosporaceae > Actinoplanes > Actinoplanes sp. NPDC026670. Next base: position 288,715 of record NZ_JBEZXU010000003.1, read on the forward strand.
GTACCAAGGAGATCCTGCTCGTCGACTCGATCGCGGCGGCGGCCGGCGGCGCGGCCAGCGTCTCCAGCAACACGTCGTACGTGGAGAGCGCCTCGGGTGTCGGCGAGGGCGCCCGGACCGGTGTGGCCAGCCTCGTGACGGGCGCGCTGTTTCTGGTGGCGATGTTCTTCGCGCCGCTGGTGAAGGTGGTGCCGTTCGAGGCGGCGTCGACCGCTCTGGTCGTGGTCGGCTTCCTGATGATTACCACGGTTCGCCAGATCGACTGGTCGGACTACACGATCGCGGTGCCGGCGTTCCTCACCGTCACGCTGATGCCGTTCACCTACTCGATCTCCAACGGAATCGGCGCCGGGATCATCACGTACGTGGTCCTGAAGGTGTTCACCGGCAAGGCGCGCGAAATCCACCCGCTGATGTACGGCATCGCCGCGCTGTTCGTGCTGTACTTCGCCCGGGGTCCCCTGGAATCCTGGATCCTCTGAGGTTTCAACGCCGTCACCGGGTGCTCCATCAGGCCCGGTGACGGCTGTCATATGGGTCAACAGATGTCGTTAGCCATGCTCATTAGCTAGGCTAAGGACTGTGACGGAGCGGGTGATGACGACGGAGCGCACGACAGCGGACACGCTGGCCAAAACGCTGCGGGACGCGATCATCCGGTTCAGCCGGCGAGTCCGGCAGGCCCGCCCGGTCGGTGACCTGACGTTCAGTCAGCTCTCCGCGCTGACCAGCCTCCAACTGGCCGGTGCGCTGACTCCTCGTGAGCTCGCCGACGTGGAGCGGGTCCAGCCCCCGACGATGACCAAGATCGTGGGGAAGCTGGAGGAGCGCGGGCTCGTGGCGCGCACACCGCATCCGACCGACGGGCGCCAGGTGATCCTGGCCGCCACCGACGAGGGCCGGGCGGTCTACGCGTTGCACGAGCGGGCCCGCAACGAGTGGTTGGCCGCCGAGTTGGAGCGGCTCACCCCGGAGGAACGGGAAACCCTGGCGCAGGCCGCTGAGATCATGCAGCGAGTCGCCCGCGGCTGAGAAGCCCCTGGTCGTTCCGCTTCGTCACGTGTGTGGTTGACGCGTACGACGAAATTAGGGGGCGGCCGCTCTGAACGCCATGTTCCGATCCCTACAGGTCAAGAACTACCGGCTCTTCACCGCCGGGCAGATGGTGAAGCTCATCGGTGTGTGGATGATGTTCACCGCCCAGGACTGGCTGGTGCTCGAACTCTCCGACAACTCCCCGGGCGCCCTCGGTGTGGTGACGGCGCTCCAATTCGTACCCGTGATGCTCCTGACCCTCTGGAGCGGCCGCCTGGCCGACCGTTACGACAAGCGCAAGCTGCTGATCGCGGCGAACGCCGCCTTCGCGTTCTTCGCCATCGTCTTCGCGGTGCTGGTCGCGGCCGGGGTGGTCGAGCTCTGGCACGTGTTCGTCGCCGCGCTGTTCCTCGGCATCGCCAACGCCGTGGAGACCCCGGTCCGGCAGTCGTTCGTCTCCGAACTGGTCGAGTTGCACCTGCTCCCGAACGCGCTGGCGCTCTCCGCGGCCACCTTCAACGTGGCCCGGATCAGCGGCCCGGCCCTCGCCGGTGTGCTGCTCGCGCTGCTCTCCACGCCCGGCGTGTTCCTGATCTCCACCGCGCTGGCGATCGCGCCGGTCTTCACCTACCTGCGGATGCGTCCGGAAGACCTCTACCGGGCCGAGCGCAAGGATCGCGGCAGCGCCCGGGTCATCGACGGCCTGCGGTACGTCGGAGGCCGTCACGATCTGCTGCTGCCGATCTGCATGATGGCCGTGATCGGCATGATCGGGTTCAACTTCCCGGTCACCCTGGCCGCCCTCGCGAAGATCGACTTCGGTGCCGGACCGTCCACGTTCGGCCTGCTCACCACGTGTCTGGCGATCGGTTCGCTGGGCGGGGCGCTGGCCGGCACCCGGCGTCGGGCGCGCCCCGGGCCGTACCTCGTCATCGGTGCCGCTCTTGCTTTCGGGGTCTTCGAGTTCGCGGTCGGGTTCGCGCCGAACTTCGTGACCGCCGCACTGCTGCTCGTGCCGACCGGGTTCTTCTCGATCTATCTCGCGCAGGGCTGCAACCACCGGGTGCAGATGGGTGTCGACGCCGAGTTCCGCGGGCGGGTGATGTCGCTCTACGTGCTGGTCTTCCTGGGCACCACGCCGATCGGGGCGTCGCTGTCCGGCTGGTGGGGCGAGCGGTTCGGAGTGGCGTCGAGCATCTGGGCGGCCGGGCTGGTCAGTTTCGTGGCCGCGGTCGGCGCGCTGATTTGGCAGTTGCGGGTCAGCGGGGACCGGATCCGGTTCTCGGTCCGGTCCCGGCCGTGGGTGCGGCTGGAGATCGCCCCGTCCTCCGAGACCGTTTCGCCATCGGAACGCGCCGAGCTCCCGGATTCGTCGCGGCCCTCGCCCCGGGTACATGCCGAACCGCTCGTCAGGTCTGGTTCGGGGGTCGGCGTCTGAATCCGCACCTACCGTGATGTTGGCACGACCGGCTCCACCGAACGGGTATTCCCACCTGCCTGGTCAGCGCCTAGCGTCGAACCGTGGCGATCGCGCACATTGCTGTGCTGTCGGCGGCGCTGTCGGCGCTGCTCATCCTGCCATGCGCCGCGACCATCCTGATCACTGGCGGGGCCGGTGACCTGCGCCGCCTGTTCACCCGCCGCGGACGCAGCGAGTTGCGTGACGAACATCACCGTGAGCGAGCATCCGGTCGGCGCGTGGTCCGGCGATACCGCCGCCGCGTCGACCGGGGACCCCGCGGCCGCGACGACCGCGCCCACCGCCGTCTGGACCGCACCATGCGCGGATGGGACCTCGCCTCACGCCTGGCGGCGCTCCGGATGCCGCCGATCGAGCAGATCGCGTACGACCTGCGTCGTCTCGACCTTCAACGCCGCTCCGGCCCGCACGGCGAGGTCTATCGCGCGGCGGTGATGACCGCCTACGACACCCGATTGCGGCTGGCCTGCCGGTGCCTAGGCATCCGTGAGTTCCTGCACGGGCTGGACGGTGTGGAGCTCGACTTCGAGCGGGTCCGGGTCGAGACCCTGCTGGAGGCGGCCGGCCTGGTCGTGCGCCACGAGGCGGGCCCGGCGCTCTGACCGGTCAGGCGGGCCGTGGCCGGACCGACGCGGGCCGGTGGGCCAGGAGCGCCGCCATCACCGCGGAGACGACCGCACCGACCATGCTCGGCACGCCGATCTCGCCCCGTGCCACGTAGGAGAACGCCGACGCGGTGAGCACACCCGTCGTGTAGGCGAGCCCGACCGGCAGGGCGACGAGCGCGGCCCGGGCCGGCAGCACCGCCCCGGCCAGCAGGGCCGCGCAGAGGATCAGGTCGGGGACGAGGAAGAGGTTGTCGGCACGCCAGGAGTCGTGCAGGAACAGGAAGACGAAGGTGCTGAGGCTCAACACGGCCGCGGTCACGCGGCCCACCAGAAGGAGTCGCAACGGTCGCCGACCTGGCACTCACCGACGTCACCGACCCCGGTCCGGAAACCCCCTGGGCGCAGCGCCTCAGCGGCATCCTCGGCGCGATCCGTGCGGCGGCGCTGCGGCATCCGGGAATCGCGGGCCACATCGCGGCTCGCCCGCCGCTCGGCCCCAACGGGCTACGCCTCGCCTCCGGCGTCACCGCCTCCCTCACCGATGCGGGCCTGTCACCCTCGGCGGTGGTCCAGACCATGCAGACCCTCATCGCGTACGTGGCAGCCGCCCTCGCCATGTCGGTGAACGCGGGAGCGCGCGACGAACGCTGGCACCAGGTCACGGTGGCGCTGGCCGGCCTACCCGGCACCGGCCTGCCCGCTGACACGCTCCCGGTGGTCGGCTCAGCCGAACAGTTCGACTACGGCCTACACCTGCTCCTGAACGGCATCCGAGCCGAAGCCAGCCGATGAGGTAGCACCCGGGTCGTTGCGGTTGTGGAGGGCTTACGGCGTACCGGAAAGGGATCTTGCCCAGACCGGCCGATAGTCGCCTTCGACGCTGTTCATCAGGGCGAATTCGTTCGCTGTCCAGGATGGGCCGGCGTAGGCGTCAAGGATGGCGGCCAGGCGGCGGTCGTGACGGTAGGAGATCGTGAAATGCGGACGAAACGGGCGCGCGTCGATTGGGAAACCGGCGTCGGCCAGCGCGACCCGGATGTCCTCCCGGAAGGCCGCCAGCTGCTCGAGCGAGCCGTGCACACCGGCCCAGATCACCTGCCCGAAAGTGCCCGAACCCGCCAGCCGCAGACTGATCGGCCCGGGCGGCGGCACGTCGGCCAGAGCGGCGGCGACCGACGGGATGTCGGGGTCGGGTACGTCACCGAGGAAGGCCAGCGTGACGTGCCACTTCTCCGGGCGGCGGGCAGCCGAGGACGGCAGATGCCGGCGCAGGTGATCGACGGCCTCCGCAGAGGGGAAGAGCGCGACGAAGAGCCGGCTCAGGAGGACTCGCGAGCCGCCGGGCCGCCGCCGAACAACACATCATCCCAGCTGGGGAGCCGCTTGCGGGGCTTGTTGCTCTCCTCGGCCTCGGGACTGCTCTGGCTGTTGGCCTGACCCACCGTGCGGCGCGGGCGCAGCACCGCGAGCGACGGCACGGCCGGCACCTCCTTGGGCAGGTCGGCGTCGTCGTCGAAGGCCGAACCGGAACCACCGCCGAGCAGGGCCGCGGCGCCGCCGGCGACCGGACGCCGGGCCGGCGCCTCCAGGCTGCGGCCGGACGAACCCTCCAGCGGACGGTCCAGCGAGGCGAGCAGGGCGTCGCGGCTGGCCCGGATCGAGTCGCGGGTCGAGCGAGCGGCGGCCGGGTCGGCGCTGGGCAGGCCGTGGCCACCACGGGTCGGCTCGGTGCTGCGGGCCGGGCCGGGCAGGCCGTGGCCGCCACGCTCGGGCGCGGGCTCCTGGCCGAGGATCTGGGTGGGCCGCTCGGCGCACAGATACTGCGCCATGTCGTCGTGCGGGGAGACCACCTGACGGCCCTTGTCGAGGTCCCAGATGGCCTGCGCGGTGGCCTTGCCGGACGGCCAGGTCGCCACGATGCGCCAGGTGCCGTCGTCGCGACGGAACGCATCCCACGAGATCTTCTCGGTGTCGATGCCGTGCTGCGCGAGCCGGCTGTCCACCACCTCGGCCAGCGGCTGACCGGAGTCGGACGTCTTCAGCCGGGTGCGGCGGGCGTGCTGCGCCAGCATGGCGCGCTCCTGGAGCACCGGGCCGGCATAGCGGAGCACCCGGTCGACCGGCACACCCGCGATGCGGGCCACATCCTCCGCGGACTCGCCGGAGCGGATGCGGGCCTGGATGTCACGCGGTGACAGGCTGGGCGTGTTGGCGTCGGACGCAAGGACCGCGACCACGCTGCCCGGGGCCACCGGGCCCTCGTGAAGCGCACCCGAGATCCGGTCGTCGATGGGGAGAGCCAGGAGCCGGCCGACCTCATCGGCGAGCACCAGAGCCTGACCGTCCTCGGAAAGGGCGACGAAGCGTACCGGCCGCATGCGTTGCCTCCGTCCCGTCGCGTTGGCCTGGACATCCCGAGAGTCATCCACCCGGGCGCGTTTCGGAACACGGTACGCGCCTTGGTCACCCAATGGGGGTAAGCCACGCCGTCGAGATGCTGACCAGCGAAGATGATCTTCGTGGTGAAGACGGCGTGGCGCGTGAATCGGGCTAGCTGAGCCGCTCCACGACGTAGTCGATGCAGGTGGTGAGGGCCGTCACATCGGACGGGTCGACTGTCGGGTAGAGAGCCACCCGCAGCTGGTTACGGCCCAGTTTGCGGTACGGCTCGGTGTCGACGACGTCGTTCGCCCGCAGCACCCTGGCGATCTGGGCCGCGTCGATGCCCTCGGCGAAGTCGATGGTCGCCACCGCGGCCGACCGCAGCGCCGGGTCGGTGACGAACGGCTCGGCGAACGACGAGCGCTCAGCCCAGCCGTAGACCGCCGCCGCGCTCTCCGCACTGCGCTTGACCGCCCAGGACAGGCCACCCTGCGCGTTCATCCAGTCGACCTGCTCGGCGGCGAGGAAGATGGTGGCGAGCGCCGGCGTGTTGTACGTCTGCTCCAGCCGGGACTGCTCGATGGCGGTCACCAGATCGAGGAACTGCGGGATGTACCGCTTCGTCGCCTTGATCGCGAACGCCCGCTCGATCGCCGCCGGCGACATCAGGGCCAGCCAGATCCCGCCGTCCGAGCCGAGCGCCTTCTGCGGGGCCAGGTAGTAGACATCGGTCTCACGGACGTCGACGTCGAGGCTGCCGCCGCCGGAGGTGGCGTCGGTGAGCAGCAGCGCGCCCGGGTCGGCGCCCTCGACCCGGCGGACCGGGACGGCCACACCCGTCGAAGTCTCGTTCTGCACGGTGGCGTAGACGTCGACACCTGCTTCGGCGGTCAGGTACGACGCCTGGCCACCCGGTGCGCGGTGCACGGTCGGCTCGGCCAGGAACGGCGCGTCGGTGACGGCCTGCACGAACTTGGCGCCGAACTCGCCGAACTCGGCGAACTGGGCCTTCTCCCGGACCAGGCCGAACGTCGCGACCTCCCAGAACGCGCTGGTGCCGCCGTTGGACAGGATCACCTCGTAGCCGTCCGGGATCGAGAAGAACTCGCCCAGGCCGCGGCGCAGCCGGGCCACGTGGTCCTTCACCGTCTTCTGCCGGTGGGAGGTGCCCATGAACGTGCGGGACACCGCGGAGAGCGCCTCGACTCCCTCGGGACGAACCTTGCTCGGCCCGGAGCCGAACCGTCCGTCGACGGGTTTGATCGCGTCGGGAATCCGGATGTCAGTCACGGTCACACATTATGCGGGAGCTGATCCCAGCCCTCGACCTCCTGCGGCTTGCGCGGCTCCGCTCCCACATAGTGGAGACCCGGGCGCAGAATCCGGCCCAGCCGTTTCTGCTCCAGGATGTGCGCGCTCCAGCCGGCCACCCGGGCACACGTGAACATCGACGTGAACATGTGCGCCGGGACCTCGGCGAAGTCGAGCACCACGGCCGCCCAGAACTCCACGTTCGTCCACAGATGCTGATCCGGCTTGCGCTCGTGCAGCTGAGCCAGCGCGGCCCGCTCCAGCGCCTCGGCCACCTCGTAGCGCGGGGCGCCCAGATCCTTCGCGATCCGGCGCAGCACCCGGGCCCGCGGGTCCTCGGCCCGGTAGACCCGGTGCCCGAAACCCATCAGCCGCTCGCCGTTGTCGAGCGCGTCCTTCACGAACGCCTCGGCGTCACCACTGCGCTCAACCGCTTCGATCATCTGGAGCACCCGGGTCGGCGCGCCGCCGTGCAGCGGGCCGGAGAGCGCGCCGATGCCGGAGGAGATGCAGGCCGCGGCGTCCGCCCCGGTGGAGGCGACGATCCGGGCGGTGAAGGTGGACGCGTTCAGCCCGTGCTCGCAGGACGAGATGAAATACGCGTCGACGGCTTTGACGTGCCGCGGGTCCGGCTCACCACGCCACCGGCGCATGAACCGCTCCACGATGGTCTCGGCCTTGTCGATGTCCTTCTGCGGGACGGCCGGCAGGCCCAGGCCGCGCGCCGCCTGCGCCACGAAGGAGAGCGCGGTCACCGACACCCGGGCCAGGTCACGGCGGGCCTGCTCGTCGCTGATGTCGAACATCTGGGACAGCCCCCAGTAGGGCGCCAGCATCGCGACCGCGGACTGCACGTCGACCCGGATGTCACCGGAGTGCACCGGGACCGGGAACGGCTCGGCCGGGGGCAGCCCCGGACCGAATCGGCCGTCCACCAGCAGGCCCCAGACGTTGCCGAAGGAGACCTGCCCGATCAGATCCTCGATGTCGACGCCGCGATACCGCAGCGCGCCACCGTCCCGGCAGGGCTCGGCGATCTCGGTCTCGAACGCGATGACGCCCTCGAGCCCCGGCTTGAACTCGGTCACGGCACTCCCTGTGGAAACCGAACTGCGGTGGGTGATTCATATTGCCCGCCGGGTAACCGCACGGTCGACCCGTCGCGATTGTGCTCTCGATGACACCCATCCTGGTTCAACTGACGTTTCCGGGCGGGGGACTTACCGTCGTTTCCGCCCCCTGGAAGATCCCCGGAGGCGTCGAGCCGTCAGCGAAGGAGGCCGGCGTGCCCACCGAACCGCCGTCACCAGCCGGGATGCGCCGGGACTACACCGAGTGGCCGCCACTCGTCGAGAGCCGCCTGGCAACCACCTGGACCAGCCAATTCGCGGCGTGGTTCGCCGACGCGACGGCCTTCGGCCTGCCGGAACCCAACGCGATGATCGTGGCCACGGTGGGCGAGGGGGCCCGGCCGTCAGCGCGCACGGTCCTTCTCAAGGGGTACGCCGAGGACGGTTTCGTCTTTTTCACGAACTATGAGTCGCGCAAAGGTACGGAGTTGGCGATTCACCCGTACGCGAGCCTGGTCTTCCCCTGGTTTCCGATGCAACGCCAGGTGATCGTGGCCGGACCGGTCGAGCGGGTGAGCCGCGCGGAGACCGAGGAGTACTTCGGGTCCCGCCCGCGCGGCTCCCAGTTGGGCGCCTGGGCCAGCCCGCAGTCGCGGGTGCTGCCCGGACCGGAGGCCCTCGACGAGGGGATCGCCTCGGCCGCCGAGCGGTTCGGGGCGGGGCCGGTGCCGGCGCCGCCGCACTGGGGCGGGTTCCGGGTGCGGCCGGACACCGTCGAGTTCTGGCAGGGTCGCAGCAGCCGGTTGCACGACCGGCTCCGGTTCCGGCGGGACGGGCCGGACTGGATCGTGGAGAGGCTCGCGCCTTGAGCCAGCGCACCGGGGAACACCGGTCCTGGATGATCGACACGCGCCCGCTGAGCGTGGCGACGTTCCGCCGGACGTGGATCGGCAACGGGGCGTCGTACTTCGGGTTCCAGTTCACCGCGGTCGCCGTGCCGGTGCAGATGTTCGCCATCACGGATTCGCCCACCTGGGTCGGGTTGCTGGGGGTCGCGGGTCTCGTACCGCTGCTGATCTTCGGTTTGTGGGGTGGTGCCGCGGCCGACGTGGTGGATCGCCGCAAACTGCTGCTGGCCGGTTCGGTCGTCACCTGGTTGACCACCGTCGTGCTGCTGGTGCAGGCGGTGGCCGGGGTGCGCAGCCCGCATCTGCTGCTGGCGCTGACCGCGATCCAGGCGGGCGGTTTCGCGGTGAGCTCGCCGGCCCGGCAGGCGATCGTCCCCCGGATCGTGCCGGAACCGCTGGTCCCGGCCGCGAACACGCTCAACTACACGGCTTCCACGGCCGGCGGGGTGCTCGGGCCACTGGCCGCCGGCGTGATCATGGGCATCTGGTCGACGGGCACCGGCGTCGAGGTGGCCTATGCGCTGGACGCCCTGCTGTTCACCGTGACGTTCTGGGCGACCTGGAAGCTTCCGGACATCGCCCCGGTGGTCCCGGACGCCTCGGCCACGGCCGAGAAGCCGAGCGTCGGCCTGCGCGGTATCGCGACCGGGCTGAAGTTCCTGGTCACCCAGCCGGTGCTGCTGTTGTCGTTCGCGGTCGACCTGGTCGCCATGGTGTTCGCCATGCCCCGGGCGCTCTTCCCGGCGGTCGCCCAGGAACAGTTCGGCGGCGGCTCGGCGGTCGGCTGGCTGTACAGCGCCATCGCGATCGGCGCGATGATCGGCGGGCTCACCTCGGGCTGGATCGGCCGGGTCCGGCGGCAGGGGCTCGCCCTGATCGCCGCGGTGGTCGTCTGGGGGCTCGCGATCGGGCTGTCCGGGCTGGCGACGAGCCTGTGGCTGATGGTGCTGCTGCTGGCCCTGGCCGGGATGGCCGACCTGGTCAGCGCGGTCTACCGGCAGACGATCATGCAGACCTTCGCGCCGGACCATCTGCGTGGCCGCCTCCAGGGCGTGTTCACCGTGGTGGTGGCCGGCGGGCCGCGCCTCGGCGACCTGCGTGCCGGGGCGACCGCCGACCTGACCAGCGTGACCACCTCCTGGGTGGGTGGCGGTCTGGTCGCCGCCGGACTGGCCGTGGTGCTCGGGCTCAGCTCGCCCGCGCTCATCCGATACCGGCCCGAGCGGGGCGAAGGAGACGACCGATAGTGTCCCGGGTATGAGCGCAGAGTCAGCCGCCAAGTCCGGCATCCAGTGGTCGATCGAGGCGGACGGCCACCGGGCCGTCCTGGTCGAGGTCGGCGGGACGCTCCGGTCGTACTCCGTCGACGGCGTCGAGATCCTGGACGGATTCGGTACGGACGAGATCTCCCCCGGATCAGCCGGCCAGATCCTCGCGCCCTGGCCCAACCGCATCCGCGACGGGCAGTACGAGTTCGAGGGGCAGTCCTACCAGCTCGCGCTCACCGAGCCGGCCAAGCGGACGGCCATCCACGGGCTGGTCAACTGGGCCCGGTGGCGGCTCGCCGAGCAGACCCCGGCCTCGGTCACCCTGGAGTACGAGCTGCCCGCGCAGGTCGGCTACCCATGGTCGCTGCTCCTGCGTACCCGCTGGACGGTGTCGGCCGACGGCCTGCGGTGCGACCAGGAGGTGGTCAACACCTCGGAGGCCAACGCTCCGTGGGGTTACTCGGTCCACCCGTACTTCCGGCTGCCCGGTGTCTCGGTCGACGACACGGTGCTGCAGGTGTCGGCCAAATCCCGGGTCCAGGCCGACGCCCGGCTGCTCCCGATCGGCGCCACCAAGATCGCCGGCACCGAGTTCGACTTCTCCGAGCCGCGCCGGATCGGTGATCTGGTGATCGACACCGCCTTCGGCGACATCGACTTCGACGCCGACGGGATCACCACGCTCACCCTGTCCGACCCGGGTTCGGACCGGCGGATCGTGGTCTGGGCCGACGAGAAGTTCCGGTACTGGCAGGTGTTCACCGCCGACACGCTGCACGGCGAGCGGTTCCGCCGGTCGATCGCGATCGAGCCGATGACCTGCCCGCCCGACGCCTTCCGGACCGGCCGCGACCTGACCGTCCTCGAGCCGGGCTCGACCTGGACCACGTCGTGGGGCGTCCGTTACTGATGGATTTCGATGATGTCGTCCGCCGCCGGCGGATGGTGCGCAGCTACGACCCGGATCGCCCGATTCCGCCGGAACTGGTCGACAAGATCGTCGCGCATGGATTGCGCGCGCCGTCGGCCGGCTTCAGTCAGGGCTGGAGCTTCCTGGTCCTCACCTCTGCTCCGGACCGGGATCTGTACTGGGCGTCGACCGCCGACGGTGACGGGCCTCCCGGCGGCTGGCTCGAACGGATGCGGACGGCGCCGCTGATCATCGTGGCGCTGTCCAACAAATCCGCCTACCTCGACCGGTATGCACAGCCCGACAAAGGCTGGACGGATCGGGACGAGGCACGCTGGTCCGCGCCGTACTGGGACATCGACACCGGCTTCGCCGCCCTGCTCATGCACCTCACGGCGGTCAACGAGGAACTCGCCTCGTGCTTCTTCGGGCTGCCCGCCGTCCGGGTGCAGGCATTCAAGGACGCCTTCGGGGTGCCCGGCGAATTCCACCCGATCGGGGCACTCACTGTCGGGTACCCCGCGGCTGACAAGAGGTCACCGTCACTGCGGCGCGGCCACCGGCCGGTGGCCGATGTGGTGCATCATGGCCGGTGGGCTTCGTCTGGAGAGGCCTGACCGGCCCGGCGGGTACGCTGGTTCACGGTTTTCACGGAAAGGGCGGCCGTCGTGATCTTCAAAGCGGTCCGGGACGGAGCCCCGTACCCCGATCACCAGACCACGCTCAAGGAGTGGGCGGAGATTCCGCCGCGCCCGATCCGGCTCGCTGATCTGATCACCACCAAGCGTGAGCTCGCGCTCGACAAGCTGCTCGCTGAGGACTCCACGTTCTACGGAGACCTGTTCCCGCACGTCGTGGAGTATCAGGGGCATCTCTATCTGGAGGACGGGCTGCACCGGGCGTTGCGGGCGGCTCTCCAGCAGCGCAACCAGATCCACGCCCGGGTCCTGGTCGTGGAGGACTGAGCTCCTCTCCCACTGATCGTCGTGGTTTGGATGGTTTCGCGCATCCGGAGGCCGGTGCGGGCTCTCCGGTCGCGAATTGTCGTACCCCCTCCGTACCGTTAGGGCATGGCCGAATCGCCCACCCCCGATCACCCCACCAGCGAGTATCCGGCCGTGCCCGATCGGCCGGCCGCTGTGGAGACCAGCCCCGAGCCTCCCACCAGCCAACTTCCGGCGGTCGCCGATCGTCCGGAGCCCGTCGAGCCCGCTCCCGGGCCGAGCGGGTTCGCGCGGCTGCTGATCTTCGTCGGTTTCGTCTTCGCGCTGATCGTCGCGTCCTGCCTCGGTCTGCGGGCGATGGACGTGTTGCCCACGTTCGACAACCCGTTCGCTGAGGAGACGACCGACCGCAGCCAGCCGGTGCTGCTCCAGTCCATGCGCGACCTTCAGCGTTACGTGGCGGCCGACGGCACGTTCCAGGTGATCGTCGATCTCCAGGAAAACCGCGACAACATCCCCGATTTCCTGATCAACCGGCGCACGCTGTTCGTCGGCTCGGGCACCGTCGAGACCTACGTGGACTTCAGCGGCCTCTCCGGCGACGCGCTGAAGATCGACGAGGAGAAGAAGACGATCGAGCTGACCCTGCCCGCCCCGCAGCAGTCGACCGCGGCGCTCGACATGGAGCGCAGCTACGTGGTGGCCGAGGAGCGCGGCCTGTTCAACCGGATCGGTGACGCGTTCCGCGACGACCCGAGCAAGCAGCAGCAGGTCTATCAGTTGGCCCAGCAGCGCATCACCGAGGCGGCCCGGGCCAGTGAGCTGGACGAGCGTGCCCGGGAGAACACGCAGCGGATGCTGGAGAGCCTCTTCGCCCGACTCGGCTACACCACGGTGACGGTGTCGTTCGCCAGCCCATGACGAGAAGGCGGGCCGCTCCCCAAGGCGTCATTGCCGGGGAGCGGCCCGTCGTTCGGTTCCGGGCATCCCGCCACGGGGGCAGAGGACGGGATGCCCGGGGTCTCGGTGACGCCGACGGCCGCCTGTCAGCTTGAAGCCGGCGTCGTTTCAGTCATCGGCGGCCGGGTCGGTGTTACTCGCTCGGCATCAGGGCCCAGAGGATCAGGTAGATCAGGAACTGCGGGCCGGGCAGCAGGCACGAGACGACGAAGAGGAGCCGCACCATTCCGGGGCGCATCCCGAAACGCTGGGCCAGGCCGGCGCAGACACCGGCGATGCGGCGGTCGTGACGCGGGCGGGAGAACGAGCGGGTCCTGAGGGGGCTGGTCACTTCATCCACTCCTTCGGCGGTGGCCTCGGCTTTCTGCCGTTGCCACTTCGACGGTAGGTACGGGAGCAACGCCGTCCCTCGTCCCCGAGGTGGATGCCGGCGGTTCAACTCCCGTAAGGGTCTCCCGTACCCGCCTGGGGTCCGCTGTTAACCTGAAGCCGTTTCGGCCCTGGTGGCGGCCGGGGTGTGGGCGTCCTTGACGGGTCCGAGGTCGTTGACGGACCGAGGGCTGTCGTTTCTCGAATCGTCGGCTGGCCGACGGGGTTCGCGTCTCGCCAGGTGGGCGTTTTGTGGCATTTGAGGAGGCAAGCGGTGATGCTCGGGTGACTCTGGCCGTTCTGACCGCCCGGGCCGGCCAGGCCATACCGGACGGCGACGCCGATCGGCTCGCCGGAGACCTCACCGGCGCGCTTCGGGCCGCCGGGATCTCGACGATCGACAGGCTCGTGCCCGGCGCCGACGAGGTGTCCCACCTGCGCGAGCTGGCCCGGCAGGCCCGCGACGCCGACGAACCGCTGCTGATCTGCCCGGACAACCTGGTGGCGCACGGCAGCCTGCTCTGGACCCTCGCCACCGAACCGGCCGGCCGCAGCACCGTGCTCGTCGTCGCCGACCCGGCCGGTGACCTGAAGGAGGATCGGGGCCGGGTGGTGCCCGCGGCGCCGGGCGCCGGGACGGTTCGTCACCTGGGGGCGATGTGTGTCGCCCCGGCCGACCTGCCGCTGCTGGAGAAGGCCGTCGACCGGGCCGACCTGCTGGCCGAGATGCTCGCCGACGGCTTCGTGCCGGTCGCCACCCGGGTTCGGCTGCTGCATGCCGAGCAGGTGCGGACCGCGGAGGAACTGGCCGCTGCGCGGGTCGCGATCTCCGCGGTGGACGAGGATGCGGCGCGCCTGCGGCTCGCGGTCAAGGAGCAGGACGACTTCTTCACGACGTACGCCGTGAGCAGCTGGTCGCCGCACGTGACGAGACTGGCCGCGCGGCTGCGGTTGAGCCCGACCGCCGTGACCGGGCTGTCGGTGTTGTTCGCGGCCGGGGCGGCGCTGCTGTTCTGGCAGGCGTCCCGGATCGGGATGGTCGTCGGCGGGGTGCTGCTCTACCTCGGGTTCGTGCTCGACTGCGTGGACGGCCAGCTGGCCCGCTACACCAGGAACTTCGACGCGTTCGGCGGCTGGCTCGACACGATGGCCGACCGGGCCAAGGAGTATCTGGTCTACGCCGGGCTGGCGGCCGGGGCGGACCGGATCGGGTTGCCCTACGCGTGGCCGCTGGCGATCACCGCGATCGTGTTGCAGACCGCCCGGCACATGACCGACACCTGGTACGGCGCGCTGCACGACGAGGCCGCCGCCCGTCCCGCCCCCGCGGTGTCCGGTGGGGTCGGGGCCCTGCTCACCGCAGTCTCGGTGAACGCGCAGAGCCGGCGGGGCTCGCTGATCTACTGGGGCAAGCGGATCGTGGTCTTCCCGATCGGCGAACGGTGGGCGCTGATCGCGGTGCTGGCCGCCGCCACCGACGGCCGGGTCACGCTGGCCGCGCTCGTCGGGTTCGGGCTGGTCGCGGCGGTCTACACGCTGGCGTTGCGGTCGTTGCGGGCGCTGTCGATGCGGGTGGCCGTGCTCGACACGGTCGACACCGCCCGGCACCGCGACGACGGGCCGCTGGTGCGAACCGTGCTGAGCCGGGTCGGCGCCGGGCGGCCGCTGCCGTTCGCTGCGATCTTCCTGGGGTACGCGCTGGCCACGATCACCGTGTTCGCGGTAGGTGACCCGTCCCGGTATCCGTGGCTGCTCGCGCTGGCCACGGTGCCGGTGCTGCTCGCCGGTTTCCCCGCCCGGACCCGGCACGACGGTTCCCTGGACTGGCTGGTGCCGGCCGCCCTGCGTGCCGCCGAGTACCTGGTGGTGGTCGCTGCCGGCCGCTACGGCGACGTTCCGTTGCCGCTGGTGTTCCTTCTGCTGTTCACGCTCACCCTGCGGCATTACGACCTGACCGCCCGGATGGAGAAGGGCGCGCCCGCGACCGGCGCCGGCGGTGCGGTGCTCGGCTGGGACGGCCGAATCCTGCTCCTGGTCCTGTCCACCTTGATCGGCTGGGCCACCGCTGGAACGGCTCTGCTGGCCGCCACGGTCGCCGCCGTGTTCACGCGAACCGCAGTCCAGGACTACCGAGCCTCCCGCTGAAGTCCCGGCTGGTTCTCACCACTGTCTCGCGGGCCTTGAGACGGCGGTGAGAGCCGGCCCGGGGTTGGGGTGACGGTGTGATGGGCTACGCCCGTGAGGCGCCTTTCGGTCTTGGGTGGGACCGCGTCGCGGTGTGGTCCGGGCGGGTGTGGGCTGCGGTTGGGGGCGGGTGGCCGTACCAGATAAGGGTGTGAACGTGCACACGCTGGACCTGGAGTGTTCAGGTTTCTGTAATTGATTGATCACTATGTGCAAATGGCACTTTCGTCCGATGGTGAAGCATCGAAGGCACTCGCAGAGTTAGGGCCCGATCGCCGACCGTCGTGGGCTCGGGATCGACACTCGATCGCGGGAGGTTGACGGTGTCCACCGTCGCGCTCAAAGACGTCACCAAGATCTGGCCAGATGGCACCTATGCCGTCGACAACGTCAGCCTGGAGGTGCAGGACGGCGAGTTCATGGTCCTGCTCGGGCCGTCCGGCTGCGGTAAGTCCACCGTGCTGCGGATGATCGCCGGCTTGGAGGATCCCACGCGGGGGGAGATCCTTCTCAACGGTGAGCCGGTGCTGGAGCTGCCGCCACGGGACCGGAGCATCGCCATGGTGTTTCAGGACTTTGCGCTCTATCCGCACATGACGGTGTCGGAGAACATCGGCTTCCCACTGAAGCTGTCCGGGATCGAGCCGTCGCCGCGGCAGGACCGGGTGGACGCGATCGCCGGCGCGCTCGGCATCGGTGAGGTGCTCGGCCGCCGGCCCAGCCAGCTCTCCGGCGGCCAGCGGCAGCGGGTGGCGATGGGGCGGGCGATGGTGCGCCGGCCGGGGATCTTCCTGATGGACGAGCCGCTGTCCAACCTCGACAGCGGGCTGCGCGCCGAGCTGCGGGCCGAGATCAGCAGCATGACCCGTGAGCTGGGCGTCACCACCATGTACGTGACGCACGACCAGGCCGAGGCGCTGACCATGGCGGACCGGGTCGCGATCATGCGCAAGGGCGTGTTGCAGGACCTCGGCACGCCGACCGAGGTGTACCGCCGACCGGCGACGCTCTACACCGCCGCGTTCCTCGGTTCGCCGAAGATGAACCTGCTGGAGGCCGCGGTCTATGTGCACCTGGACCGCTACATCGCGCTGAGCTTCGGCGACCAGACCCTGTACCTGCCATGGAGCGACCCACGTGCGCGGGCGGTGGCCCGCTATCACGGCGAGCGGATCGTGGTCGGGATCCGGGCCGAGGCGCTCACCCCGGTCACCCCGGATACGCAGGGGCACGTCTTCCAGGGGCGGATCCGCTACCTGGAGCACCACGGGCACGAGTCGCTGGCGTACCTCGACATCGGCGCCACGGCCATCGTGGTCGACGAGATCGGCGCCGCGGTCTCCGACGCCGGCGGGCAGGGCGGGGGCGCGTTCAAACGGCTGGGCGGGGCACTCCAGCGGCTGACGCGCCCGGGCGCGGAAAATGTGGCCCCGGAGGGCCCCGGCGGGGTGGCGACCGAAACCGCCCGGCACCATCGCAAACCGGCCGAGCTGGCCGTCCGTCTGGCGCCGTATCCGCAGGTCTCGCACGGTCACCCGCTTGCCGTGTCGGTCCGGATGGACGCCGTCCACTTCTTCGACCAGCGTGGTGATCGCATCGATGTCGGCTGGCGCTGAACGCAACGACCCGCGCCACTTCCGGGCGCGTTCCACGATGCCTCCCGCCACCGGTCGGCCACAGCGCGTAGGCTGCACCACGGTGGAGGACAGGATCGGCCAGAGCGTGCGTTCGGCTCTCGACGGGGAGCCGAGGGCCGATGCCGCCCCGCCCCGGGAGTGGCCGGTGCTGCTGGACCGGGCTTTCGGGCCCGATGACATCGCGGTCCTGCGGCACGAGGCGACCCGTCTGCTCGCGGCGGTCGGCCTGGCCGGTGACCGGCAGGACGGGTTCGTCCTGGCCGTCAACGAGGTGCTCACCAACGTCGTGCTGCACGCCGGCGGCAACGGCCGGGTGGTCCTGAAGATCGAGGACGGTTCGGTGTGGTGCGTGGTGACCGACTCCGGTCCCGGCATCCCCGGCGCCTATCTGGACGGCCTGCACACACCGGAGGCGTTCGAGGTCGGCGGGCGCGGATTGTGGTTGGCCCATCGGCTCTGTGACGAGGTGACCACGGCCACCGGGCCGATCGGTACGTCGATCGGCCTGCGGATCATCTTGGATTCCGCAGCCTGAACGTCGTGTTGAACGACTTGTAAACCATCGTGGAAATGTGAAGCTGCCCTTCGCCTCTCGCCCGGGATCGGGTCCGGCTACATTGGGCGCGTGCTCGGACTTCCTTCACAGGTGACCGCTTGCCTATTCGATCTTGACGGCGTGCTTACGCAAACCGCGCTGGTACACAACGCTGCGTGGAAACAGACGTTCGACACGTTCCTGAAATCGTGGGCCGAACAGCATGAGCTACCTTTCGTGCCGTTCGATTCCGCGGTCGACTATCACCGATATGTCGACGGCCGTCAGCGTGCTGACGGGGTCCGGACCTTCCTGACCTCGCGGGGTATAACGCTGCCCGAGGGCGACCCTGATGACACCCCCGATCAGGAGACCGTCAACGGCATCGGCAATCGCAAGAACCTGCTCGTGCTACAGAAGATCAAAGAAGGCGCCGTTCAGGTCTACCCCGGATCGGTGGAGTATCTGAAGGCCGCCAAGGCCGCCGGTCTACGCCGTGCGGTCGTGTCGGCGAGCGCCAACTGCAAGGACGTCCTGGAGGCGGCCGGGATCGCCGACCTCCTGGAGGCCCGGGTGGACGGTGTCGTCGCCCGTGAGCTGGGCCTGCCCGGCAAACCGGCGCCGGACACCTTCCTCAAGGGCGCCGAGCTGCTCGGCCTCGACCCGGCGAACTGTGCCGTCTACGAGGACGCGCAGGCCGGCGTGGCCGCCGGACGGGCCGGCGGTTTCGGCATCGTGATCGGTGTGGACCGGGTGGGCCAGGCCGACGCGCTGCGGGAACACGGCGCCGACGTCGTGGTTCAAGATCTCAAAGACCTCCTCTGAAATCAGTTACGAGAGGCACGACCGTGATCCGTGAACGGGCTTATCCCGTCGACCCTTGGCACATTCGGGAGACCCGGCTCGATCTGGACCTGCTGGCCCAGTCGGAGTCGGTGTTCGCGCTCTCCAACGGCCACATCGGGATACGCGGAAACCTGGACGAGGGCGAGCCGCACGGCCTGCCGGGCAGCTATCTGAACTCGTTCTACGAGTTGCGGCCACTGCCGCATGCCGAGGCCGGGTACGGCTTCCCCGAGTCCGGCCAGACCATGGTCAACGTCACCAACGCCAAGCTGATGCGCCTGCTCGTCGACGACGAGCCGTTCGACGTGCGCTACGGCGAGTTGCGCTCCCACGAGCGCTGCCTCGACCTGCGAGCCGGCACGCTGGAGCGGGTCGTCGAGTGGGTGTCGCCGTCCGGCCAGGGCATCCGGGTGCGGACCGTGCGGCTGGTGTCGTTCACCCAGCGCGCCGTGGTGGCCTTCCTCTACGAGGTGGAGCCGCTGGACGCGTCGACCCGGCTGATCCTCCAGTCCGAGCTGGTGGCCAACGAGCAGTTGCCGCCGATGAGCAAGGACCCCCGGGTCGCCGCGGTGCTGGACCGCCCGCTACAGGCCGAGGAGATGCTGGAGCAGCCCACCGGCGGCATCCTCGTGCACCGCACCAAGGCCAGCGACCTGCGGATGGCCGCGGCCATGGAGCATCTGGTGGAGACGCCGGGCCGGCACGCCATCACCACCGAGGGCCACCCGGACTGGCTGCGCACCACCGTCGCCTGCCGGCTCGAGCCGGGGCAGAAGCTGCGGGTGGTCAAGCTGGCGGCGTACGGCTGGTCCAGCATGCGTTCGCTGCCCGCCCTGCGTGACCAGGTCGGGGCGGCTCTCGCCAGCGCCCGCCTGGACGGCTGGGACGGCCTGGTCCAGCAGCAGAGGGACTACCTCGACGCGTTCTGGGACCACTCGGACGTCAAGGTCGAGGGCGACTCGGAGGTGCAGCAGGCCGTCCGGTTCGGGCTGTTCCACACGCTCCAGGCCGGAGCCCGGGCCGAGCAGCGCCCGATCGGCTCCAAGGGCCTGACCGGGCCGGGGTACGACGGCCACACCTTCTGGGACGCCGAGACGTTCGTGCTGCCGGCGCTGACGTACACCCAGCCCTCCGCGGCGGCCGACGTGCTGCGCTGGCGGCACTCGACGCTGGACCTGGCCCGGGAGCGGGCCCAGACACTCGGCCTGCAGGGCGCGGCGTTCCCGTGGCGGACCATCCGGGGCCAGGAGTGCTCCGGGTACTGGCCGGCCGGCACCGCCGGGTTCCACATCGCCGCCGACATCGCCGACGCGGTCCGCCGTTACGTGCAGGCCACCGGGGACTACGACTTCGAGCGTGAGGTCGGCCTGGAGCTGCTGGTGGAGACGGCCCGGCTGTGGCGGTCGCTGGGACACCACGACCGGCACGGACGGTTCCACATCGACGGGGTCACCGGTCCCGACGAGTACACCGCCGTGGTGAACGACAACATCTACACCAACCTGATGGCGCAGCAGAACCTGATGACCGCGGTCGACGCCTGCAAACGCCATCCGGACCTGGCCCGGCGGTTCGGGGTCGACGACGAGGAGACCGCGTCGTGGCGGGACGCGGCGGCCGCCGTGCACATCCCGTACGACAAGGAGATCGGCGTCCACCAGCAGTGCGAGGGCTTCACCCGGCTTCAGGAGTGGGACTTCGAGAACACCCCGCCGGAGGGGTACCCGCTGCTGCTGAACTACCCGTACTTCGACCTGTACCGCAAGCAGGTGGTCAAGCAGGCCGACCTGGTCATGGCGATGTACATCCGAGGGGACGCGTTCACCCCGGAGGAGAAGGCGCGCAACTTCGCCTACTACGACGCCCGGACCGTACGGGACTCGTCGCTCTCCGCCTGCATCCAGGCCGTCCTCGCGGCCGAGACCGGGCACCTGGAGCTCGCGCACGACTATCTGGGCGAGGCCGCCCTGATGGACCTGCACGACCTGCACCAGAACGCCCGGGACGGGGTGCACGTGGCGTCCCTGGCCGGCACCTGGATCTCGCTGGTCGCCGGTCTCGGTGGCATGCGTGACTTCAACGGCCAGCTGTCGTTCGCCCCGCGCCTGCCCAGCCGGATCAACAACCTGGAGTTCTCGCTGCTCTGGCGTGGTCTGCGGCTGCGGGTGAGCGTGACCTCGGATGAGGTCACCTACTCCCTGCGCAACGGCGGCGGCCAGGCCCGGCTCACCCTGCTGCACCACGGCAAGGAGCTGGAGGTCACCCAGGTGCGCCCGGTGACGATCCCGATCCCGGCTGCGGTGCCGGCCGGTCCGGCGCCGGCCCAGCCGCACGGCCGGGCCCCGGTGCGGCGCGCGCTGCACTGACCGTTCGAGATGCGAAACGGCCCCCGTCCACCGGACGGGGGCCGTTCTCGTGACGTGAAGGTTCTAGAGCATCGACACGTGCACGTGGTCGGTGTGGTCACTGACCCCGTGGTAGTTGCTCCACCCGTTGGCAGGGAACCAGATCTGCTTGTTCCAGATCACGTAGTAGATCCCGAGCGCGTCGGCATTACGCACCAGGAACGCCATCAGGTTGTTGCCGTACCGGAATTCCTTGTCGGTGTCGAACGTCGAGAACCCGGACTTCTGCAGCGACCAGTCGCAGGCGCGGCCCTTGGGATGCTCGAACGGCCCACCGTCGCGATGGCAGCCGACGAAGTTGCTGAAGCCGGCCTTCTTGACTTCCTTGTACATGTGCAGCGTGCGCTTGGTGACGCAGCCGTTCGTGGTCGGGTCCTTCTCGGTGCAACCCTCGGCCGAGAAGCCACCGCTGGAGTTGCGGGGCGCCGGAGCGGCCTCCGGGGAGTCGGCGACCACGAGGCCCTTGGTGACACCCTTGCCGCCGACCAGGGCGAGCGCGTCGACCGCGGCGTCCTTCTGCTTCTTCATCGCGGCGGCGTCCTGCTGCTGCTGCTTCACCTCGGCGTCGAGCCGGACCTTGCTCTCGGTGATGGTCCGGAGTGCCTCGTTGAGCTCACGCAGCTTGGCGTCGTGGAGCCGGTTGATCTCCTCCAGGGAGACCGCCTTCTCCAGGAAGTCGCCCGAGGAGTTGGCGTTGAGCAGGTAACCGATCGAGCTCAGGTTGCCCGTCATGTACTGCTCTTTGGCGATCTTGTCGACCTCGGGGATCAGCACGTCGCGCCGGGCCTCGGCCTGCTTGATCTGGCTGGCCAGTTGAGCCTGGGCCTTCACCGACTTCTGCACGGCCGCCTTGGCGGACACGTAGCGCCGGTTCGTGTTCTCGATCACATCGGAGAGGATTGCGTCTCCGTCGCCACCGTTCTGCTCCTGCTCTTGAGCAGTGGACGACGAGCCGCCGGGCTCGGCCGAAGCCGGAGCCGCGGGTGCCGCGAGCATCACGACAGCCACCAGCGGCGCCAGGGCGTGTATCAGCCACCGGCGGGGACTTGCGGTCATCAACAGTTCCTTCCGTGTCACCGCCGACCGAGTTAGCTGACGGGTTC
The DNA here is from genome assembly GCF_040638175.1 of Actinoplanes sp. NPDC026670. NCBI lineage: Bacteria > Bacillati > Actinomycetota > Actinomycetes > Micromonosporales > Micromonosporaceae > Actinoplanes > Actinoplanes sp. NPDC026670. The sequence goes on from NZ_JBEZXU010000003.1 coordinate 310,670, forward strand.
GGGACGGAAGCAATCCCTACCGCAAACTGCGGATACACCCCAGTGACCTGGTTCCCCGGCTCGCCTTTCGACGATTGGGCGGCGGCCTGCCGGCAACTCGGGGGCGGTGCCGTCCTGGCAGGACCGGCGGCCAGTTTACCCGAGATATCGCCGTGGATCAGACCCTGGGAACGGCCAAAAGTGTTACGTCGCAACGACTATCCGTAATTGTTGTCACCGCTCGTGTCGAGGCCATTGCGGGGCGTACGAGAACTGTCGATCTGTCGATCGAGTGGGTATGGTCGGTGCGGTTCCCGTACGGGAGCCGCCGCCTAATCGCCGTTATCGGCGAGCCGGGGAACCAATATTCCCTGGGGTGAATCCGCTCACCAGCGGTAGGGATTTCCTTCGTCCCGAACCCGTCAGCTAACCCGGCCGGCGGCCGACGGAAGGAAATTCCTGTGCAGCAGAACACTGCGCGGCGATTAGCGGCGTTGCTGGCGCTGCTCGTCGCCGCGTGCGGACTGGCCGTCGCCCCGACGCCGGCCACCGCGGCCCCCCGGCTGCTCGCCGCCCCCGGCGACTCCGGTGACGACGGTGAGGGCGGCTCCGCGTCACTGATCGAGAAACTCGAGAAGGCCTCCAAGGGTTTCGTGGAGGCGAAGGCCAAGCTGAAGACCTCCAAGGAACAGCAGGCCAAGCTGACCGCCGAGCTGAAGAAGCTGGACGGCGAGCTGGGACCCCAGCAGGACCGGCTCGACCTGCTCGCCACCCAGGCGTACACCGCGGGCCGGGGCGGGCCGATGGCCGCGCTGCTCAGCTCCGACTCGGCCGAGGGCTTCCTGGGCCGGGCCGAGACGCTGGCCCTGGTGGCCGCCGACCAGAACCGGGCGATCGAGGATCTCAAGACCACCCGCGACACCCAGCAGAAGGCCAAGGACTCCATCGACATCGCCATCAAGGACCAGCAGAAGCAGGTCACCGTGATGGCGAAACAGAAGGAGCAGGCCGAGGCGGCCCTGAAAGCGGCGAACCAGGGCGCCGACGCCAGCTCGTCGTCCGACGGCGGTGACAGCGAGGACGCGTCGCCCGGTCCGAGCGGCACCAGCTGCAACCAGACCGACCCGACCGGGACCGGCGGCTGCGTGACCGCGACCCTCCTGCACGCCTACAAGGAGGCCCGCGCCGACGGCTTCACCAGGTTCACCAAGTGCTGGCGGGAGCAGAACAGCGGCGAGCACCCCAAGGGCCGGGCCTGCGACTTCTCGGCCGAGAAGGGCACGTTCGGCGGCGACGCCACCGGAGCCGACAAGACGTACGGCGACAACCTGGCGAACTACTTCATCAACAACGCCGACAACCTGAACGTGCTCTACGTGATCTGGTACCGCCGGATCTGGCTACCGAGCAGTGGCTGGAAGTCGTACAGCGGGGCGGGCGGAGACCCGTCCAGCGACCACACCAACCACGTGCACCTGTCGGTCAACTAGCCCGGCGCCGGAGGAGTGCGGGGCCTCACCTGCGGGTGAAGGCCTCGTACTCCTTCATCACCTCGGAGGTCGCGCCGTCGGCCCGGATCTCGCCGGCCTCCAGCCAGATGCAGCGCTCGCAGGTGTCCCGGATCGACTGCTCGCTGTGGCTGACCAGGAACACCGTGCCCGCCTCACGGCGCAGCTCGCGGACCCGCTCCTCGCTGCGCTTGCGGAATTTCGCGTCACCGGTGGCCAGCGCCTCGTCGATCAGGAGCACGTCGTGCTTCTTCGCCGCGGCGATGGAGAACCGGAGCCGGGCCGACATGCCCGAGGAGTAGGTCCGCATCGGCAGTGACGAGAAGTCGCCCTTGTCGTTGATGCCGGAGAACTCGATGATCTCGTCCCGTTTCGCCTGTACCTCGGCCGGCGACATGCCCATCGCGAGGCAGCCCAGTTCGACGTTGCGGTCGCCGGGCAGCTCGTTCATCAGGGCCGCGTTGACGCCCAGCAGGGACGGCTGGCCAGCCGCGAAGATCGCGCCGCTGGACACCGGCAGGAGCCCGGCCACCGCGCGCAGCAGGGTCGACTTGCCCGAGCCGTTGGTGCCGATCAGGCCGATCGCCTCACCCTTGTACGCGACGAAGCTCACACCCTTGACCGCGTGCACCTCACGGATGTTCACGTTCTTGCTGCGGGTGGTGAGGCGCTTGAAGCTGGCGAGCGGGCTGGCGCTGACCGAGCCGGCCTGGTGGATCTTGTAGACGATGTGGGCCTCGTCGGCGATGACGGTGGGGATGCGCTCAGTCTCAGCCACGGCCGTAGCCCTTCTCTCCGCGCCAGAAGTACAGGTAGCCGAGGACGCCGACGACCAGGCTCCAGACGGTCGCCTGAATCCACAGCACGGTCGGCGGGTTGGCCAGCGTCGCCTCCTTGAGCAGCGCGTGCCGCGCCAGCTCGATGAAGACCAGCAGCGGGTTGGCCTCGACGACCTCGAGCTTCCAGCCGCTCAGCACGTCCTTGAACTTGGAGACCGGGTAGAGCACCGCCGAGCCGTACAGCCAGAACCGCATGACGAACGGGATCAGCTGCTTGACGTCGCGGACCTTCGAGCCGTAGCGGGCGATGAACAGGCCCAGGCCCAGGTTGAAGATCGAGTGCAGGAGCAGCAGCGGCAGCAGGAGCAGCCACTCGAAGGTGATCGGCTCACCGGTGATCAGCACGATCCCCATCAGGACGAACAGCGCCACGATGAAGTTGCGGATCTCGACCAGGGCGGCCGACAGCGGCAGGCTGGCCCGGGGGAAGTGCAGTGCCCGGATCAGGCCGAGGTTGCCGGTGATCGCGTTGGCGCCGGTCTGGACCACCGACTGGGTGAACTGGAAGACGAAGACACCGATGCAGAGGTACGCGATGAAGTTCGGTACCTCACGATGGCCGCCGAGCACCACGCCGAAGATCACGTAGTAGACGCCGGCGTTGATCATCGGTGTCAGCACCTGCCAGATCGCCCCGAGCTTGGTGTTGCCCAGCGAGGAGGTGATCTTGGCGCTTGCGTGTGCCCGGATGAAGTGCCGGTACGACCAGAGGGTCCGCGAATACTCCGTCAGGCTGGGAAGCCGTCCGGAGGCGCTCAAACCGTGGCGCCGGGCCAGCTCCTTGAGGGAGAGGCCGGCGTCGGCCGAGGCGACCGCCGTCTCTGTCATGGGGTGGTGCTCCGATCTGGTCGGCCCTTGGGGCGCGGCGGGATCCGATGCCTGGTGCGAGGACACAGCATGCAGCATGACAGGCCCTCGACCGCGCCGATGAAACGGGTTCGTATCGACGTGGCTGTGACGGTAGCTGACCAAACGGCGGAACGCAACCGTTACGTCGTAGCGCTATAGTGACCGGGTGGCGACGATTAAGCGCGCACCTGCCGGAGCGGCGGTGCTCCGAGGCGACATCACCGTGGCGATCCGCAACGCGGTCATGAACGAGCTGGCTGAGGTCGGTTATGGCCGGCTGTCCATCGAAGCGGTTGCCCGTCGTGCCGGTGTCGGCAAGACGGCCATCTACCGTCGATGGAGCAACAAGCTCGAAATGGTAATGGAGATAATCTCGGATGTCGCGGAGCGGAAAGTTCCACTTCCCGACACCGGGAGTTTCGCCGGTGACCTTTCGCTGCTCCTGATGATCGTCAGCACGGCGCTGCGGCACCGGATGGCATCCCAGATCATCCCGGACCTGATGGCCGAGGCCGCCCGCAACCCGCAGATCGCGGAGACCCTCCAGCGTGCGCTGCGCACCCACCAGCAGGCGGTCGGCGAGAAGCTGATCGGGCAGGCGGTGGCCCGGGGCGAGCTGCCGGCCGGCACCGATCCGGCGGTCGCGGTCGACCTGATCCTCGGCCCCCTCTACTGGCGGCTGGCCGTGGCCCGGGAGCCGATCGAGGAGGACTACCTGGAGAAGTTCACCGTTGCGGTCACGGCGGCGCTGCGGGCCACCGGCTGATCCACCGCACCCGTAAGCGCACCGGTTCGCTCCCGATCGCAACTCAGGAAACCCAGGAGCGCGGGCCGTCGGTGCCGACCGGAGAGGCCGACCCCGACCGAACCGGAGCCCGATGATCATGGCCACCGCCTGCGAACCCCACGTCGACTTCACCGTGCTCGACGCCGCCTCTCTCCTCGCCATCGCCCTGAACGGCACCGTGAGCGCCCAGGGCGGACCGGAGACCACCCGTCCCAGGGTGGTCACCGGCGCCGCCGTGGTGGGCGCCTGGCGCAGCCAGGACGGGGTGGTCAAGCTCCAGCTGCGCCGGGACGGCACGTACGCGGGCGAGGTGGCCGGCCGCCGCCGCCCGGCCCGGGGCACCTATCTGATCGACGGGGAGTCGGTCGTGCTCCGCGACGACTCCGGCCTGCAGACCCCGGTGCACGTGTACGACGGCGAACTGGAGATGGCCGGGCACCGCCTGCGCCCGACTCCTGTCTAAGGAGCCGCGCCGGCACGCCGATGGGTGGGGGACACCGACCCGGGGGGATGAATGCGGCACACCAGGATCGCGCTCGTGCTGGCGGCGGCCTCGCTGACGCTGGGCGGCTGTGCCGCACTGGGCCTCGGCAAGGACAAGACCGGAGACTCGTCGGCGGCGGCCGGTGGCGGCAAGCAGTGGATCGTGGTCGACCAGGGCAAGGCGACGCCGTCCCCGTCGGAGAGCTTCGGCAAGCCGACCGCCACCCCGACCGTCTCGCTCTCCGCGCCGACCCCGGACCCGAGCTGCACCCGGATCTGGCCGCGGACCGAACCGGTGATGATCCCGGTCGAGGTGACCCCGGGCAGCGGGTCGCTGACCGTCGAGTGGCCGACCCAGTACAACTCGAACTACCGGGTGACCGCGGTGCTCCAGGGCGTCGTCGTGGGCCGCCAGCCGGAGCCGGTGTGGCAGGACGTGCCGGCCGGGACCGGGTGCGCGGTGAGCACCACGATCACCGGGCTCACCTCGGGCGCGGCCTACATCGTCTGGCTCGACGCACCGAACACCGGCCGCGAGCGGGACGGCACCCGGCACCTCTACAGCGGCCGCTCGGGCGTGGTCTACCCGCAGTAGCGGGTCACCACTGGGCGCCGGCCCGCTCCACGGTCCGGACCTCCAGGCGATCCGGGCCGAGACGGTACTTGGTCATGCTGGTCAGCGCCGGGCCGTAGACGTGCACGCTCACCGCGGGACGGCTGGAGCGGTTCTCGATGCGGTGGATGTGGTGACTGCCGAACCGGCGGCTCACACCCTCGCCCAGCTCCCGCGAGACGACGCGCGGCGTGCCGCCGTGGACCGACACGGTGTCCTCGACGAGGGTCCCGGCGTGTACGTGGAACGCGCCGGCCGAACCGCCGTGGTCGTGGATCTCGGTGCCCTGCCCGGGCATCCAGGTGAGCAGCCAGACCTCGTAGTCGTCGGCCACCGCGAGCCGGTGGTACCAGCGCTCGACCGGATCGAAGTGGGGCGTGACGGCCCATTCCGCGGCAGCGAGGGAGAAACGCTGGGCGATGGCGACGTGATCGAGCGTCACAGGATCCTCCTCTATAAACCCTATAGACCTGATAGGTTTTATCACATGATCGGCCGCCGCGCGTGAGGAATCCCGGAACCACGTGTCGCGAGAAAGAAGCTTGTTGAGCTTTGCCTCTTTCGGGGCAGGGTGCGAAAAGCTTCGCTCCGCAACGAGGACGACACACTGCGTACCGTAAATCGGTAGATGTGTCACCAGATCGGCCTAGGCCTATCAGCCGTTCCGCCGAAATACGCTGCTCAGACGGTCCCTGCCGAATAGTGAACGCTATATGGTGACCAGCGCGCCCGGAACCGGCCGCCGGAGGCCCCCTCCTCCGATGTCCCGACAACGAGGACGGACACGTGTTGAAGTCTCGCCGCGCGCTGCTCGCCGCCGGCATATCCGCAGTCGTGATCGGCACCATCGGGGTCGCCTCGACTCTCAACGCGGGCGCGGAGGAGATTCCGGAGGGCCCGGCACCCGCTGCGGCCCCGGTCGAGGCGGAGGAGCCGTTGCGGACCCCGCCGGCCCGCCTGCCGTGGGGCGCGGTGCCCGAGGACATCCAGACCGGCCGGGACGGGGCGAGCAGCGGATCGCTCAAGGTGACCGGGCTCGACGCCGCAGCCCCCGACGCGAGTGGCGCCGACGCCGGCGAGGTGTACGCACCGAAGGGCCGCACCACCTCCCGTACCAACTCGCTCCGACGGGCGGAGACGAGTGTCGTGCCGCCGGCGCCACCGGGGATCAACTCGAAGGCGGCTGCCGACTCCAAGGTGCTCTACCACTACAACGTCGCCGCGCAGGACGTCGTCACCCAGGGCGCCTACGCCAACCTGACCATCCACAAGCCGACGCTGGCCAAGGACGACTTCCACACGCTGGCCGAGCTGGCCGTGGTGGCGAGCAAGGACAAGATCGACCAGGCCGTCGAGGTCGGCTGGACGGTGAACCGGGCCGTCAACGGCGACGACGACCCGCACCTGTTCGTCTACTCCTGGGTCGACGGCGTGCCCCAGTGCTACAACGGCTGCGGTTTCGAGCAGTACAGCAAGAACATCGCGCCCGGTGACACGCTCCCGATGGACACCACGAAGCGGTTCGGTATCGAGTTCTACGACAACGCCTGGTGGATCGCCTACGACTCGGAGTGGGTCGGTTACTTCCCGGCCAAGCACTGGACCATCGACTTCTCCAAGACGACCACGGTCAAGATGTACGGCGAGGTGGCCTCGAACCCCGCCAACTCCGTGCCGTGTACCCAGATGGGCAACGGGGTCAGCGGGAGCCTGGAGAACACCACCGCCGCCCGGATCGGCAGCATCTCGCTGATCGGCACGACGACGGCGCCGGACCCGATCGCCTACACCCTGGGATCCCCCGAGTACACGATCAAAAAGCTGAGCGCCCGGACGCTGAGGTACGGCGGCGGACCCGAAACGCAGGCACGCAAGGACGCTTGCCTGGGGGCCTGACCGACGTCCCCCTGAACAACCGATGCCCGGTCCCCGATTCGGGGGCCGGGCATCGACCTTTTCCAGGTTTTCCGGGCCACCCTTGAACCGGTCCACATGCCACGATGTACATCCGGGTGGCCGGGCCGAACCCGAGGGAGAGCTGGCGCCGATGAAGCGACGGGTGAACCCCGACGAGCAACTGATGACCGCGCTCTATACCGAACACTATGCCGTCCTGATCAACTTCGTCTCCCGGTACGTGAACGACCGGCACAAGGCGGAGGACCTGGTTCAGGAGACGCTGTTACGAGCTTGGAAGCACATCGACCATCTCGACCCGGAACCGGGCCGGACCAGGTCGTACCTGCTCACCATCGCTCGCAACGTGGTGACCAACGCCTGGCGCGCCGAACAGCGCCGGCCGAAACTGGTCGCCGATGAGAACGCGGTCAACTCGGTGCCGTCGGCAGACAATGTTGATCAGATGGTGGAAGGCTGGCTGGTGGCGGAGGCGTTGGAACGCCTGTCGCCGGAACACCGGGCGGTGATCCAGCAGATGTACTACGAGGGGCAGAGCGTGGCGGACGCGGCCCGAAGACTCTCGGTGCCCGAGGGCACGGTGAAATCGCGCGCGTATTACGCCGTACGCGCGCTGCGTACCGTCTTCGAGGAGATGGGGATGCTGCGATGAGCGACCTAGACGACCACCAGACGCTGCATCGGCTGCTGGGTGGCTATCTCCTCGGTGGGCTGGACGAGACGGACACCGAACTGCTCGATGCCCACCTGGCCGACTGCGCGGAGTGCCGGGCTGAACTGGACCGGCTGTCACCCGTACCGGAAATGCTGCAGAAGATGCCTGACGCGCGGAATCTCGGTGGCAGCGCGGCGCTCGCGGTCGGTCCGGCCGCCAGGCCGAGTTCGCAGAACATCGAAACGCTGCTCAGCCGGATGCGGGCGGAGAAGTTCAAGGAGACCCGGGTCAACCGGGCGCGGTGGCTGGCCGTCGCCGCGGTCACCCTGGTCGCCGCCGCGGGTGTCACCTACGGGATCTTCACCAACGGCGCCAACCCGCCGGACAACGGCCCGGAAGCGCTGCCGACGGCAAGCGTGCAACTGCTCAACGCGCGGTTCCAGCCGGCGCCCGGTAGTGGGCTGACCGGCGAGGCCAAACTCACCCCCAAGAAGTGGGGTGTCGAGGTGTCGCTCGACGTGACCCGGATCAGCGGCAACGGGCCGTTCCTGTGCCTGGTCCGCAACCGCAGTGGGCAGACCGAGCAGGCCGCGGTCTGGGGCAGCACCCCGGATGGTGAGGCGAAACTGACAGGCGCCAGCTCGACACCGGCCACCGACGTCGAGGCGATCCTGATCACCGACAAGGACGGGAAGGTGCTCGGCACGGCGACGGTGTGACAGCGCAAACCCGGTTGCCGGGGCGGGTTCAATGACAGACATGAAACTCAGCCCCGGTGACCGCGTCGCTGTCCTCTCGCCATCGTTCGCCGCGCCGGCGCTCTTCCCGGCCGTGCACGAGCTGGGCCTGCGCCGTATCCGTGACGAGCTCGGCCTGGAGCCGGTGGAGTTCCCGACCACCCGCGTGCACGGCGCGTCGCCGGCCGACCGGGCCGCCGACCTGATGGCGGCCTGGGCCGACCCGTCGATCCGGGCGGTGTTCGCGACGATCGGCGGCAACGACCAGATCACCGTGCTGCCGCACCTCGACCCCGAGGTGTTCCGGGCCGATCCGAAGCCGTTCTTCGGGTTCTCGGACAACACGAACCTGCTGAACTGGCTCTGGTTCCACGACATCCCGGCGTTCCACGGCGGTTCGACCATGGTGCACCTGGCCCGCGGCGCCGGCGTCGACCCGGAGCACCTGACGTCACTGCGGGCCGCCCTCTTCGAGAAGACCGAGCTGGAGATCCGCCCGGTCGACACGTTCTGCGAGGAGGAACTGGGCTGGGACCGGCCGGAGGCGCTGACCGGGTCACCGGCGGCGGTGCCGAGCCCCGGGCGGTTCTGGCACCAGCCGGACCGCGTGGTGAGCGGATCGTCCTGGGGCGGCTGCCTGGAGATCCTGCACTGGAACCTGGCGGCCGGTCGCTGGATCCACCCGGCCGAGCGGTACGCCGGATCGGTGCTGCTCCTGGAGACGTCGGAGGAGATGCCGTCGGCCAAGGAGGTGTTCACCATGCTGCGCAACGCTGGTGAGCGCGGGCTGCTGGGGCAGTTCCCGGCGGTGCTGGTGGCGACCGCGAAGGCCACTGCCCTCTTCGACCCTCGACCGGTGGAGGGGCGTGCGGCGTACCGCGAGGAGCAGCGTGCGGCGGTGCTCGAGGCGATGGCCGCGTACAACCCGGAGGCGATGGTGGTGTTCGGTGTTGATTTCGGGCACACCTCACCGCAGTGGGTGCTGCCCTACGGCGGCCGGATCACCGTCGACGGCCCGGCCCGGCGGATCACCGCGCACTACTGAAGCCCGACTGAGATGGGTCAGGCGGTGTGCCGGTAGGGGACAGCCGGCGCCTCCTCGACGAGGGCGTGGCGGGTGGCGAGCAGGGCGGCCCGGGCCGCCGCGGCCGATCGGGCGGCGGCGCTCGGGCGGGTCCGCAGCAGAGCCTCCAGGCGGGTGGTGAGCTGGGCCCGGCTGAACGGTTTGGGCAGGAAGTCGTCGGCGCCGGCGTGCAGGGCGGTCATGATCTGGTGGCGGTGCACGTCGGCGCTGATCACCATGATCGGCAGCATCTCGGTCTCGGCGGAACCACGGATCTGCCGGCACAGCTCGATGCCGGAACCACCTGGCATACGCACGTCGATCAGGGCGGCGTCGACACCGCCGGCGGCCAGCCGGGCCAGGGCGCTGGAGGAGTCGCCGGCGGTGACCACGTCGTAGCCGAGCCGCCGCAGGGCGAGCGTCAGTAGTTCTCGATGGTCGACCTCGTCGTCGGCGATCAACACGGTGGGCACGGATACCTCCGAGAAATCAGCGGACTGCCGTTACTACTGTTCGGCAACCTTGCGAGGCCGCTGAGCGCGAACAGAGATACCGGTCACAAGCCCCTGAGCAGGGCGTCCGCCACTCGTTCGACACCACGGCCGTCGACCGCGGCCCATCCCCGGACGGCCAGGGCGGTCCGGTCGCCGGGTTTCAGCAGCAGGCGGCGCAGCGTGGTCACGGCGTTCTCGTCGAACGCGCCGAGACAGCCCAGACCCGCCGCGTAGCCACGGGCGATCGTCCGCTCGTACCCCTGAATCTGATTGTCGACGACCTGGACCAACGCGGCCGCCCGGCCGAGGCAGAGCAGCTCCCACGTCGAGGTGCCGCTGGCGCTGACCACCAGGTCGGCGTCGGCGAGCAGCTCCGGCAGGCGATCGGTCGGATCGATGATCTCGAATCGCTGCCCTTCGCCGGCCGGGACCGCGAGCAGTTCGGCGCGCAGCGACGCGTCAGCGGCGACGACGGTCGCCTCGAAGGGCGCCGCGGCGTCCGTGAGCAGCCGCGCGACCTGCGGCGCGGCACGGTAGGCGTCGGTTCCGCCAAAGAACGCGACAACCTTGGGGGTACGGTCGAACGAGCTCACCGGTGCCGCCTGAGGCCGGAGCCTGCGCACTGATGCACGTAGCAGGGCATAGTCGAGACCGGCCAGGCGCACCGAACCGGAGTCGAGCACGGCGTCGAGGTTCTGGTCGACGTAGATGTCCGCGTCCTGGCCACGCGGGTCACCGTCCACGATGGCCAGCACCGGCGTCCCGCCCGCCCGGACCGCCTTGCTGTGCGCCGGCGGCAGCGTGTACGAGTCGATCACCAGGGCGTCGAGTCCGAGCCGCCGGACCGCCGAGACCAGGCCGACCTCGTCGTAGGGCGCCGGATGCCAGGGCAGCCCGCGCTGTCCGAGCTGAGCCTCGGCCCACGCCACCCCACCCAGGTCGCTGAGGAAGTGCACGTCGGCACCACGTGCGGTCAGCTCCTCGGCGAGCGCCACGCACCGCACCAGATGCCCCACACCGGTGAGCGCCCCGGCGTCGCACCGGATCCCGATGCTGGTCATGCCTGCTCCAGGTCCTTCTGCATGATGTGCGCGTTGAGCTCGGCCAGGGCCGGCTGCCCGCCGAGCCAGTCGGCGATGTCCCGGATCGCGATCGGCGCATCACCGAAGTGGTCGACGATCGCCTCGATCAGCTGCCAGTCGTCCTCGGTGTCCAGGGTGAGCCGCAGGTACGACATGTCCGGCTGCACGGTCAGCCCGATCAGGTCGAAGTCCCCGGGGTGGGTGTAGATGTACGACGTCACGTGGGTGCGGTGATGGTCGTACGCCAGCTTGTCGATCTCCTTGAGCACCGGCGCCCGGACCACCTCGACGTCCAGGCCGCGCGGCAGGGTCCGCATGATCGACGTGGTCAGGTAGTCGACATCGGCCGCCGCGAACACCCGGTACGCCCGGGCGACCAGCCGCGGGTCGAGCAGCGGGCAGTCGGCGGTGAACCGGAGCACGTCGTCGGTGGTCCGGGTCTCCAGCACGCCGAGGAACCGGGTGAGCACGTCGTCGACCGGGCCGCGGTGACAGTCCACCCCGATCGCCGCGCACTCGGCCTCGACCGCGTCGTCATCGGGCAGGATCGTGGTGGCCACGACCAGGTCGTCGACGACGCCGCTGGCCCGGGCGGCCCGGACCACCCGGTCGAGGACGGTCCGTCCGCCCAGGTTACGCAGCACTTTGCCGGGCAGCCGGGTGGAGCCCATCCGGGCCTGAATGATGCCGAGGGTGCTCATGATCGTCCTTTTCGGATGCGATTGCGGGCGGCGCGGGCCAGGACGAGCCCGGCCTTGGCGGCGCGATAGCCGAGGTTGCCGCTGAACGCGGCGATCTGTGTCTTGGCGCGGCCCAGTTCGGCCTCGCGTTTCTCCAGCTCGATCTCGAAGAACCGGCAGCGTTCCTCGGCGTCGGCGAGCCGCTCCCGTAGCGCGCTGAGCTGGGCCTCCTGCTCGCGGCGGCCGTGCGGCCCGTCGCTGCCGGAGGTGTCCGGGGGAGTGTCGATCCCGGCGGCGCCGGCCAGCACGGCGATCAGCCGGGCCACATCGGTGACGCCGGGCCACGGGTGGTGGTATCCGCCGTCGAGGAGTGTGTGCGCGAACCGGGCCAGCGCGTCCGGCTGGTCCGGGACGGCCGGATCCAGCAGGGCGTATCGGTCGCCGTCGACCAGCACGTTGCCGGCGCCGGCCATCGGCAGTTCGGTCATCCACCCGGTGAGCAGCCGCCGCAGCACCGGCAGGTCACGCCCGAGCGCCGCGCTGAGCAGCCACTCCTCGAGCACCCGCCCAGCCGGCAGCGACCCGCCGCTCACCTCGGTCACCGTTCCGGACGGGCCGGCGAACAACGCGGGCGCGAGAGTCACGGCGGCCTGGCCCGGGCGGATGGCGCGCTGGGCGACGACCAGCCAGGCCGGGGCCAGCTCGGCACCGATCCCACGGCGCACGGCCGTGGCGGCGAGCCGGCGTGGATCACTGAGGACGGGCCGGCCCGGGTAAGCGGGGGAGACCGCCGCCGCGGCCAGAGCGGCCAGCGCGTCCAGTGGCCCGTGACTCAGCGTCTCCGGCGTGACCAGCAGCGACGGGCTCTCCGGCCGGGGCCACGCGGCGGCCAGGGCGGAGACCGGCAGGCCCTCAGCGGCGAGTGCGGCGGCCAGCCGGTCCGGGCGGCCGGGCACGTCGTTCAAGTCGCCGAGCGCGTGCCAGGCGTCCCCGGTACGGGCCGAGGCCGCCGCGCCGGTGTCGACCAGCCGGTGCACGCCCAGCTCGTTCTCGACGGTGAGCAGCAGGGTTCCGCCGGGGCGCAGGGAGCGGGCCAGGATGCGTACCGATTCGGCCCAGTCGAGCGGGGTGTCCTCGGGTGAGCACAGCCGGCCGACGCCGTCGAGGGCGATCACCACGTCGTACCGGTCGGCGTCGGTGAGCTTGGACAGGGTGCCGCAGAGCACCGTGACGTCTGGGAGAGCGGCGGCGTCCGGCTGGGACCGGACCAGGCAGGTCACGTCCCGGCGGTCGGCCAGCACGTCGACCAGGGTGGGCTCGTGCGGGCCGGCGACCAGCACCCGGATGCCGGTGGGCAGGCGTTCCAGCAGGTGCCTCAGGAGGACGCCGCCGGCCGGCGGGTGTTCCTCGGCGTACTCCGGCATCTCGCCGCCGATCATCCGGATCATGCGGCCCATCCCAGGATCGCGCGCAGTTCGGCCGGGGTGGCCAGGTGACCGTCACCGAGCTCGGCGAGCACGATCTTCCGGGCGGTCTCCGGATCGGGTGCGGCGCCGTGCAGCTCGGGCCACTCGCGCCGGATCCGGTCGGCCGTCGGAGTGTCCTCTTTGTCCAGGTACATCGGGTCGCCGTACACCGCGGGCTCACAACCGGCCGCGACGCCGTAGAAGACCGCCGTGCTCAGCCGATTGGATGCCACCCGCCGGTGCCGGCGCAGCTCGGCGAGCTGGCCGCGGAGGAAGTCCGGATCGGTCCGCATCCGCATGTACCCGCGGTAACCGTGGCAGACGACCCGCCCGGCCCGCTCGTACAGCGCCCGGATCCGCCGGTCCTCGAACTCGTTCCAGTACAGGCAGAACGTGATCGGCCCGCTCTCGGTGGCGGTGATCTCGTCGATCAGCCGGTGATGGTCACCACTGACCTGCTGCCCCTCCCACCCGTGGAACGGGTACCAGATCGTCCCCTCCCGCTCACCTTCGCGTGGTGAGGTGTGGTCCGATTCGGACCGTAGGCCGGCACGTGGGGCTGGCGGCTCGGAACGGAGGAGGTAGAGGAAGGGGGCGCCGATCACGGTGGCCAGCGGGCGGTTCATCGACCAGGCACGGCGGCGGGTCCGTTCGGACCAGACGAAGATCGTGCTGCCCGGGGCGTACGGCGTGCCGCCACCCAGCCCGTCGACCACGTTCCACCCGTGCTGGAGGTACCCGTCGATGCGCGGCGGACTGGCCGGGTCCAGTCCGCAGTACCCGGCCAGCACATGCGCGTGCCCGTAGAAGTGGTTCCCGTGGTGCACCCGCTAACTCCCGAGGATCCCGCGCAGTGTGTCGACGACGCGGTCCTGGTCGGAGTCGCTCAGGTCGTAGAAGAGCGGCAGGGACAGCTCCTCGGCGTAGAAGGCCTCGGCGACCGGGCACATGCCCCGCCGGTACCCGAGGTCCTCGAAGACCGGGTGCCAGTAGACCGGGATGTAGTTGACCTGCACTCCGATTCCGGCGGCGCGCAGCCTGTCGTACACCTCGTGCCGGCGGCCGTCGAGTACCCGTACCGGATAGAGGTGCCGGATCGGATCCACGTCGGGACGCCGAGCCGGAAGGCGGAGGCCTGGAACATCGGCGAGAAGTTCGTCGTAGCGTGCCGTCAGGCGCGCGCGGCGCGCCTTGAACTCGCCGAGCCGGCGCAGCTGGGCCGATCCGAGCGCGCAGAGCACGTCCGGCAGCCGGTAGTTGAGGCCGAACTCCTGCACCTCGTAGTACCAGCCGCCCTCACCGGTGCGGCGCAGGCGCTGCGGGTCGCGGACCGATCCGACGGTCCGGAAGTCCCGCAACCGTTCGATCAGCTCCGGCCGGGTCGAGACGACCGCGCCGCCCTCGCCGGTGGTGAGGTTCTTGGTCGGGAAGAACGAGAAGGTGGTGAGGTCGGCGAGGGTGCCGACCGGACGCCCGCGATAGGTGGACCCGATCGAGTGCGCCGCGTCGCCGACCAGGATCGCCCCGGCGCTGTCGGTGATCTTCCGCAGCCTGTCGTAGTCGGCCGGCACACCGGCGTAGTCGACCGCCGTGATCACCGTGGTGCGGGCGGTCACCGCGGCCTCGACCGCGGCCGGGTCGAGGTTGGCGGTGTCCTCCTCGACGTCGGCGAAGACCACCTTCGCGCCGAGCATGGCCGCGCCGGACGCGGTCGCCACGAACGTCATCGGCGTGGTGATCACCTCGTCGCCGGCTCCGACACCCGCAGCCGCGTACGCCGCATGCAGCGCCGTGGTCCCGTTGGTGACCGTGACCGCGGGCGCGCCGGCCACCGCCTCGATGTCGGCCTCGAACTGCGTGACCCGCGGTCCGGTGGTGAGCCAGTCACTGCCCAGCGCCGCGACGACCGCCTGCACGTCCGAGGCGTCGATCGACTGTCGTCCGTAGGGCAGCATCAGTCCTCCGTCAGGAGGTCGCGCATCTCGTCGACCGAGAGCCACAGGTCGTTGTTGTCCGAGCGGTAGTTGAAGCCGTCCGGAACCTCCTCGCCGCCGAGCGGGGTCTGGTAGCCCCAGCTCGCGACCACCGGCTGGACGACGTAGCGGTCCTTGAACCGCAGGGTCCGGCGGCTGTCGTCGGCGGCGATCATCTCCTCGTGCAGCTTCTCGCCGGGGCGCATGCCCATCTCGTGGGTGCCGGCGCCCGGCGCGACCGCCTCGACCAGGTCCATGATCCGCATGCTCGGGATCCGCGGGACGTAGAGCTCGCCGCCCTGCATCACGTCGAACGAGTCGACGACGAACTTGACCGCCTGGTCCAGGGTGATCCAGAACCTGGTCATCCGCTTGTCGGTGATCGGCAGGCTCTTGCCCTCCTCCGCGAGTTTGCGGAAGAACGGGACCACCGAGCCGCGGGAGCCCATCACGTTGCCGTAGCGGACCACGGCGAGCCGGGTCGGGTGGGTGGCCGCGTAGTGGTTGCCGGCGATCACGATCTTGTCGGCGGCCAGCTTGGTCGCGCCGTACAGGTTGATCGGGCTGGACGCCTTGTCGGTGGAGAGCGCGACGACCTTCCTGACCGAGGCGTTGATGGCCGCGTCGATCACGTTCTGGGTGCCGTTGATGTTCGTCGCGACGAACTCCGACGGGTTGTACTCGGCGGTGTCGACCTGCTTGAGGGCCGCCGCGTGCACCACGTAGTCGATGCCGTGCATGGCCCGGGCGAGCCGCTTCTCGTCGCGGATGTCGCCGATGAAGAAGCGCAGACGCGGGTCGTCGCCGAACATCTGGCGGACCTCGTACTGCTTCAGCTCGTCACGGGAGAACACCACGATGCGCGACGGGTCGAGGTGCGTCAGCGCGTACTTGAGGAAAGCCTTGCCGAAGGAACCGGTCGAGCCGGTGACAAGGATCGAGGAGCCGGCGAGTTCAGACACGAGATTCTCCGGGGGTTCAGGGGGTTACGAGGCGGAAGCATAACCAGCCCGGAACGCATTTCCAGGTGCGCGAGAAAATGCTGTGTGCAGTTCATTCTCAGTTCAACCGCGATTGGTCGAGACGACCGGGAAGTTGCGGGATCGTAGGCCTCCTCTGAACACCGCACCCTGGAGTAATACTGTGACTGAGCTGCCGAGACTACGCGAGGCGTTCCGTACTGCCCTCGATCTTCCGGCGGATGAGCCCGTGGACGACCTGCGTTACCAGGACCACGAGAAGTGGGATTCCCTCGCGCACATGTCGCTTGTCGCCGCTATTGAAGATGAATTCTCGGTAATGATTGACACCGACGATGTCATCAATATGTCCAGCTTCGCTGAGGCCGTACGAATCCTCGGTAAATACGGAGTGGACGTCAAGTGAGCGTCGCCCTGGTCACCGGGGCGTCCCGCGGAATCGGCCGGGCGGTCGCGTCCCGTCTGGCCGAACAGGGCCACCACCTGGTGCTGCACGGTCACGACCCGGAGCGGATCGCCGCGACGGCCGGGGAGATCGCCGCCAAGTTCGGTGTCACGGTCGTGCACGCGGCCGGTGACATCGCCGACCCGGCCACCAGCAAAGCCCTGGCCCGGCTCGCCTTCGACACCTTCAAACGGCTCGACGCGCTGGTCGTCAACGCCGGCACGCACGCGGCCGGGATGCTCGGCATGACTCCGGACGCCACGGTCGAGCGGCTGTTCGCGGTCAACGCGGCGGGTGCGGCGTACACCCTGCAGAATTCGGTCCGGCTGCTCACCCGCGGGCAGCGACCGGCGGTGGTCCTCACCGCCTCGATCACCGGCGACCAGGGCGTCGCGGGACAGGCCGTCTACGCCGCGTCGAAGGCGGCCGTGGCCGGGCTGACCAGGTCCGCGGCCAAGGAACTCGGCCCGCGTGGCATCCGGGTCAACGCGGTCGCGCCGGGCTTCATCGCGACCGACATGCTCGACACCCTGGACGAGGCGGGCCGTGCCGACCGGATCGCGCACACCGCGCTCGGTCGCCTCGGTGCGGCCGACGAGGTCGCCGACGTGATCGTCTTTCTCCTCTCCGAGCAGGCCCGATTCGTCACCGGCCAGATCATCGGGGTCGACGGGGGACTGACGCTGTGAACCTGCTCCACCCCTCCGCGCGGGTCGTCGACGCGGCCACCGGCGAGCGGCTGACGCCGGCCCTGATCGACGCGGCCGCCGCCGAGATCGCCGGGGAGACGATCGTCTTCCTGCCGATGCCGACCACGGTCGCGGCGGTGGCCCGGTACCTCGCGGCGCTGCGCCTGGAGAAACCCGTACTGCTCCTCGACCCGGATCTCGACCACAGCGCGCTGATCGCCCGCTACACCACCGGCGACGTGCACCCGGACCTGGCGCTGCTGCTCACCACCAGCGGTTCCACGGGCGACCCGAAACTGGTCCGGCTCTCCTGGTCGGCGGTGCTCGCGAACGCCGGGCAGGTGGCCGACAGCCTCGGCGTCACCGGCGACGACGTGGCGATCACCACCTTGCCGCTGTTCTACTCGTACGGGCTGTCGGTGCTGCACTCGCACCTGCTCCGCGGGGCGACCGTGGTGCTGGAACGGGCCGGGATCATGCAGAAGGACTTCTGGGCGGCGATCGACGAGCACCGGGTCACCTCACTGGCGTTCGTCCCGTCCCAGTACGAGATGCTGCGACGGCTCCGCTTCGACCCGGCGCGGTACCCGTCCGTGCGTACCCTCACACAGGCCGGCGGCCGGTTGCGAACCGACCTCGTGACCGATTTCGCCTCGCGGATGGACGCCGTCGGCGGCCGGATGTTCGTGATGTACGGGCAGACCGAGGCCGGGCCACGGATGGCCTGCCTGCCTCCCGACCGGTTGACCGACCGGCTCGGCTCGGTCGGCCGGGCGATGCCCGGCGGCGCCTTCGCCATCGAGGACGACGAGGTCGTCTATCGAGGACCCAACGTCATGATGGGGTACGCCGAGACGGCCGCCGATCTGACCCGGGGCGATGACCTGGCCGGCGTGCTGTACACGGGTGACCTGGGCCGGCTCGACGAGGAGGGGTTCCTCTACCTCACCGGCCGGCTGAAGCGGATGGCCAAGGTGTTCGGCGTCCGGATCAACCTGGACGACGTGGAGCGGCACTTCCCGGTCGCGGCCGTGGCCGGGGACGACCGGCTGCACGTCTTCACCCAGGACGGCGATGTCCGTGCGCTCCGCAGCAAGATCGCGGAGTGGCTGGGCGCCCACTTCACCGGGGTCGACGTGCGCACGATCCCGTCTCTGCCGCTGCTGCCCAACGGCAAGACCGACTATCGGGCGCTGGAGGCGTTGCTGTGAGTGTCTTCACCTTGTCCCAAGCCGCGCGCGAGAAGCAGCTGTTTCCGCAGCTGGTGGATCTCGTCGACCATCATCGACGGCTCTGTGCTCCCTATGATCGGATCCTCACCGCGTCCGGCGTTTTTTCCTTTTCGGACATTTCCGAATTGCCGTGGCTGCCGGTCCGGCTCTTCAAGACCCTTGAGCTCAAGAGCATCCCGGACGACGAGGTGTTCAAGGTGCTGACGTCGAGCGGCACGACAGGTGAGGTAAGTCGGATTTATCTGGACAAGGCGGCAGCTGCGACCCAGACCCGGCAGCTCGGCGCCACCCTGCAGACGGTGCTCGGCCCCAAACGCCTGCCGATGCTGATCGTCGACACCAAGTCGATCCTGAAGGACCGCCGCTCGTTCAGTGCCCGCGGCGCCGGCGTGCTGGGCATGGCCACCTTCGGCCGTGATCACGTGTGGGCGCTCGATGCGGACGTCGACGGCCTTCGTGCCTTCCTGGCCGAACACGGCGACCAGCCGTTCCTGATCTTCGGGTTCACCTACCTGGTCTGGCTGCACCTCTACGAGATCGCCCGCGAGCACGGCCTGGACCTGAGCAACGGCATCCTGATCCACTCCGGCGGCTGGAAGAAACTGGTCGACCAGGCCGTCTCCCCGGAGGAGTTCCGCAACCGCCTGGCCGGCGTCGGGCTCACCCGGATCCACAACTTCTACGGCATGGTCGAGCAGATCGGAACGATCTTTCTTGAAGGCCCGACGGGTGGATCGCTGTACTGCCCGGACTTCGCGGACGTCGTGGTTCGCGACCCGGAGACCTGGGCGGAACTACCGCCCGGAAAACCGGGCCTCCTCGAGGTGGTGAGCACGCTGCCCACCTCGTACCCGGGTCACGTGCTGCTCACCGAGGATCTCGGTGTCGTGCACGGCGTCGACGACGGGGACTGGCCCGGCAAACGCTTCTCGGTGCTCGGACGGTTGCCCCGGGCCGAGGCGCGTGGATGCTCGGACACGTATCGGAGTGCGGCAGCATGACCGCCTGCACCGAGCGGCAACCCGCCGCACTGACCGACAGCGCCGCAGGCGAGGGCCAGAAGGGCATGCCGAAATGACACTGCAGTACCGGTTCGGAGCAGAGGGCGACCTGACCGCCCCGTCGGAGGACCGGCTCACCGTCGGTGACCCGCGGATGGTCGACTTCCTCGCCAAACTGGCCCGCAGACTGCTCGCGCCCGCGGTCGCCCGGCGCCACCCGGAACTCGGGTCGCTCGGCTACTTCCTGCGGCCGGCCGAGCTCAACCGCTCGGTGGAACGGATGACCGCCCGGCGGGACGCGCTGGTCTTCCCCCGGGGCAACGTCTTCCACCTGCCACCGGCCAACGTGGACACGATCTTCGTCTACTCGTGGGCGATCTCGGCGCTCGCCGGCAACCACAACGTGGTCCGGATCTCGTCCCGGTCGGCCGGGGCAGCCGAGGTGATCCTGGACGCGCTCAACGAGACCGAGGCCGACCCGGTGATCGGGCGGACCCAGCGGATGGTCACCTACGGCCACGACGACGCGATCACCGCGGCGCTCAGCAGGTGGTGTGACCTGCGGGTGATCTGGGGTGGTGACCATGCGGTCGACACCATCCGCGCGCAGCCGCTGCGGCCGTCGGCCCGAGATCTGACCTTTCCCGACCGTACGTCCTGGGCCGTCCTGTCGGTGCCCGGCTGGCGTGCCGCCGACCCGGCCGCACGCCGTAACGCCGTGGTCGGGTTCGCCAACGACGCGTACTGGTTCGACCAGGCCGCCTGCTCCTCGCCGCGGACCGTGTTCCTGGTCGGCGGCGGCTCGGACACCGGCGCGGTCCGGGCCGAGTTCCTCGACCTGCTGCTCGGTGTGGTCGACCAGCGGGGCTGGACCGTCGATCCGGCGATGGCGGTGGAGAAGCGGGTCAACGCGTACGGGCTGGCCGCCACCGGTGCCGCCACCACGCTGGACTTCCCGGACAACCGGATCACCGCGGTGACCCTGGCCGGCACCGAGCAGGCGCCCCGGCGCTGGATCGGCGC
Organism: Actinoplanes sp. NPDC026670; assembly: GCF_040638175.1. Taxonomy (NCBI): domain Bacteria; kingdom Bacillati; phylum Actinomycetota; class Actinomycetes; order Micromonosporales; family Micromonosporaceae; genus Actinoplanes; species Actinoplanes sp. NPDC026670. The sequence goes on from NZ_JBEZXU010000003.1 coordinate 331,165, forward strand.
CGGCGCGTTCCCGTTCGCCGAGGTGGACTCCCTGCTCGACCTGGTGCCGGCGATGAACCGGCAGGACCAGACGGTCAGCCACTTCGGGTTCACCCCGGCTGAGCTGCGTGCCTTCGCGGTGGAGCTGGGCGGCCGCGGGGTGGACCGGATCGTGCCGTTCGGTTCGGCGCTCACGTTCGGCGCCATCTGGGACGGCTACGACCTGCCGAGCGAGTTCACCAGACTGACCACACTCCAGCCCTGACAGACCACCGGCCGTCGCTCACCGCGGTATCGCGGATGGGGGCGGATCATCGGGAACCACATGAAGAGGCCGAAGCAGAGGACCGCACCGATCAGGAAGGCGTGTCCGGTCAGGTTGTCCCGCAGTTTGCGGCTGG